>ONSD01000016.1 GCA_900320385.1 uncultured Bacteroidales bacterium
AGGATAAGAACGTGCGCGTGGGTAAGCTCGACAACGGACTCACCTACTACATCCGCCACAACGAACTCCCAAAGGAGAGGGCGGAATTCTATCTCGCCACCAATACCGGCGGCATCTATGAAACCCCCGACCAGGACGGTCTCGCACACTTCCTCGAGCACATGTGCTTCAACGGCACCGAGCACTTCCCCGGCAAGGGCATCCTCAACTATCTCCAGAGCATCGGAGCCGAATTCGGCCGCAACGTCAATGCCTCCACGGGTTTCGAAGAGACCCAGTACATGCTCAACAACATCCCGGTGGCCCGCGAGAGCGTCGTTGACAGCTGCCTGATGATCATGTGCGACTACTCGCACTATGTCACCAACGCAACCGAAGAGATCGACCTCGAGCGCCCCGTAATCCGCGAGGAGCGCCGCCAGAGGCGCAATGCCAGCTGGAGGACACTGGAGAACAGCCTCCCCTACTACTTCGGCGACACCAAGTACGCGACCTGCACCCTCATCGGCAGCGAGGAGAATATAATGGGCTTCGAGCCCCAGAGCCTGTACAATTTCTACAGCAGCTGGTACTACCCTGCAAACCAGGCGATAATAGTGGTCGGTGACGTCGACGTCGACCGCACCGAAGCCAAGATCAAGGAAATCTTCGGCAAGGTTCCTGCCAAGGAGAACCCGCAGACGAGGCCCGAGATCCCGTTCCCGGCCAATGCTGAACCCGTTTACGGCATCCTCACCGATCCCGAACTCACTTCTCCTTCGATCGAAATGGTATGGAAGAGCGAAGCCATGCCCGAGCAGCTCAACAACACTGCCATGGGCGTACTTCAGGACATCATCAAGGAAGTGATTTCCGACATCATGTACGAGCGCTTCAACGATATCACCAGCAAGCCCGGAGCCAGCTTCCTCAGCGGCAGTTACGGCTTCGGCGACGTCATCTACGAAACTGTCGAAGGTGAAATGGCCAACGTCTCGCTCAAGGAGGACAACATCCTCGGCGGATTCAAGGATTTCTATACCGAAGTCGAGCGCATGCGCCGCTTCGGCTTCACCGACGATGAATTCGGCCGCGCCAAGACCAATATCCTGAACAACCTGCAGAACGCTATCGAGAGGGCCGACACCCGCAAGAACCCCGAGTTCGTGCGCGGCATGATCCAGAACTTCTTCGACAACGAGCCTATATTCACTCCCCAGGACAAGTATGACCTCTACAACGGCATACTCGGCCAGATCAACGCCACTGCCCTCAACCAGATACTTCCCCAGCTCATGACCGGAGAGAACCTCGTGGTGCTCTACAACGGCCCCGCCAAGGAAGGCATCCAGACTCCGACCGTAGACCAGATCAAGGCCGTCATCGCCGAGGTTCAGGCCGCCGATATCCAGCCTCTCGCTTCCGAAGAGATCGCCAGTGAATTCCTCGACGCTTCCAAGCTCAAGGCCGGCAAGGTTAAAGCTACCGGAGGCTATGAGTACGGAGCCACCCGCTGGCAGCTCAAGAACGGCATCGAAGTGTTCATACTCCCCACCAACTACGCCAAGGACCAGATCCTCTTCGACCTCTGGCGCGAAGGCGGATCGAGCCTCATCCCCACCGAGGACCTCGCTTCGTTCGACCAGAACATCTGGCAGATGTTCCTCCAGAACCGCGGTGTAGCAGGCTTCTCCGGCACCCAGACCACCAAGATGCTCACCGGCAAGAGCGTAAGCGTCAATCCCTACATCAACGCGCTCAACAACGGCATCAGCGGCCGCAGCACCCGCAAGGACCTCGAGACCGCCCTGCAGCTGGTATATCTCGAGTACACCCAGCCGCGCTTCGATCCCGAAGAGTACCAGGTTGGTATCGACCAGCTCCGCTCGTTCCTGCCCAACTACCTGAATACCCCGGAGTTCAAGATGCAGAGCGACCTCCAGAAGACCATCTACGGCAATAATCCGCGCAAGCAGACCATAAGCATGGAGACCCTGGACAAAGCCAGCATCGAAACCGTAAAGAAGAATTTCCAAAAGCTCTTCGGCGGTTCGGCGGGACTCAACATGATGATAGTCGGCGACGTGGACCTCGATCAGCTCAAACCGCTCGTCGAGAAGTACATCGGATCCATCCCCAAGAGCAAGGGCAAGGACAAACCTTCCTGGATAGACACGAACGAAGACTTCGTAAAGGGCATAGTCGAGGTTAGGGATCCTATCAAGATGGAGACCCCGCTCAACACCACCGTGCTCCTCTACACCGCCCCGATGGAATACAATGCAGCCAACAGGGCCGCCCTCAGCGCAATCAGCTACATCATGGATATGCGCTATACCACCACCCTCCGCGAAGAGATAGGCGGAACCTATGGCGCCAGCACTGCGGCACAGGTAAACGACCTGCCCAAGCAGGAAGGCATCTTCCAGGTCGCATTCCAGAGCAAGCCTGAGCTCAGCGACACCCTCCTTCTTACAGCCAAGAAGATCGTCGAGGAATTCGCTGCCGAAGGCCCCACCGATGAGGAATTCAACATGGCGAAGCTCAACCTCCAGAAGAATATCCCCGAGAGCCGCCTCAACAACAGTTACTGGCTCTCCTATCTCAAGGACTTCAGGATGTTCCCGTACGAGATGGACAAGGCTTACGAAGAAGCCGTGAATGCCCTCACCGCAACCCAGCTCAAAGAGACCATGGCGAAACTCCTTGCCGCAGGCAACAAGATCGAATTCTTCACGGTACCCGAATAAGGCACCGCGCTTCATCACAGTCAAAGGCCGCTCCTTCCCGGGCGGCCTTTGTTGCTGATATTCAGATTTTTAATTATATTTGTACCACTATGGCCAGAAAAAATCCCAACGGAATCGATCCGCGCTACCTCGATAAGGAAAAGGCGGCGCTGCGCAGGACTTATCGCAAATCGGTATTCTTCAACAAGAAAGAACTTGCAGCCATCAACCTCTACTGCAAGAAGTTCGGCGTACGCTCCCGTTCAGCGCTTATCCGCCAGGCCACGATGGAACACATCCTCAAGGAACTCGAGGAGAACCACCCTACCCTTTTCTGAATGTATCCTGTCAGGGTTTCCTGACGAACAGGCGCACCAGAAGCGCAGCAAGCAACAACAGGAACATCAGCGTGCACGCACGGCCTGCTATGTCGCCGTTGCGCACGAAGAAGGTTTGCCCGGAAGCAAGATTCACCGTGCCTTCCAGGGTTTCCCTCTGCCACCAAGAGCTCTGCGAGCCTATCTCGCCCCTTTGATTGATGAAAGCTGATATGCCTGTATTACCGCAACGGGCTATGTCGCGGCGCAGTTCTATGGCGCGCAGCGACGCATAGCTCAGATGCTGCCTGTAACCGGGGGTGTCTCCCCACCAAGCGTCGTTGGTTATGATCGTCATGAACTCAGCCCCTTCCCTAACATAGCCGGTGCAGTATTCGGGATACACCGACTCATAGCAGATGGCGCAGCCGAAAGGAATCTTGCGTCCACCCGAAAGGACATTGAGGGTACTGATGCTGTCCTGCCCTATATCCCTGCCCATCAGGGAACCGGTTCCCAATTTCTTCCCCAGCCAGTTGTCTATCGGCACGAAGAACTTCGGATAGGGAGTCATTTCGGTCCCTACAACCAGCTTGCTTTTGTGAAACACCTCCTCCCTTCCGGAAGCATCGGTGACGAACGCGGAATTATGGCCTTGGATCCAGCCGTCACCGTAAGGCCGCGCAAGGATTGAAGGAGACGAGCGGCGTTCGAAAATCTCGTAGGTAGCGGCTCCGAACAGCAGGTCTGCTTTGGGATACCCCTGCAGGAAAGCATTGAAATCCTGCCATGTACGGCTTGAGGGCACCATTCCGAGAACGATGTCCTGCGTGAAGGTCTCAGGTGCGACCAGCAGGCCGTCCCAGGTGGAATCCGCAGCCATGGACGCGAGCGATTCGCGGTATTGGCCCAGGAGTATGGAGTTCTGTTCCTCGCGGCTCACTGACCGGAACTTTTCGTAAGGATCGAAATTCGGCTGGGCTATTACGACGTCCACGCTGCCCTCGCTCTCTTCCTGCCAATGGTGCCATAAATGCGCCGAAGCAGCTATCGGAAGGGCGACAACGAGGATAGCCCCCATGGCGGCGCAGAATCGGGCGCCCCTCTTCCAGCGGAAGAATCCGCCTTCCAGCACGGCCACCATCAGGCCGAAAAGGCTCAGGTTGGAAGCCCATACCCAGAGCGAGCCGCCCAGGGTCCCGGTGAATTCATACCACTGTGCAAGCCGTATGCTGCGGGCGAAAGCGTTGCCGAGCACCAGCCAGGGCCAGGATATCTCGGCCGAAACCAGATACCAGCGTTCCCATGCGATCCAGGCCGCTGCGAGGAAAACATATGGGAGGACGCCTCCGAGGCGTTTCTTGGAAAAGCGGAAAAGGCCGAACACCAGCGACATCTGGAGAGAATTGGCCAGGATTGCGAACACCGCGCCGCCCAAAGTGGCGTTAGCCACCCAGAAGGTAGTTGCGGCGTTCCACAGCACGAAGGTGCTGTAATGCCATATCCAGAAGCGGCGGACGCCGTTCTGGTCGGCCACCCTGTCGGCAGTGAGAAGCGGAAGGAACGCGATGAGGGCCAGAGCGCCGCAATGCGGCACCAGCCACGGAAGGCTCATCAGCGCAGCCGACAGCAGTACCAGTATCCAAAGGAGCCCATAAGGTTTTTTCATTATTCTTCCTCCTCCAGCGGCATGTTACCGCTGTATTTACGCCACTTGTCCAGCAGCGCGGTCATGTCCGGCGGTATCGTCGAATCGAACTGCATCCATTTGCCGGTACGCGGATGCATGAAGCCCAGAGTCTTGGCATGTAGTGCCTGCCTGGGGCATATCTCGAAGCAGTTGCGTATGAATTGCCTGTACTTGGCATAGATGGTGCCCTTGCGAATTTCCATGCCGCCGTAGCGCTCGTCCCCGAAAAGAGGATGGCCTATCGACGACATGTGCACCCTTATCTGGTGCGTGCGGCCGGTCTCGAGCTTGCACTCCACGAAGGTCACGAAACCGAAGCGTTCAATCACCTTCCAGTGGGTGACGGCGCTGCGTCCCCTGTCGGGGTCGTCAACGACCTTGAAGCGCAGCCTGTCCGAAGGATCTCTCCCTATGTAGGCGTCCACCGTGCCCTCGTCCTGTTTCAGGTCCCCCCAGACTATGGCCCTGTAGCGCCTGTCTATGCTGTGTTCGTAGAACTGTTTTGCGAGAGGGAGCTGGGCGTCGTCGTTCTTTGCCACAAGCAGAAGGCCGCTGGTATCCTTGTCGATGCGGTGTACCAGCATTCCGGCGTGTCCGTCGTCATCGGAATCATCAGAACGGATCGCAGTCCTGCCAAGATGGAAGGCAAGGGCGTTCACCAGCGTACCGTCGTAATGGCCGTGACCCGGATGCACCACCATGCCTGCGGGTTTGTTCACCACCAGCAGGTCATCATCTTCGTATACTATGTCGAGAGGGATGTCCTGGGGCACGATTTCCACTCCCCTGCGCTCGTAAGGCATGATGAAGCGGATGACATCGCCTGGGCGCACTAACTGGTTGGCCTTGACGGTCTTATCGCCCACTTTCACATAACCTTCCTTGATCGCGAGCTGGATGCGGTGGCGCGATGTCTTCTCGAGATGCGTGGACATGTACTTGTCCACACGCAGAGGAGCCTGTCCGGGGTCGACTACGAGCCGGAAATGCTCGAACATCCCCTGCTCTTCATCTTCCAGGAGGACATTATCCAACTCGGGGTCCATCACTTGGGAAGCTTGGAAGTATCGTTCGTAAGGTAAAGCGTGACTCCGGCACCCATGGTAAGCGGAATGCCTGTACTCTCCGGGGTCTGCCGGTAAACGAATGCGGATACCGAGTCGCTGTAGGTCGAGACGCCCTTGTCGAAGACGGTCCTGGTGATGTTGAGCGAATTGTCCTGCACCGCGTCGATGGCCCGGAGATACTTCATGCCTATCACGTTGGGTGCGTATGTGCGGCCGTCAGCGGGATTCAGGCCCACTACCAGGTCGATCCTGGAACCGCTGAGGATGAGCCGGCCGGGCTTGATTTCGCTGCCGTTGTAGAGCTGCCTGATGACGTTATTTGTGGCGATGTCGTCGACATAGATGAGCTTGCCGAGGGCAAGGCCCTTGGAAGAGAGTTCAGCCTTGGCCTGGCGCATGGAATAACCCACGACCAGCGGCATCTTCACCTTCTTGGCCTGGATAGCGTTGGTGGTGAGGAGGATGCGGCGGCCCCTCTTGACCTGTGAACCGGCAGCCGGGTTCTGGCTGAAAACCGCTCCGGCCTTCATCCTGCGGACGAAAACCGAATCGGAGATTTCAACGCGCAAGCCTGCCTTCCCGGCATTGTACTTAGCTTCCGACCATGTCTGGTTGGTAAGGTCGGGAACCGTGACAGTCCTGCCATGCCGGGTTACAAGTCCGAGCAGGAGGTTGCTCACGAGGAGGATAGCCGCTACGAAGATTGCAGCGCCTACCAGATTCCTGACTATCCAATTGTTCTTCAGGCCCTTCTTCGGTTCTCCTGAGTGGGATTCCTGAACTTTGCCAGCTTTTTTGTCTGCCATAAAAAAACGTCTTTACAGAATTACAAATATAAGTAAAAATCCGTAAAGACGATTATTTTACATCATGGGGCCGCGGAAACCGCCACCCATCGGCGGGCCTCCCCTTCCACCGCCGGGGCCGCCACCAGGTCTGCCGCCAGGCCTGCCATCCGGGCCCATGCCTCCGGGGCCGCGCCTGCCGCCGAAGCTGCCGAAACGCCATGTAAGGGTGAACATCACATAACGTCCGAGGGTATTGCTGTACGACTCACGGTGATAATTGGAAGCGTCGGTAACGGAAAGGCTCTTGGACTGGTTGAAGATGTCGTACATCTTGAGCATGAGGGTGAAGTTCCTGAGAGTCTTGGAAACCGACGCATTCAGGATGGATTCGGGTTCCTGGCCCACCGAATAACCGTTATACCAGTTGTAACTGAAGTCGGATTCCAGTTCCCAGGTCTTGGCAACGGTCCAGTCGGCTTCGAGGGAAAGCTGGTTGCTCCATGTTGAGTTGGTGCTGGCGTTGGACACGGTATACCACGATTTGCGCCAGGTGGTACGCCCTCCCGCCTGCAGTTCGATATGGTCGTTGCGGTAAGTGAGCCGGAGCCTGTCGGTAGCATTCACGCTCCTGATGAAGTTCGGAGTGAACGCCGGATCGTCGTCAAGGTCGGAATGGTCATTGAAGAAAGCGTCGTAGTCCATCTCCCCCTCGGAATAATAGCGCGACATGTCGAGGGTGGTTTTGCCCACATACGAATTGCTCCTTGAAAAGCTCGCGTTCACCATGTTCGAAACCGAGAAGTTGGACTTGGCGATAGGGCTGTTGAAGAAACCGCGCAGGCCTGCGTTCATGCTGTTGTGGCCGTTGACGGGCAGCAAGTACTGGGTTCCGTTCTGGCCGTACCAGCTGGCGTTGACTATGGGGTTCTGTACGATACCGCCGTTGAAGTTCAGCGACCATGTGGAGAAGTTGGAACGGTTGGTCTTGCGGTACTCGAACCTTACATTATGGTTGAAGTAAGGCTCCAGCTTGTAATTACCGAACGACACGTTCAGCGGGTCGCTGTTGTCCGGGACGGGCATCAGCTGGTTCACCGAAGGCTGTGCCGAATTGCCGCGGTAGAAAAGGCGCATGTTCTCGAAATCGCTTATATCGTAGAAAAGCATGGCCGTGGGCGCCCAGTTGGTGACCTTTTTGTCGTACGGGTCGAGTTTCCTGCCGCTCCTGGTCGTCTCGTTGTGGGTGTTGGTCGGATTCGCGCTGATACCCAGCTGTGCGTGGAGTTTGTCCTTCTGGTACATCACGTCGGCGCCAATGCTCTGGTTGATATAGCGGTTCAGGATATTGTTGGAGAAGGTGGGATTGATGGTCTCTCCCAGGTCCGGATCATAAACATGGCTGTCGCGGTCGAATACCGGAGGCACGCCGCCGTCGTAGGTATCCTTCTTGGAAACCGACTTGCTCCAGTTGAAGGAATAGTTGGCCGACAGGTAGAATCCGTTGCCCATCGGTTCGGTATAGGTGAGACGCCCGCCCATCCTGTTGCTCCGGCTGTCCTGGAGGTAATGCTGGTTGACTATGGAATCGCGGTACTCGGTGTCGCCGAAAAAGTTCCTGGTATTGGACTGGTTATAGGCGTCGGTTTCGTTGTTGCTGAGGTTGTAGTTAAGCGACAGCGACAGCGTCCTTCCAGGCAGGCCAAGCTTCTGGCGGAAAAGCAGGAAGCCGCCTGCCGTCCAGTTCCTGTTGTCGCCTACGCTGCCGTTCCATCCCTGGCTGGAATGCTTCTCGGTCCCGTCAGCAGCCCGGTTGTAGGTATCGAAACCGGAAATGTTGCTGAAGTTCCCGCGCCCCCAGTTCAACTGCGGGCGGAACAGGATGGAGGTATTCTCGCTGAACTTGTGGTCGATCTCGAGGCCGACACGGTTCCCGTAGGAATTGGTAAGGTTCTGCCCGTCTTTTTCGTAGACGAGGCTGGATCCGTCATCAAGATAGGTTTCCTGATAGCTGGAGGTCAACACGGCATTCTCGGTACCGGTATTCGCATAATTGCCGCCTATACGCATCTTCTCGTCGAAGAAGTTGCCTGCTGCATTGGCGCCGACCATCCACGAATTGGTGATGCCGCCGCGGCCGCCTCCGCCTATACCTCCGCCCATGCCGCGCATCATGTCGCCGGAAAGGTCCCCGAAGCCGCGTGCATTGTTGTTGTTGGCATTGGCGATCAGCGCGAGCATGCCGCCGTCACTGAACTTGCCTGTGAAGAGGTTGGTCTGGTAGCGGTACGAACCGTCCAGCGGATTGTTCCAGTCCTGAAGGTCGTGACCGCCTCCCGCGAGCAGGTTGCCTATCAGGCCCCCGGCCCTCGCTCCCTGCTGGAGGGTAAGGTCGAGCACCGTTTCCTCCTGGCCGTCGTCTATACCGGTGAATTCGGCCTGCTCGCTTTTCTTCTGCAGCACCTTCACCTTTTCGATGACATTTGCCGGGATGTTGTTCGTCGCCATCTGGGGATCGTCGAGGAAGAAAGTCTTGCCGCCGATTGTGATCTTGGAAATGGATTTCCCGTTCACGGTCACCGCACCCGCATCGCTCACTTCGACTCCCGGGAGCTTCTTGAGCAGGTCCAGGAGCATGTCGTTGTCGGTAGTCTTGAAGGACGAGGCATTGTATTCTATCGTATCCTTCTTGATTACGATGGGGTTCCCCACGTCGGTCACTTTAGCTGCCTCGAGCTGTTCGGCGTCCGGTTCCATTTTTATCACGCCCAGCGCGACATCCTCCCCGTTCACTTTAACCTCGACGGTATATGCCTTGTAGCCAAGTAGTTCTGCCCGCAGTTCATATGTATGTCTGCGCACCTTCTCTATCTTGAAGCTGCCATCCTCGGCGCTGAGGATGTATTTTGACGGTTTGGCCGCACCCTGCTGGGTAAGGGATACCGTAGCAAAACCTATGGGTTCGCCTGTGTAAGAATCCTTGAGGGTCCCGGAAACGTTCTGGGCCAGAGCCGGGAGGCATGTGACCAGAAATGCCGCGAGAACCGATGACAGTCTGCTGATACGATTCATATGAGTGATTGCATACGGGTAATTAGACGGGAAAAAGCCATCAAGGTTTACTGCACCCTGTCGGGATTTTCCTTGATGAATCTCTCCCAGGACGACTTGCCTTTCGCAGCTGCAAGCGGACTGCTCTGGGAGAAGAAGTGGCACATGGCTATGGCCAGTGCGTCGGTGGCGTCGAGGTACTTGCTCTCTATGTTGATGCCGAGGGTCTTCTCGACCATCATCGCGACCTGTTCCTTGGATGCGGCACCGTTGCCGCATATGGTCATCTTGGCTTCGCGGGGAGCATATTCGAATACAGGTATGCCTCTCGATGCGGCTGCGGTCATGGCTGCCCCCTGGGCCCTGCCGAGCTTGAGTATCACCTGTGCGTTCTTGCCGTAAAACGGGGATTCAATGGCAAACTGGGTGGGATGGTGCAGGTCGCAGAGAGCAGCGACTTTCTCGTTGATGCACAGGAGTTTGTCATAGGGATTGGAGATGTTGCGCAAGTCCAGCACCCCCATGTCGACGAACGAGGCCTTTCCCGCCCCGTCTACACGGACGACCCCGAAACCGAGTATATTGGTTCCGGGATCGATTCCGAGTATGGTGCCGGGTTTAGTCAATTATGTCGAAGCCGGTGTAAGGCCGGAGGATTTCGGGGATGACGATGCCGTCCGGAGTCTGGTTGTCTTCGAGCAGGGCAGCCACCACGCGGGGCAGGGCGAGCGAAGAACCGTTGAGGGTGTGGCAGAGCTGCGGCTTGCCCGCTTCGTCGCGGTAACGCAGATGCAGCCTGTTCGCCTGGTAGGTCTCGAAGTTGCTGACCGAGGAAATCTCGAGCCAGCGTCCCTGGGCTGCGCTCCACAGTTCGAAGTCGTAGGTGATTGCTGATGTGAACGACATGTCGCCGCCACAGAGCCTAAGGATATGGTACTTGAGGCCGAGGTCGCGCACAAGGCTCTCCACATGGGCTATCATCGCGTCGAGGGCTGCGTAGCTGTCTTCGGGCTTTTCCACACGTACTATCTCCACCTTGTCGAACTGGTGCAGACGGTTGAGTCCGCGCACGTCCTTGCCGTAAGAACCGGCTTCCCTGCGGAAACAGGGTGTGTAAGCCGTGATCATCTGGGGCAGCTGGTCGCCGGAGAGGATCACGTCGCGGTAGATGTTGGTCAGCGGCACTTCGGCAGTGGGTACGAGATAGAAGTCGTCGAGCCCTACATAATACATCTGCGCTTCCTTGTCCGGGAGCTGGCCGGTACCGAATCCGGATGCGGCATTCACCACTACCGGGGGTTCCGTTTCGCGGTAACCCGCGGCTGCGTTGCGGTCGAGGAAGAAGTTGATGAGGGCCCGCTGGAGCCTTGCACCCTTGCCCTTATATACCGGGAAACCCGCACCGGTGATCTTGACGCCGAGGTCGAAATCGATGATGTCGTACTTTTTGGCGAGTTCCCAATGCGGGAGGGCTCCTTCGGGGAGCTTCACATCGGGGCCGCCTTCCTTCACAATCACATTGTCTGCCGCGCTCTTGCCTTCCGGCACCATTGCGCACGGAGTATTGGGAAGGAGGACCAGATTGTCCTGAAGTTCCTGCGCTGCGGCATCGCCCTTGGCCAGAAGTTCCTGGCTGCGGGCCTTAAGCTCGGCGACCTGCGCCTTGACGGCTTCGGCTTCTGCCTTGAGGCCCTGCTTCATGAGCCCCCCGATCTCCGCGGCCTTCTTCTTCTGCTCGGCGAGCAAGGAGTCGCTTTCCTGTTGGAGGCTGCGCCTGAGGGCATCCAGCTCCAGAACCTTTTCCACTATAGGGCGGGCTTCGAAATTCTTTACCGCCAATTTTGCGACGATCCCATCGGGGTCATCCCTTAACGCTTTGAGTGTAAGCATCTTATTGTAATTTAAAAGGGTCCGCACTTATCCCGAAGCGCAGACCCGATCACTTATTCTTTCCCGGCTTGGGACTAGTTCTCGAACGGAACTACCGAAACGTAGGACTTGTCTTCCTTCTTGCGGGTGAACTTGACGGTACCGTCTATGAGTGCGTAGATGGTGTGGTCCTTGCCCATTCCCACGTTCTTGTCGGGATTGTGCACTGTGCCCCTCTGGCGCACGATGATGTTGCCGGCCTTTACTACTTCGCCGCCGAACTTCTTGAGTCCGAGACGTTTGCTATGCGAATCACGACCGTTCTTTGAACTGGATTGACCTTTCTTGTGTGCCATAGTGCTTAAGCGATTTCGTTGATTTTGATCTTGGAGAGTTTCTGGCGATGGCCATTGAGCTTCTGGAAGCCTTTGCGGCGGATTTTCTTGAACACCAGAACCTTGTCTGCCTTTACATTGTCATCGAGGACGGTGGCCTTTACCACTGCTCCGTCGATGTAGGGAGTACCGACTTTGACAGCTCCGTCGTTCTCGACGAGAAGCACCTTGTCAAATTCTACATCAGCATCTTTGGCCTGCGGAAGGCGCTGGACAAAGATTTCGTTTCCAGCTTCGACCTTGAACTGCTGGCCTGCAATGTCTACAATTGCGTACATAAACAAAACTTATCTAAAGTTTCAGGAGGAGGCGTCCGTTCCCAGAACGGCTCTTTTCAGGCCCCGCACCTATCTAAAAAATTCGGACTGCAAAAATAGACAAATTTGCTGGTTCTGCAAAATTATTTTGCTATTTTTGTAGAAACAAAATTGTTATATATGGACAGTCCCTTCATATTCAGCAAATATGTGACCGGGAAACACAATATAGGCCGAAAGAACGAAGGAGTAATCCTCGGCAACCTCCTGCGTGCAGGGGAGAACGTAGTGATGTACGAGCCGCCCAAGACTGGAATCTCGTCCCTGCTCCAGCAGACTTTCTACAACATGCGCATTGCAGGCGGGCAGTTCGAGATAGCCGAGATAACGATGCTCAACGTCCGCGACCTGCAGACCTTCCTCATCAAGACCGGCGAAGCCGCGATCCGTCTTTTCGCCTCCACAGCCGAAGAATTCGCGGGACTAGCGGCAAAGTACCTCGGCGGCACCCACTTCATCTTCGATCCCGAAGCCTTCTCCTCGCACGAACGCATCCTGTCCCTGAACTGGGACATCGACTCGCAGGATATAGACGCCATACTCACCCTCCCCTACCGCATCGCTGAGGGGGAAGGCAAGCGCATCTACATGATCATCAGCGAGTTCCAGGATTTGATGCTCTTTCCCGAAGGGGATGGTATCATCCGCAGGGCCGAGGAGGTGATGAAGGCAGTGACCCCTGAGCAGAAAGCTGCCTGCACCTTTATCTTCACCGGATCCAGGGTAAACGCGATGAAGGACATCTTCCGTTATCACGGCCGTTTCCACCGCTTGGTGGAACATGTACCGCTGCCCCCCATCGACACCAAGGATATCATCGACTACACTGTGCGTGGTTTCCTTACCAGCGGCAAGGTCATCGAACGCGACCTCATGCTGGGAGTGTGCAAGCTCTTCCGCAACAACATCGGCTATATCAACCACTTCTCCAGCATCTGCGACTCCCTCAGCAAGGGATACATAATGGAACCCGTGCTCATCGAGGCGCTGAGCATGCTGCTCTCCATCCATGAACCGAAGTTCGCTGCCACGATGGAAGACCTCACCACCTTCCAGGTCAACCTGCTGAAGGCCATCATCGAAGGCAACACCCGTTTCAGTTCGGCCGAAGTCATAAGGCAATACGGACTCAATTCCTCGGCCAACGTGCGAAGGCTCAAGGACGCCCTGTGCAAGAAGGAGATCATCACCTTCGACGACAAGGACGAGCCAGTCGTGCTCGACCCTCTCTTCCAGTACTGGGTGCAGAAGTACTATTTCGAAATCAAGGATACCAATGACAGATAAAAGGATAGCCGTGCTCACCGGCGCGGGAGTGAGCGCAGAATCGGGCCTCGGGACCTACCGCGACAACGGCGGGCTTTGGGACAGCTACGACCCCATGGAGGTGGCTTCCATCGAAGGCTGGTACCGCAACCGCGGCAAAGTCCTGGATTTCTACAACATGGAGCGCCGCAAGCTCAAGGACGCAAAGCCGAACAGGGCCCACCTGCTGATCGCCTCCCTGGAAAACGATTACACAGTCGATGTCATTACCCAGAACGTCGACAACCTCCACGAACGGGCAGGCAGCACCCATGTGGTGCATCTCCACGGCGAAGTGACCAAGGTCCGGCCGGAGAATACTTGCAACGACGAGGACGGATTCAGCGAGAGGAGCGTGTTCGACGTGGGCTACGATGAAGTGAAACTCGGTGACAAGGCCCCTAACGGGGTACAGCTCAGGCCGCATATAGTATTCTTCGGCGAAGCCGTGCCGAAACTGGAACAGGCCATCGACCTGGTGGCCAGGGCCGACATCATGCTGATAGTCGGCACGTCCCTGTCGGTCTATCCGGCGGCCGGGCTCTACCGCTACGCCCGAGCCGGCGTACCGATCTACCTCATCGACCCCAAGGAGGTCAACACCTTCGACAAGCGCATCCACCAGATACGGAAGGTGGCCACCGAAGGCATGGAGGAATTCATTGCGCTTTTAAAGGATTAGTGATATTTTTTTTATATATTTGCGGAAATAAGGTTACGACGGCATGCTGACCGACCTGCAAGACAAGATTACGAAGCTGATCGCCCTCTACGAAGGGGAGAAACAGCGCGCGGACATGCTCGCGGAGGATCTCGCCAGAAGGGAGGAGACCGTCACGGCCTTGAAGAAGCAGATAGCTGAACTGAACAGACAGACAGACAATCAGCGGCTGCTCAGCGCGTTTACCTCCGAGGGGCGCAACCCCGTCGCCCGAGAACGCCTGAACAAGCTGATCCGGGAGATAGACAAATGCATTTCGCTGCTTGAACAGTAGAATGGAAGGACAGAGCATAACACTCAAGATCGCCGGCAAGGAATATCCGCTCAAGGCTTCTACGCCCGAGATGGAACAGTTGATGAGGATAGCCGCATCCGAAATCAACGCTATGCTGGCCAAATACAACGAGCGTTATCCCGACAAGAGCGAATTGGACAAGCTGGCATTTGTGACGCTCAACGAGGCCGTGGGCAAATTGTCCGCGCAGCGCTCGGCCGCAAAGGTCGTTTCCGAGACCGAAAAGCTCGGGGACAGCCTGGGTGCCTATCTGGCCGCAATAAAGAAGTAACCGCCGGTTCATCCTCGCTGAAACAACATTGTTCCATCGAACCGGGTGAACTCGGACCGGGGAAGACAGGCCCGCTGCGACGGGAAGTCCGAGACGGTACGGAGCCCAAAACCTAAAGACAGATTTTCTGCCAGAGGAACCGACGGTTTTACTGTTCAAGGCATCTGCACGCTTGTGCGGATGCCTTTTTTGTTTGAAAGACAACACTATATATATTTTTGGACTATGTGGATATATCTCATTCTGGCGGTCCTTGCGGGCGCGATACTGGCCCTGGCCGCCTACATACTCATCCGTAAAGCGGTCCTCAAAGGCCGCAGGGATGCTATAATCGAAAAGGCCGAGCTTGAAGGCGAAAGCATCAAACAGAAGAAGATACTCCAGGCGAAGGAGAAGTTCCTCCA
>ONSD01000026.1 GCA_900320385.1 uncultured Bacteroidales bacterium
ACTGCAACCAGATGTTCGTCACGGACCACGTGGACAATATCGTGCCGGACTTCCTCACGCTGCTCCACGGCGTGATCGACTCCCCCGACATCCCGCTCAACGTCAGCCGCAGCTACCTCCAGAGCGACGCCAACGTCAAGAAGATAAGCACTTACATCACCAAAAAAGTTGCCGACCGCCTGGAAGAGATCTTCAAGGAGCAGAGGGCCGATTACGAAAAGAAGTGGGACAACATCAAGCTCTTCATCGAGTACGGCATGCTTACCGATGAAAAGTTCTGCGACCGTGCCCTTGACTTCGCCCTCTTCAAGAACACCGACGGCAAGTATTTCAGTTTTGCCGATTACCGTACCGCCATCGAGCCCGCCCAGACCGACAAGGACAAGAAGGTCGTCTACCTCTACGCCTCGGATCCCGAAGAGCAGTATTCCAGCATCGAAGCTGCCAGGAACATGGGCTACGACGTGCTGCTGATGGACTGTGAGCTTGACGCCCATTTCGCCAACCTGCTCGAACAGAAGCTGAAAGACGCCCGTTTCGCCCGCGTCGACTCCGATTCCGTGGACAACCTCATCCCCAAGGAGGACAAGGTCAGGCCCGAGATGGCCGAAGACGACAAGAAGGTCCTTCAGGACATCTTCAAGGAGGCTCTCCCCTCCGGCAGCGACTGGTGGGTGGAGCCGGAGAACCTCGGTGAGAACGGGGCCGCCGTGCTCATCACCCAAAGCGAATTCATGCGCCGCTACCGCGAAATGTCGGCCCTGGGCGGAGGGATGAATTTCTACGGTGAAATGCCTTCGTCCTACAACGTGAAGGTCAACATGGAGAATCCGTTGATACAGAAGATATGGGATTCCCGTAAGAAGGTGGTGGACAAAGCTGCCGGAACCGACGCTGAAGGAAAAGAAACCAAGGAAGAATGGCACGGTACCGCTGACAGGCAGGAACTCCTGCACCAGGTCGTGGACCTCGCCCTCCTCGCGAACGGACTGCTCAAGGGCAAGGCACTCGCCGATTTCATCTCACGCAGTGAAGAATTGCTGAAATAATCGGATTATTTAGTAATTTGGCAGCATGAAAAGGGCAGCACTTCTTATTGCCGCAGCGCTGTTCATGCTACCGCTTGCGGCCCAGACCCCGGAACGCACCGGCGGCGTCTATTTCGCCTACCAGGCACCTGAGAACGCATCATACCACCAGGCACCCGAAGGATACGAAGCTTTCTACATAAGCCACTACGGCCGGCATGGCTCCCGCTGGATGACCAGCCAGAGCCGCTACGACAGGCTGGTTTCCTATTTCAAGGACAAAAGGAACCTGACTCCTGCCGGCAAGAAGGCCGCGGCGGCGATGAAGAAGGTTGCCAAGGACGCAAAGGGGCATGCCGGCGACCTTACCGCACTCGGAGCTCGCCAGCACAGGGACATCGCGGCCAGGATGGTCCGCAACTTCCCGCAGGTGTTCGGTACGGGATCGGAAGTACAGGCTGTCAGCAGCACCTCCAGGCGCTGCATAGCCAGCATGGAGGCCTTTACCGGCCAGCTCAAGAAGGAACGCCCGGCGCTCCGCATACGCGCCGGCTCCAATCCCGCCGACATGCCGGTACTCACATGCAGTTCGCAGGAAGTCACGGATTTTGGAGAAAGCGCCGATGTACCCGTATACTGCAGCACCGAGGCCTTCGGCCGGCGCCTTTTCAAGGATCCGTCAAAGGCCGGCGACCTTGAATACCTGATGGTGCAACTGCACAAGGCCGCCTCCGACATTCAGGACGTCGAACTGCCTGTCGACCTTTTCCAATTCTTCTCCCGGGAAGAGATGCTTGCTATTTATTCAGCAAACAACCGCCGGATGAACCTGGTGAACGGCGACATAGTCGAGAATGAAGGCCGTGCCGCCCGGGCCGCAGCTCCTCTCTGGATGCGTTTCGCACGTCAGGCCGATTCCTGCCTTGCGCTCAGGCATCCTTCCGCAACCCTGCGCTTCGGCCATGACACATCGCTCATGCGATTTCTCTCGTTCCTGCGTCTGGAACACGCCTACGGAGCCGACGAAGTGGTTCCGATGGCCGCCAACCTCCAGGCCGTCTTCTACCGCGGAAACGGTCCCGTGCTCGTAAAATTCCTCCTCAACGAGAAAGAAGCCGCCATTCCCGTTGAAACCGCTGCCTGGCCATATTACGAATGGGACAAGGTCAAAGCGTATTATTCAGTCAGGACTGAACGGCTGGAACACCTCGCACAACTCTGCGGTCTCAATACCATGGTTGGAACGGACAACTCTTCCCTGCCGGGTGCCGGGCGCTTCGGCCACGGCAGCGAAGAACGCGGACAGACCATCCCTGCCGTTCTCTCCCCCAACGGACAGACCTTCTGGACTCCCCAGACAAGGCCGGGTGAAGCAAAGTGCTCCTCGCCCTACCACTATTCCGACAGTTTGTTTCAGGGTATAAGGGCAAGCCATTGGCTTACAGGAGGTTGTGCTCAGGATTATGGTTCTTTCACCCTCGCTTTCGAAGGAGGTTCACTGCGTTTGGGCACCGCCTCAAGGGCCACCCGTTTCAGTCATGCCGATGAGGTTTCGCATCCCCATTATTACAGCGTAACCCTTCCCGAAGAACATCTGAGGGTGGAACTTACCGGAAGCAGCCACAGTGCGGTCTTCCGGATCACTCCCCTCGAAGACGGCCCTGTTTTCGTGGTGCTCGAACCCAACAGCGACCGCTCGGAGGGCAAGGTGAAGACAGCCGGAAAAAGAATTTACGCCGAGAATCCCGTCTACCGCATCTATCAACGCTGGGGCCAGCCTGCCGGATTCAGCGGACACATCGTCCTTGAATGCGAAGAAGAACCTGTCCAAAGCGGAGTGAGTGACGGGAAAGCATGGGTGCGTTTCCTCGGAAAGAAAGGCACGCCGTTCATCCTGAGGGCCGCCACTTCTTTCACCGGAACGGAGGGAGCGGAACAGAACATGGAGGCCGAGCGCGCCGGTTTCGAACAGACTGCCTCGCGTCTGGCGGACATCTGGTGCGGACGCTTCCACCGCATAGACATCGAAGGCGGAGAAAAAGCGGCCGTGAACCAGTTTTACGGTGCACTCTACCGCGCTTCGTTCCTGCCAAGGGAGATGAGTGACTGCGACGGGGACTACCTCGCTTTCAACAGCGGCCGGATCAGGTCCAAGAAAGGCCGCAGTTTCGGTGATTTCAGCCTCTGGGACACCTACAGGGCACTTCATCCCCTGCTTACCATAACGGAACCCACCCTCAGCGGCGAGATGATGCAGAGCCTCACCGACATGTATGCCCAGAGTGGCTGGATGCCCATATTCCCTTGCTGGAACAGCTTTACCGCCGCCATGATAGGCGACCATGCCGCCTCGGTCATAGCCGAGGCCTACGTAAAGGGCATACGCAACTTCGACTTCGCTACGGCTTACGAGGGCCTGCACAAGAACGCCATGGCCTCTCCGGTCATGGAAAGGGACTATGCCGAGGGCAAGGGGCGAAGGGCCGTGGAATCCTATTGGGAATACGGATTCATCCCCCTGGAAGACGGGGTTCCCGACGCCTTCCATACCGACGAACAGGTCTCGCGTACCCTCGAATACGCATATGACGACTGGGCATTGTCCAGGATGACGGCGGACCTCGGCACCGATTACGATTACCGCAACCTTCTCAGACGCGCTGAAAACTGGAGGAACGTATTCGACAGCTCCGTCAAGAGCGTCAACGGCCGTCATGCCGACGGCTCCTTCCTCCCTCCGGGAAGGCAGGACGAAAGGGTCTCCTGGATCACTGAAGGCGCTCCATGCCACTACACGTGGTACGTGCCTCAGAATGTCCCGGGCCTCATCAGCGCCATGGGAGGCAGGGACGCTTTCTGCTCCAGACTGGACGCTTTGTTCGACGAAGGCCTCTATTGGCATGGAAGCGAGCCCTGCCACCAGATCGCCTACCTGTACACCCTTGCGGGGCGCCCGGACAGGACCAGGCAGAGGGTCAGGGAAATCCTCTCGGCTGAATACGCCGATTCTCCGGGAGGCCTGTCAGGCAACGAAGATGCAGGACAGATGAGTGCGTGGTACATCTTCAGCACCCTCGGCTTCTACCCCGTGAATCCCGCTTCGGGAGAGTATGTCATAGGGGCTCCCCAGTTCCCCAAGGCCACCCTGAACCTTGAGAACGGCCGCAGCTTCACTATTATTTCCGACAATTCCGCGCCCGAGCGCATCTCGCTCAAGCACAGCGAGATCCTGGGAGGCGGAAGTATTCGTCTCAGAACGGAATAGGGAGTTTCCGGCAGGAATACGGCTGATTAATCCGTCACGTTCACCGCAATCTTCATTTCAACTGCCTTGCCGTTGTAAATGAGGGCTTGCTTGACGGTGTAGGTGCCCGGGCTGCAGATGCTTGGGTGCTTGCCGACGGTGAACACCCCGGCGGCAGGATCGAAGTCCACGTAGACAAAGCTGTTGTCACCATAGCGGGTGACAGCTCCATCTGGATTGAACCAGAAGCCTATGGCGCTGGTGGTGAACTCTCCGTTGAAACTGCCGCCCGGCTCAACCGCAGCATATATCATGCTTCCGTCGGCATAGAGGGTGCCGACATCAGCGTAGGAACCTATCCCCAGCAGATATGCTATCCTGCTTTTCTGGTCACCGGAAAGGGACACGTCGGCCCCGAAGTGGTGCCCGTCCTGGGCAAAGGAGGTTTCCAGCTCTACCGAACCGACCGTCTTGGCGTCGATGGTTACAGGATCCGGCCCCGGTCCGTTGATCGGATCGGCAGGATAGGCATTGATGACCCGGTTGAGGTAATTGAAGCGGTTGCGCAGCCATGAACACAGCTTGGAATACTCGGCGGCATGGTTGTAATTGCTTATCCCCCAGAGGTTCATATCCCGCTGGGCGGCCGATGCTATCAGGGCTTCCGTCTTTTCGAGATTCTCCATGAGGAAGCTGAACATGCCTTCGCGCTTGTCATTCCATGTTTTCTTGAACAAGGCTACGAATTCCGGTATCCCCCAGAGATTCGCGAAGAAATCCCCCACTCCGGCGCCGTAAGCCCCCTCATGGTTGAACGGGTCGGAGCCGAAAATCAAAAGCCTGTAATCCTCGAAGAAAGTATGGCCCCACCCTCTGTAGTCGTACATGTCGCCCCAATTGTAATCGAAGCCGCCGTCGCAGTCCCAGAGCGGTCCCATGATCCATTTGGAACCCTCATGATAGCGGTTCATGAACACGCTGCGGGTACTGGGATTGTTGTCCATCTCCACATTGGCGATAATCTCCTGGACCATAAGGTAATCCACCATCGACTGAACGTCCAGGAGTTCCTGTATCGCGTCCCAGTCCAAGGTGAAGATGGCCATTTCGAGTTCGGAGAAAGCGTCAGACACTTCTGATGTCTGCGCCCTCGTGGCGTCCTCGGGGTACTTCACCGCCGAAGCCATGTAGAAGACACTGGAGTAGAAATTATTGCTTGCATTCGGAACGTCCGAAGGACCGTCGTTTATATCCAGCGCCAGGAGTATTCCAGTATCCTTGTTGAGCTGCACCCTGTGGAGTCCTTCCTCGACCTGCTCCGTCACCATGTAAAGTCCCATGTCCTCGCCGTTCAGGGTGAGCGTGGCATAACGGGAATGATTGGTATACGGTATCCCGAGGTACTTGGCCAGGGTGAACCCCACGTTGTTCATCATGTGGGTCACGTCGCGGTAGTCGGCAAGCAGCACCCAGTCCTTGTTGGAATCCATACCCATGAAATCAGAGCCGTCGTCGAGCTTGATCCTGTACGGCTTCTTGGGATACCAGTTCCAGCTGGAATTGCCGCGGCCGCGTATCTTCCCCCTTCCGGAATAATCCGGAAAGACTCCGCCGCCATCCACCTTGATATCGCACTTGCGGTAATTTTCGGTATCCTTGGAATCAACGGCGGCGCCGTCATCGGTGGTGATGGTGATCCTGCCGATCCCGTACATGAAATAATCGTATGCGCTGGTCCACTCCGCCGGTTCGGTGGAAGTGTCCTTTTCCCCGGCGGGATCGGGGTCGTGGTCCGGGCCGGGCACGGGAATGGGATCTTCACGGCAAGCGGACAGGATCAGCGGAATCGCCGCCAGGATCAGAAGTATCTTTCTCATTTATAATCTCTTATTCGGTAAAACGGTAAACTGCGAAAGTCTTCGCTCCCAGCACGTCGCGGCCGGGGTTCACCGAGGTCTCCACCGGCACTATGAGGTCGGGAGAATCGATTGTGTTGCAGTCGTAGCGTCCGTCGGAATGCAGGCTGGTGCGCTTGCATACCGGGAACTTTTTCCCGCCGAAATCGAAGCGTATGCTGCGGGCCTCCTCCGAAAGGTTGGCGACCTTCACTATGAATTCCCCGGTGGCGTCATCCACGACGCAGCTGGCATACAGGCCGTTCTGGCCTTCCTTGCCGGCGACGGGCCTGCCTTCCATGCTGAGGGGAAGGACGCGCGTGCCCTTGTTGTTCGAGTACAGGTACTGCACCCAGTAGCTTTCGGAGCGCATCACGCGCAGGTTGTCGAACCACACCAGGTCCGGCCTCCACTGCCAACCGTCGGTATGGGCAAGGAGGGGCGCGTAACTGGACATCGTCACCACGTCGGCATTGCGCTCGAGGCCAGTCATGAAAGCGGCTTCGACCAAGGCGGCGTTGAAGTGGTTGTACTTGTGGCCTTCCGTTCCGTGGCAGGCATACTCTCCGGCGAAGACCTTCGGGCCCTCGCGCGGATAGTCGTCATAGCGGTCGGCATTCTCTTCGAAAAAGCGCTCGGGGGCGTAGAAATGCTCATCCACCAAATCACAGCCCAGGCGACGCATTTCGGCCCAGTTCTCGTCGAACCATTCCCCGCCCAGATAAGGCCCCGAAGAGCCTACAAGCTGGATTTCGGGATATTTTGCACGCAAGGCCGCAACAAAGCGTTCCAGCCTCTCGGGATAAGCCTTCCCCCACTGCTCGTTGCCTATGGCGAGGTATTTCAGACCAAACGGAGCGGGATGTCCCATGTCCGCACGTACCTTTCCCCACTTGCTGTCAACAGGTCCGTTGGCGAACTCCACGAGGTCGAGGGCATCCTGGATATAGGGTTGGAGTTCATCGAGGGGTGCGTTGACCGGCCATGCCGGATCGTTCTGGAACTGGCATGCCATGCCGCAGCTGATCACCGGCAGCGGTTCGGCTCCGATCTCTTCGGCAAAACGGAACAGTTCATAGAAACCGATGCCGTAACTCTGGTAATAATCCGGGAAAAGGCGCTCGAAGGTACAGTAGCTCCACCGGTTCAGGTTCAGGGGCCGGTTTTCCACGGGTCCTACGGAATTCTTCCACTGATACCTGTTCTCGAGCACGTTGCCTTCCACTATGCAGCCGCCAGGGAAGCGGAGCAAACCGGGATGTATGTCGGCCAGGGCCTGGGCGATATCCTTGCGCATGCCGTTCGGGTCCCCGTTGAAGGTTTCCCCGGGGAAAAGGGACACATGTTCCAGGTCCACCGCGGAGGTCGAATGGAAGTCATCGCTGCCTTCCAGTACGATACGGAGGACGGCCCTGGACTCGGTACGCATGGAATCCAGCACCACTTCGTACTTCTTCCACATGGGAGAATCCACCTCGATCTCGGCCCCGCCGAACATCTGCACGTCCTCTCCGGTATTGGGGCTGCAGAGGAAGATGGCAAGCCTTTCGGAGCTTTCCCTGCCCGCCGTACGCGCCCAGACGCTGAAGCGGTACTTCTCTCCTTCCCGGACGCCGATGCCGAACCAGCCGGAGTTCTCAAGGCCCGTTATGCGGGCGGGATGACCTGCGTAGGAAAGACGCACGTAATGCGGGCAGCGCCCGAAGGGGCCGTCATCCCTTACGTCAACCTTGCCGAAGGTCTTCCAACCCTGGAGCGGGTTGTCGTATTCGAACGACCGGTTCATGACCTTCTCCGCGTAGAGTCCGCCGTCCGCGGCGAAGTTGATGTCTTCGTAGAACAGGCCGTACATGGTCTTCTGCACCGGGATCCCTTCGGCTGCAGTATCTATACTGAAGACGTTCTCCGGACGGCTGCAGGCTGCCAGGAGCAGGGCCGCGGAGAACAGGCAGATTATCCTTGGTTTCATATTATTTATTTTTCTGGCCGTAATAGGCATTGGGGCCGTGCTTGCGGCTGTAGTGTTTTTCGATGAGGAGTTTGTTCATCTTCGGGCCCTTGCCCAGTCTGCCGAACCAGACATCCATATTGTAGGACGCCGCCACTGTCGAGGAGATGAAGGCCATCTTGGCGACCTGTTCAAGCACGACGGCATTGTGTACGGCATTGTCCGCGTCCGTACCCCAGGTGAAGGGACCGTGGTTCTTTACCAGGACCGCCGGGGTGTCGTCCGGATTGATCCGTTTGAAACACTCCACGATGACGTTTCCGGTCTCTTTCTCGTATTCCCCGAAAACCTCTTCCCTGGACATGTTGCGCGTGCAGGGGATGTCGTCGTGGAAGTAATCGGCATGAGTCGTACCGATGTTGGGAAGGTCCCGGCCGGCCTGGGCCCATGCCGTCGCATAGGTCGAATGGGTATGCACCACACCGCCTATGTTCGGGAATGCCCTGTAAAGGACAAGGTGCGTGGGGGTGTCGGAAGAGGGGCGGAGACCGCCTTCAACTATATTACCGTCCAGGTCGACCACCACCATGTCTTCGGGCTTCATATTGTCATAGGATACGCCGGAGGGCTTTATCACCACGAGTCCGCTTTTCCGGTCGATGGCCGAAACATTGCCCCATGTGAAAATCACGAGTCCGTGCTTTACGAGATCCAGGTTCGCACGGCAAACCTTCTCCTTAAGTTCTTCAAGCATAATTCAGTAATTGGTATTGGCACCCGGACGGGCGGTCAGGTCCGCCCGGGCAAAGTCTTTTATTCCTTGGCCTTCACGGCAGCTTCCTCGACGGGAAGGCAGGCCTTGTAGGTCTCGATGTACCGGTTGAAACCGGCCACGTCTTCGGGAGTCGGGGTGATCTCCACGCCCTTCTCGCCGGCGAACACCTTGGCGTCAAGGAAGTCGGAAAGGGTCTCGCCCTCTTCCCTGTTCACCATGTAGGATGCCAGCAGGGCCATGCCCCAGGGGCCGCCCTCTCCGGCAGTCTTCATGACGGTGATGGGAGAAGCGAGGGCAGCTGCGAGCATGCGCTGTCCCACTCCGGGAGTGGTGAAATAGCCACCGTGACCGGTGATGCGGTCCACCTTGACGTTCTCCTGCTTGAGCAGGATGTCGTTGCCTATCTTGAGCACGCCAATGGCTCCGTAGAGATGCGCGCGCATGAAGTTCGCCAGGTTGAACCTGTCGCCTGCCGAGCGGACGAAAAGGGGCCGTCCGTCGGAAAGGCCAGTCACGGGCTCACCGGAAACATAGTTGTAGGACATGAGGCCTCCGCAATCGGGGTCGCCTTCGAGCGCCTTGTTGAAGAGACGGGTGTAAATCTCCCCCATGTCCGTCTTGAGTCCCATCATCTCCTGATACTCCTTGAAGATGCCGGCCCAGGCGTTGATGTCCGAAGTGCAGTTGTTGCAGTGCACCATGGCCACAAGCGAACCGTCGGGGGTGGTAACCATGTCTATCTTCTCGTATGGCTTGGAAAGGTTCTTTTCCAGCACTATCATGGAGAATGAAGAAGTTCCTGCCGAGACATTGCCGGTACGCTGCTTGACGGCGTTGGTAGCCACCATGCCGGTGCCTGCGTCACCCTCGGGGGGACAGAGCGGTATGCCGGCCTTGAGATGTCCGGACACGTCCAGCTTCTTCGCTCCCCTGGCGGTGAGCCTGCCGGCGTCTTCACCTGCCGAGAGCACCTTCGGGAAGATGTCGCGGAGCTTCCACGGGAACTTCTTCCAGGCTACGAGATTGTCGAATTTCTCGACCATCGCGGCATCGTAATCCCCGGATGATGGATCTACCGGAATCATTCCGGAGGCATCGCCAACGCCTATCACCCTCTGTCCGGTAAGCTGCCAGTGGACATATCCTGCAAGTGTGGTCTGGAAGTCGATGTCCTGTACGTGCGGCTCACCGTTGAGTATGGCTTGATAGAGGTGGGAGATGCTCCAGCGGAGCGGGATGTTATAGGCAAAGAGCTTCGACAGTTCCGCCGCTGCCGCACCGGTGTTGGTATTCCTCCAGGTACGGAAGGGCACGAGGATGTCCTGAGACTTGTCGAAGGCCATGTACCCATGCATCATGGCGCTGATGCCGATGG
>ONSD01000024.1 GCA_900320385.1 uncultured Bacteroidales bacterium
CAACCGAAAAACACGACTATTACGTACTGGAAATCAGCAGTTTCCAACTCGACAACTGCTATAACTTCCGTCCGGACATAGCCATCATAACCAATATCACTCCCGACCATCTCGACCGTTACGACTACAAGATGGAGAACTACGTCCGCTCCAAGTTCCGCATCACCCAGAACCTGCGTCCCGAGGACTGCTTCATTTTCGACAGCGATGACGCCATCACCATAGAGCACCTCGACAAGATCGTGCTCCAGGCCAAGATGCTGCCTTTCAGCCAGGAGAAGGAAGTGAAGCAGGGAGCTTTCCTGCGCGACGAGAAGATAGTGGTGCGCTACGAGCAGAGCGAAAGCGAGATCTACCTTAAGGAACTCGCGCTCGGAGGCAAGCACAATGTGTACAATTCCATGGCGGCAGCCCTCGCTGCAAAGGCCAGCGGGATCGATGACAAGACCATACGCGAGAGCCTCTCTTCGTTCAAGGCCATCGAGCACAGGCTCGAACCGGTGCTCAGCGTGGGCGGAGTGATGTATATAAACGATTCCAAGGCTACGAATGTCGACTCAGCCTGGTACGCCCTCGAATGCCAGACCAGACCGGTTGTATGGATAGTCGGCGGAACCGACAAGGGCAACGACTACAGCGTACTCAAGGACCTGGTAAAGGAAAAGGTGAAGGCGATAGTCTGCCTGGGCGTGGACAACAGCAAGATCCACGAAGCCTTCGAGGACATAGTGGGCAGCGACAGGATAGTCGACACCCTCTCGGCCGAAGCGGCGGTGAAGGCATCGGCGGGGTTCGCCAGGAACGGCGACGTGGTGCTGCTGAGCCCCTGTTGCGCCAGTTTCGACCTTTTCAAGTGTTATGAAGACCGCGGCGACCAGTTCAAGGCGGCCGTAAGGAACCTGTAGACCAAATGGCGACAAAGAGGAAATTCTGGAACGTCTTCGACGGCATGGAAGGTGACAAGGTGGTGTGGATCATCGTCATCCTCCTCATGCTGATTTCGGTGCTGTGCATGTTCTCGTCCACCTCCCGCCTGCTGGAGGGGGACCAGTCGCGCCTGAACATGGTGGTGGACCAGATAGTCCTCGTAGGGATGGGTCTCGCGGTGATCATAATCCTGTACAACATCAGGAGCATGAAGTTCCTCCGCGCCTGCTCGAAATGGGGTTTCCTGCTGTCGCTGGCACTGCTCCTGGTTCTGATCTCGGGGATAAAGACCCCGCTGGTCAGCTCCATCGAACTCAACGGCGCAAGGCGTATAATACGCGTAGCCGGCTTCCAGGTGCATGTATTCGAAGTGGTGAAGGTGGCGATGGTGATGTATCTCGCCTGGGCAATAGACGCATTCAAGAAGAAGGAACTCAAAGGCCCCAGGAAGCCCATCTGGCAGAAAGTGCTGTACATATACGTCCCATTCCTGGTAACATTCCTGCTGATCATACCCGGCAGTAATTCCAGCGCCCTTTTCATAGGCGGGATAATGTTCATCACCATACTCATCGGAGGCGGTTCCTTCAAGGACCTCGCGATCCTGCTCCTTGCCGGCACCCTAGCTCTGGGAAGCTGCGTCGCCATATACAAGCTTTCCGACGGCAAATACATGGAAAGGATAGGCACCGGCCTTTCGCGCATCTTCTCCGACGAGGACTACGAATCGAAGGTACTCGCCTCGCCCGCCGGCAGCAGGGACTATTATGAATCCCTGGACAAAATACGCCAGCCCTACAGCGCGAAGATAGCCGTACATGAAGGCGGTCTCATCGGCAAGGGCCCCGGCAGCAGCACGCAGCGCTACGTGGTGCCGGACATCAGCGAAGACTATATGTATTCGTTCATCATCGAAGAGTACGGCCTGCTTGGCGGGCTGGTCATGATAATCCTGTACATAAGCCTCATGGCGAGAGGCTCCAGGATAGTGAGAAACTGCGGCAACGACCTCTACGCGAAACTCACCGTGGGAGGCTTGTCGCTCCTTATAACGCTGCAGGCCTTCCTGCACATGTTCGTGAACACAGATATAGGGCCGATGACAGGGCAGACCCTCCCCCTTGTCAGCCACGGCTCGTCGGCCTTTCTGTGTTTCAGCTTTGCTTTCGGCATAATTCTGAGTATCAGCCGAATAGCCAAAAAGAAGATGGATCGCGAACAGAAGGCTGCGGAGCCTCTGGTAGAGACTCATTACGTGCAGGAAGGCTTAGGCGATCTCGAAGACTTCGAGAACGGCAGGAATATGGATGAACTGATGGAGGAAGATTATGACATACAATAAGATCAGGGTTATTATCAGCGGTGGCGGAACCGGCGGACACATCTTCCCGGCGGTATCCATCGCCAACAAGCTCCGGGAACTGAACCCGGAGAACGAGATACTCTTCGTGGGAGCCGAGGGCAAGATGGAGATGGAGAAGGTTCCTGCAGCCGGATACAGGATAGTAGGCCTGCCCATAGTCGGCCTCCAGCGGAAGCTGAACCTGCAGAACCTGGTCAACGACATCCAGGTTCCGTTCAAGTGGGCGGCCAGCCAGTTCAAGGCGCGCAGGGTGATAAAGGAGTTCAAGCCCGACGTTGCGGTAGGAGTGGGCGGCTACGCCAGCGCTCCCCTGCTCAAACAGGCTGCAAAACTCGGCATTCCTTCCCTCATCCAGGAGCAGAACGGCTTTGCCGGCCTCACCAACAAGATGCTGGGGCCCAAGGTGCAGAGCATCTGCGTGGCCTACGAAGGCATGGAACGCTTCTTCCCTGCCGAAAAGATAGTCCTCACAGGCAATCCCATACGTGGGGAAATCCGGCCCTACACGGCTTCTGACAAGGCAGAAGCTCTTGGATACTACGGATTTACCGAAGGAAAGAAGCATCTGTTCGTGGTTGGCGGCAGCCTCGGCAGCGGC
Organism: uncultured Bacteroidales bacterium; assembly: GCA_900320385.1. GTDB lineage: Bacteria > Bacteroidota > Bacteroidia > Bacteroidales > UBA932 > Cryptobacteroides. The sequence goes on from ONSD01000024.1 coordinate 2,889, forward strand.
ACCCTCAACGCAGCGATGAAAGACTGGATATCGGCAGGTTGCCCCGGAGGGGAGGATGTGGAGGTGTTATGGCAGTGCGGACGCTATTACAAGGAAGGTGTTGACGCATTCATGAAGGGGAAGGACCTGCCGAACATACACTACACCGATTTCATCGGAAGGATGGACCTCGCATATGCCCTGGCCGACGTCATAGTCTCGCGCAGCGGAGCTTCTTCGATTTCGGAGATCTGTGCCGCGCACAAGGCCGCGATTTTCGTCCCCTCCCCCAACGTCGCCGAAGACCATCAGACCCACAACGCAATGGCCCTGGTGAACAAGGACGCCGCTATGATAGTCCGCGACGCTGACGCCCGCAAGGACCTGCTGCCCACGGCCATGGGCCTGCTTCACGACGAAGGAAGGATCAGGACTATCGAAAAGAACGTCGCCCCCCTGGCCCGCCCCGATGCGGCCCAGGCCATAGCCGACGAAGTATACAGACTCATAAAGAAATGAAATACAGCAACATATACTTCATAGGCATAGGCGGTATAGGCATGAGCGCCATCGCCCGCTACTATAAATTCAAGGGATGCAATGTCTCAGGTTACGACCGTACCCCTTCGGAACTCACGGCCGAACTGGAGCGGGAAGGGATCGCGGTGCATTACGAAGACGATCCTTCGCGGATTCCCGCCGACATCAAGGAGACCCTGGTGGTCTACACCCCTGCCATCCCGTCCGATTTCGGGGAACTAGTGGCAGCACTAAGGGGCGGCTACCGGGTGATCAAACGCAGCCGCATGCTGGGAGAGATAACTGCCGGACAGACCTGTCTCGCAGTGGCCGGCACCCATGGCAAGACTACCACGTCAACCCTGGTGGCCCATATCCTCACCGAGAGCGGAGAAGGCTGCTCGGCCTTCCTCGGCGGCATCTCCAAGAACTACGGCACAAATATGCTGGTGAACGAC
>ONSD01000047.1 GCA_900320385.1 uncultured Bacteroidales bacterium
CGCCGAGCCGGGCCTCTTCGAATGGTGCGAAAAGAGCATCCTCACCCTGGATTCACTCCCGGGTTCGTATGCCAACTACCACCTCCGATGGCTGCTTGAACTTTGTTCTGCACTTGGATTCACCCCGTCTCTCCAGGACGTGGCGCCCTTCGCCGGGGAGCATCTCCACGACATGGAAGCGCTAATGGGCCCTTACGGGGAGTCGCTCACCGTCCCCCTGGACGGCCGCTCCCGCTCCGCCATTGCAGAATCCATCCTGGAATATCTCTCAAGTCATCTGGAGTATCACCTGGCAATCAGGTCGCTGCCCATCCTTGCCGAACTCTTCCGGTAATCACCCGCGGCAATTGAACGCATCAGGGCTTCAGGTAATTCGCATGCAACCATGCAGCCATCCTTCGTAGGGCAACGCCGCGGTGCGAGATTGCGTTCTTGGCGTCCTCGGGGATCTCGGCTATGGTACGGTCGGGATATGCGTCCGGGATAAAGACAGGGTCGTAACCGAAGCCGCCGTTGCCGGAACGCTGACGCGCGATCCTGCCTTCCACCGCCCCTTCGAAGAAATGGGGCTCGCCCCCGAGCATGAGCGTGGCCACGCAGCGGAACCTGGCCTTTCCTTCAAAGGCGTCCAGCCTTTCCAATTCGGCAAGCAACTTGTCGATATTGGCCGAAAAGATATGGTCGGGGGTCCCTGGAAGTTCCACAAGGTCCCGGGGATCGGCGGGGAACGACTTGAAGGGCATTGCGGCATAACGGGCTGAATAGATGCCCGGGGCGCCGCCCAGGGCATCCACTTCGAGGCCGCTGTCGTCCGCGAAGCAGTCCTTTCCCGTAAGGCCGTAAAGATGCAAGGCCTTGAGCAGCGAATTCTCTTTGAAAGTCTTGCCTGTCTCCTCGACTTCTGCGGACACGCCGGCTTCTTCCGGGCTCAGGATACGGTATCCCCGCCCCAGGATCTCCTCCGCCTCGCGGAGTTTGCCCTTGTTGCCCGTGGCGAATATCAGTTCCATGACTCGATCAGCGGACTGGCAAGCGCCTGCCTGAGGGCGTCGTCGTAACGGAGCGCCACCTGTACGCCGGCTTCTTGGAAATAATAGCGGACGGCTATCTCCTGTTCGATGAACGGGATGATTTCGGATTCCTTCAGGCGCAGGAACTCCTCTTTCTCCATTTCCAGCCTCTTCCTGAGAGCGTCGAGTTCGGAAGTCATCTGGTCCTTGATGCCGTCCTTCTCGAGCTGGCTCACCATCTGGTCGTAATAAGTGCGGGCGCTGCTGCGGAAGTCGAATTCCTTGCCGGAAGCGAAGCGGATGAAATCTTCGTAATCCTTTGAAGTATAATGGAAATCCTCAAGCGCCGGAATGCTTTCGTGCCTGCGCACGTAATCCAGGGCGTACTGCTCCACTATGCCACTCACCACTACCGAATAGGTGAGGCGGCTGTATTCCTTGACATCCAGTTTGACATCCGGGGTGATACCGCCGCCGTCCTTCACCACCCTTCCGTGGGCGGTGCGGAATTCATGGGTCAGCGAATCGGGGATGGAGCCTACGCTGCCGTCCTCGTTGCGGTGCGAATAGTCGATGGCCTGCACGCATCGGCCGGACGGAGTGTAATACTTGGCGGTGGTGACCTTGAGGCTGCCGTTGTACGGAAGCGGGCGTATGCTCTGCACGAGGCCCTTTCCGAAGGTGCGGGTGCCCATAATGGTCGCGCGGTCCATGTCCTGGAGCGCTCCGGAAACTATTTCGGAAGCCGATGCGGAGCCTGAATCCACCAGTACGATGACGGGCATCCTGGTATCCACCGGTTCGAGATCCGTATGGAAGCGTTCGTCCCGAACCAGGCCGTTGCCCTTGGAATAGACTACCAGGGAGCCCTTGGGAACGAAGGTGGACACTATCTTCACAGCCTCCTGGAGCACACCTCCGCCGTTGCCGCGAAGGTCCAGCACAAAGCGTTGCATGCCCTTTTCCTTGAGTTCGGCGAATTCCTTGCGGAACTGCCTGCCATCTCCTTCGGTGAAGCCGGTGAGCTGCAGGTAACCGGTGATGCCGTCGTCCAGCATTCCGGCGTAAGCTATGCTCGGAAGATGGATGCGTTCGCGGGTGATGGTGACTTTGACCGTGTCGCGGGAGCGGAGCTTGAGCACGTCGAACACCACTTCGGTGCCGGGCTTGCCCTTCATGCGGTCGGACGCTTCGCTGGCGGTGAGCCCGTGTGTGCTTACGCCGTCCACTGCCAGTATCTCGTCGCCGCAGCGCAGTCCGGCTCTAGCCGCGGGAGAACCCGCATAAGGCTCATTTATAATCACGTTCCCCTGGATATCCGGCTTGTAGATGAGCGAACCTATGCCTCCGTAAGTGCCGCTGATCATCAGCTGGAAATCGTCGTTCTGATCTTCCGGCACATATACCGTGTAAGGATCGAGGGTCGCGAGCATCGCGTCGATGCCGGCGACTTCCATGCGCTCCAGAGGCAGCGAATCCACATAGGCGCGGTTGAGTTCCTGGAGTAACGCCGACTGGATCTGGGTCCACTTGCCCAGTTCGAAGGCCTTGCCCTGCGCAAAGGCAGAAACGCCGGCGGCCATGGCCGCCAGTATGATGATTGCTTTTTTCATTCCCATAAGAATATTTTGTCGCCGCGGTGGAGTTTTTCAAAAGGCTTGCCAGAATCTTCATGAAGCGGCACCACCTTGACCGAGCAGCGTGAGCCCTTGGGAGCCTCCTCCACCGTTTCGAAGTTGACGCGGATATCGTCGGCCGGGAACTCCACCACTCCTGTGGTCTCCCCTATGGCCATCAGTACGGAGCCCTGCTTCAGGGGCATGGTCTCCACGGTAATCTCTGCCACGCCGATGCGGTCGAACCAGTTGGTGACCTTGCCGCAGTAAGTCTTGCGCTTTGTGGCATGCGAGCCGTACATGTCGCTCCATTCCCCGAGCCTGGCCCCCTGGTAGTATCCGTCCCAGAAACCGCGGTTGAACACCTCGGCAAGGCGCTGCTTGAGTCCGGCCGCAAGTTCGGGAGTATAAGTGCCGTCGCATACCGCTTCGGCGGCGAGGCGGTAACATTCCACCGTCCTCCGCACATACTCCGCACTGCGGGCCCTACCCTCTATCTTGAACACCTTCACCCCGGAATCGATTATCTTGTCCATGAACTCTATGGTACACAGGTCCTTGGGCGACATTATGTATTCGTTGTCGATATTCAGCCTGTTGCCGGTCTCGACGTCCGTCACCTCGTAGCCGCGCCGGCACACCTGGAAGCACGCCCCCCTGTTGGCCGACGATCCGTAAGTATGAAGGCTCAGGTAACATTTGCCAGACACTGCCATGCACAGGGCGCCGTGGGCGAACATTTCGATGCGTACGGGCTTTCCCGAAGGGCCGGTGATGGGTCCTTCCTCTATGGCCCTGGCGATGTCCTTGACCTGCCAGAGGGTAAGCTCGCGGGCCAATACCACCACGTCGGCGAACTGCGAATAGAAGCGCAGGGCCTCCACGTTGGAGACATTCAGCTGCGTGGAGATATGCACCTCCAGCCCTATCTGCCGGCAATAGGAAATGACCGCGATATCCGACGCGATGATCGCATCAACACCGGCTGCCTTGGCGGCGTCCAGCGCCACCCTCATGTCCTGCAGGTCCTCCTGGAAGATGGTGATGTTCAGCGTCATGTACGCCCTCACCCCCGCTTCGCGGCATTGCCTCACCACCTCGGCGAGGTCGCATGGGGCGAAATTGTTCGCCGAATGCGAGCGCATGTTCAGCCTTCCCACTCCGAAATATACCGAATCGGCACCGCCCTGAATGGCGGCCCTGAGGCACTCGAAATTTCCGGCCGGCGCCATTATCTCCAGTTCTTTCCTGTCCATATCCTGCAAAGATACTAAAATGACCGAATTTTGATTATATTTGTACACAGTCACATAATCCGACATGATAAGCGAACTCCAGATCGAAGCGGCGGTAAAGCAGATGTTCGAAGACATAGTCTTCCCTGCCGAGCCCGCCGGCCTTTATGAACCGCTCAGGTATATGCTCTCCATCGGCGGAAAAAGGATCCGCCCCACACTTTGTCTCACCGCCTACTCCGCCTTCCGCGACCGTCTCGTCGAAGAAGACGTCACCGAAGCCGCCAGGGCGCTGGAGATCTTCCACTCCTTCACCCTCCTTCACGACGACATAATGGACAACAGTCCCCTGCGCCGTGGCAAGGAGACGGTATGGAAGAAATGGGGACAGGATACCGCAATCCTGTCGGGCGACGCCATGTACACCGACTCCATACGCCGCATGAGCAGGGTGCCCCACAAGTATCTCGACAGGGTTCTGGACATATTCGAACGCACCGCCATCCAGGTGATGGAAGGCCAGCAGTACGACATGGACTTCGAGAACCGCGACCGGGTGTCGATGGAGGAATACAACACCATGATAGGCCTCAAGACCGCCGCCCTCCTGGCCTGCTCGGCCGAGATAGGCGCCGTGCTCGCCGGGGCCGGGAAGGAAGCCGCGGACGCGATGAGCGGCTACGGCTACGAACTGGGCATGGCCTTCCAGATAGCTGACGATTACCTGGACGCATTCGGCGACGAAAAGGTGTTCGGCAAGCCTATAGGCGGCGACATCCTCAACGGCAAGAAGAGCTGGCTCACCGTGCGTGCGTGTGAAAAGAGCGCCGACAAGCCTGCCTTCCTCCGTGCCCTGGGCGAACGCGCCGTCACCGAAGAGGAAAAGGGCGAAAAGATAGCGACGGTCAAGAACATCTATTGCGAACTCGGTGTCGACACCGACGCAAGTGCCGAGATCGAGAGGCATTCCGCCCTCGCCCTGGAGGCCATAAGCGGCCTTCGCATAGGCAGCCTGCGGCAGAAGATGCTCCGCCGCTTCGCCGAGAATCTGGTAGGGAGGGCCAAGTAGCGGTGAAAGCAGGCACAGCCACGGTCGTGAAGAACGCAGGGAGCCACTTTCTCCTGAGCGAACTTCCTCTGTGGCAGCCGTTCCCCGCCATACTCAAGGGCAAGGTGCGCCTGCTCCGGAGCGAGGCGACCAACCCGGTGGCCGTAGGCGACAGGGTACGGTATGAGCTCGACGAGGGTGCCGAAGACCAGGTAGCCACTATCTCCGAAGTCCTTGAACGGAAGAACTACGTCATACGCAAATCGACCAACCTCAGCCGCCAGTCCCACGTCATCGCCGCCAACCTCGACCAGGCGGTGCTGGCCGTGTCGCTCTTCTTCCCTGAAATAAAGCTGTCTTTCCTCGACAGGCTGCTGGTGACCTGCGAGGTATACGGGGTACGGCCGCTCATAGTCCTCAACAAGGTCGACCTTTACCGGGATGAAGCCCGCGATGCCGTAGAGAACTTCGTCGGCATCTACACCGGCGCCGGGTACCGGGTGCTGCAGACTTCCTGCAAGACGGGGGAAGGCATCGAAGAGCTCAGGGAGGCATGCCGGGACAGGATTTCCCTCATCTCGGGAGAATCCGGAGTCGGCAAATCGTCCCTCATCAAAGCCCTCGACCCTGCCCTGGCACCCAAGATAGGAAGGATCTCCCTCGCCAACCTGCAGGGCAAGCATACCACCTCGCTGTACGAAATGTACCCCCTTTGCTTCGGCGGCTTCCTCATCGATTCGCCGGGCCTGCGCGGATTCGGCCTGGTGGACCTCAAGAAGGAGGAGATAGCCCTCTACTTCCCCGAGATGCTCCGTGCCGCAAAGGACTGCCGCTTCACTCCCTGCACCCACACCCATGAACCGGGCTGCGCGGTTAAGGAAGCCGTAGACAGGGGCACGATAAGTCCCGAGCGCTACAATTCATACCTCGGGATGCTGGAAGAAGACACCAAATTCCGGCAATAGACGCATGCGTTCAGCATTGGACAAAGAAATACTCAGGCTGGCCATCCCCAGCATCCTGGCGAACCTTACGGTGCCGCTGGTAGGGCTTGTCGACACCGCGGTTGCCGGGCATCTCCCGGGAGCGGCCGGATCGGCAGCCTTCCTTGGGGCGATATCGGTGGGAGGCATGATGTTCAACCTGCTGTACTGGAACTTCGGCTTCCTGCGCACCGGGACCGGCGGGCTCACCGCACAGGCCTTCGGCAGGGCCAAGGTCACGGGAGAGGGAGCGGAGCGCGAATGCGGCAGGATACTCGGACGCGGCCTGGGCCTGGCGCTGCTTTTCGCCGCCGCCGTCCTGCTCCTGCAATGGCCCTTCGCCAAACTGGCCCTCCTGCTGGTAAGCAGCAGCCGGGATGTGGTTTCCCTGGCCAGGGAATACTTCTTCATCAGGGTCTGGGCCGCCCCTGCTACACTCAGCCTGATGGCCTTCCGCGGATGGTTCATAGGCATGCAGGACAGCAGGAGCAGCATGTGGACCGACTTCGTGGTGAACGGGGTGAACATAGCAGCGAGCATATTACTCGGTCTCGGCGCCTTCGGCTGGCCCGGCCTTGGCTTCGCAGGCATAGCGTGGGGCACGGTCATCGCCCAGTATTCCGGCCTGGCCTATGCCGCCATCCGCACCCGCCGGCGTTACGGCAACGTCTTCAAAGGATTGGAAATAAAGGATTTCATCGGGAGCAAGGGAGAGACCAGGGCGTTCTTCTCCCTCAACGCCGACCTCTTCCTGCGCTCTCTCTGCATGACGCTCATCTACGTCGGGTTCACCGCCCTGGCGACCAGGCTGGGAGACATGATGCTGGCATGCTCCGGGATAATGATGAACCTTCTCATGGTCTTCTCCTACTTCACCGACGGCTTCGCCTATGCGGGCGAAGCCCTCACGGGCAGGTTCATAGGCGAAAGGAACGAAGGCATGCTCCGCAGGGAAGTAAAGGCCGTCTTCGTATGGAGCATGGGCGTGGCGCTGTTCTGGGTAGGCATCTACATTGCCGCAGGCACGCCCCTGCTGCGTCTGATGACCTCCGATCCGGAAGTGGTGCAGGCCTGCAGGCAGTTCCTTCCCTGGCTCATCCTGATGCCTCCGATAGGCTGTGCCGCCTTCACCTGGGACGGGGTGTACATAGGTGCTACGGCGTCCAAGGGCATAAGGAACGCGATGTTCTGCGCCCTGGCGTCGTTCTTCGCCGTATGGTTCGCCGGGAAGCTGCTGTGCCCGGCGCAGGGCGCGGCCGGAATGCATCTGCTGATGGGCGCGTATTTTGCACATCTCCTCGCCCGGACGGTATGGCTCAGCGCCCGCTACCGCAGCGACATCCGCATTCCTGCGGCAGCATAGAGAATTGGACAGAATTAAGTATATTTGCCATATATGAGCAGAAACGCTAAGAAATTCCTGAAGAAATCGGACAAGAAAAGACAGGTCCGCAAGCCCAAGTCGCACCCTATCGTCACCGGTACGGTGCAGATGACAAGGGAAGGCTATATCTTCGTGCTCGTGGACGGCGAAGACGACGATATCTTCGTAAAGGCGTCCAAGACCCGCTTCGCCCTCGACGGCGATACGGTTAGGGTGGCCGTGACCAAGAGCGTACCCACAAGGGCCTCCGACAGGGCCGGACAGAAAGGCTCCGGACGCCGCAGGGAAGGCGAAGTGGTGGAGATAGTGCGCCGCAGCGGAAAGCAGTTCGTGGGCATATACCACACGGTGGGCGCCCAGGCCTGGGTGATGATGCAGAGCCGGAACATGCCTTACGACATCGAGGTCGATGCAGAGCAGGGCGCCAGGATGGGCGCAAAGCGCGGCATGAAGGTTTCGGCCGTCGTGGACGGATGGAACCGCGGAGAACCTGGCCCGGTGGGGCATCTGGTGGACGTGCTGGGCCTCCCGGGAGACAACGACACCGAGATGCACGCCATCCTCGCCGAGTTCAACCTGCCCTACAGGTTCCCCAAGGAAGTGGAAGACGCCGCCGACGGCATCTCCGAAGAAATAGGCCCCAAAGAGCTCAAGGGCCGCAAGGATTTCCGCGGCACGCTCACCTTCACCATCGACCCCGCCGATGCGAAGGACTTCGACGATGCATTGAGTTTCAAGAAATTAAGCAACGGCAACTATGAAGTCGGCGTGCATATAGCCGATGTTTCGTACTATGTCCGGCAGGGCACTCCGGTAGACAAGGAGGCCCGCGAGCGGGGCACCAGCGTCTACCTGGTGGACCGTACCGTTCCCATGCTCCCGGAAAAGCTCTGCAACAAACTTTGCTCGCTCCGCCCGCACGAAGACAAACTCACATTCTCGGTGGTCTGCGAACTCACCCCGAAGGCGGAGGTCAAGAGCCGCTGGATAGGCCGGACGGTCATCGATTCCGACTACCGCTTCGATTACGAAAAGGCGCAGGAAATCATTGAATCGGGCAAGGTCGACACCCCCATCGATGAGGCGGTGAACACCCTCTGGGGCCTGGCTAAGATATTCAAGGACAGGCGGGAGAAGGCAGGAGCCATCAATTTCGACCGTCCCGAGATGAAAGTGGACATTGACGAAAACGGCAAGCCGATTGGCGTGCACCAGCACATCTCCAAGGAAAGCAACTGGCTGATAGAGGAATTCATGCTGCTGGCGAACCGTACGGTAGCCGAGTTCGTGGCGACCGGCGGGCAGATGAACGGAGCGGC
>ONSD01000092.1 GCA_900320385.1 uncultured Bacteroidales bacterium
AAAGTCACGTTTTGGGCGGTTTTCGTGACTCTGCCCCCTTAAAACGACCCCCAAAGTCACGAAAATGCGGTTATTCAGCACTCTGCACAGAAAACAATCGGCAGCCGCACTCCAGCCGGGGGCATGATCCAATCGCGGATGCGGCACCGGGCCCTCTCGGTGTCACTGCCGAATTACTTGATATCCATCGAGAATACCATAGTGAGGGCGGAAAGGGACGGGTCGGTGAGGCAGTACATGTACTTCAGGCCAAGGAGCGTATCGAAAGGCATCCAGAGGAAGTTGCCCAGATGCATGGCGAGGCTCGCCCCCACGCTGTGCCTGCGGAGAGGCTCGTTCCTGTCCGAAAGCTTGTAAGCCGCATTCGAGAACGACAGGTCCGCATGCCCCGTCAACTCGAAATTCCGCAGATACATCCAAGGGCTCAGCCCACTCCAGTCCAGCGCCCCGAAGGGAAGTGCATAATCGGCCTGGAAGCCCAGGGAGCTGAGGGTGAAAAAGTCGCTTCCGAAAGAGCGGCTGGCGTCGAGGTTGAGGTGCAGTCCGTGGGTGCTTACCAGTCCCGGAAGATAGCCGTAAATCCCTATATATCCGGTATGCCCGAAATACCGGTAGATGAACGGAGAGAACGACGCTCCGACCTTGCCGCCCAGGCCCAGATGCGGAAATATCTTGGAAGACGTCACAGGCAGCATCGAATAGGCACGCACCTCGGTATTGATGAAAATCCCGCCGTCCACGTTCAGATTCTGCACGCCGCCACCCTCGTAGGCCAGAAAGCCGAAACGGTCGTTGCTCCATGCCGCCTTGACCATGGGCACGACACCCCTGCTCCATCCGCCCGAAGACAGATTGACAGGGACATAGCTCACCAGCGACATGCTCATCAGCGATTTGCCGTCAGGCACGTTCGACCTCACGAAAGCCTTGTTCTCCTCGTCGTAATCGAACCTGTGATGGAGGGTCTCCCGGTCGTTCAGATCCGCCCGGAACTCCAGCACCGGCAGGAAACCCCTGTAGGCATACTGAAGGTGCGCAGCCGGCCTGAAGCGCAGATCCGCATCCGTCAAGGAAACGCCCGCCGACCCAAACGAAGTGCTTAGCTCGTTCTGGAAGAACACCATCGCACCCGGAGCGGCATCCACGGTGGTTTTTTCGTACGAATAGGCAGAGACGAAGTCCAGGTCCAGGAATGCGGGAGCCCACGAATGGACCTGTATCAGATGCCCCATCTTCGAATAGGGTTCGGGATCCGAGATATCGACCTCTATTTCGTCATCCGGCCGCACAGTCTCCTGCATGGCAAGCTTCGTGGCTATCGGATAAGCATCCTCTTCGGGGGCTTCCTCGCCGAGCAGGCTGTCCTCCGAAAGCACCCATATCCCCCGCGAATCCGTACCGGGCGAAGTGAAATACAGCGAGTCCCCGGCGAACACAAAGTCGGTGCCGCCAAAGCGCACCGAAGTCTCCCTCCAAAGTGTACCATTCTGAACGTCAAGCGAATAAAGCTCGTTCACCCCGTCGATGTCGCAAGTAAACCAGATTCGTCCGCTCCTCGAAGAAAGGTGGTTGACCTTGGCCTGCACGGGAGCCATTATCTCCTTCCATCCCGGCAGTGAATAGATGCCGCTGCCTTCTTCGGAAATGGCGCTGGCATAGAGCCTTCCGTCCATCCATACGGGTTCCGTCGCCTGCAGGCCGGCAGGCGCGGGGAAAGACTCGAGCAGTGAACCTTCCTCGCTCAGGACGCTGATGCGCGTACCTCCCTCGAAGGGGTATTCGGCAACGGCGACTATGCCAGAGGAGGGATGGGGAGCGGGATTGTAGTACCTGCGGCCGGCGGCTATAGTGCGGGTGTTTCCCAGAGAATCGCGGCAGCAAAGGACCGAATACGAAACGGCGTCCCACCTGTGGTCGGCACGGTGTTCGGTCCAGTATACCCTGTGGTTGAGGGGACTGTACGAAAGACGGGAGGAGATGCCGGAGAAGTACTGCAGATGCCTGGCGGTCCCGTCCTGGCACAGTTCCACCATCTCGGTATTGCGGGCAAGGCCCCGGCGCAATGCCAGGAGTGCGGTGTCCGCCACGCAGAGCCCGTAGTACTCTTCGTACAGCCTGGGCTCGGGGGTGAGCTGCCTGCCTTCGGTGAACGGACCGCGCGCGGCGGCGTTCTCTTCCCACGAGGCGGCGAAGTCTTCCTGTATCTGTTGGAAGGATTTATAGAAATTCCTGCCGCTCAGCTCCTCCACGCTCTTCTGCAGATTGAACAGCGGCAGGGTTTTGCGGGCGATGCGGTGATTGTAGTAAGTGATGAAATCGGGACGGTCGAAAGAGTTCCGCATGCCGGCAACCAGCATGTATCCGGCGCGGTAATGGTCGGGAGTAAAGCGCTTCTGGGAGCCGTAGCTCCACTGCCAGTAGTCGCGGTACTTCCCCTGCAACAGGCTGACCCTCATATACTCCAGGAAGTCGGAAGTGCGTCCGCGGCCTCCGGGAAGCAGCCCCGTTTCCGCCGCCACCGCATCCCCCTCCAGCATCATGGGGCCCATGTACATGCCCACCGTGGCGCCAGCCCACATCTCGCCCAGCAGTCCGTGCACAGCCCGGAACAGAGGAGTGCTTTTGGAAAGCTGCATCTGAGCCACGTGCCTCGACTCGTGCGAAGCGAGCATGTCCACCCAGTCCAGTGCCTCGGGATTATAGGCGTCGGGCACCGCCATCATCGCCATCCTGCGCGGCGCCCAGGCCACCATTCCGTTGGAATAGGATGTAAAAGGATGGATGACCACCGGCATCTTCTTGATATAGGCTTCGTTGGGCACGAATCCGCAGGTACCGGCCACCGGGATGCGGAATTTCTCGAGAGAAAAGGCGAACACCCTGGCCAGGGAATCCATACCCGAAGGATATACCAGCCGGTATGACTGTGTTTCGACCGAACTCCATTTCAGGCTCCCGCGTTCGTTCCCGTCCAGGCTGATCTGGGCCAGTGCCGGAAGGGAAATAATAACAGCCAGGACAATTAAGGGGAGCCTTTTCTTCATGTGTATGCGGATTTTTTCGTAAATTTAACGGATTTTTCGTTAGTAAAAAAACAATGACTCTTTTCTTGCAGATCCTGACCCTGCTGGGTTCGCTCGGAATGTTCCTTTACGGAATGTCGCTGATGAGCGGAGGCCTTCAGAAAATGGCCGGTGACAGAACGCGTTCGTTCATGGCCAAAATGACCTCCAACACGTTCAAGTGCATTCTCACAGGTATTACGGTTACAGCCCTGGTGCAGTCATCCACGGCCACTACCCTTATGCTGGTGAGCTTCGTGAACGCCGGTCTCCTTACCCTTGGCACGGCCATCGCCGTAATCATGGGCGCGAACATAGGCACCACGATCACCGCATGGATCTTCGCCCTCAGCTTCGGAGGAGGGTCGTTCAGCTTCGGTACTATCGCCATACCCCTGATGTTCTTCGGCTACCTGCTGATATCTTCGAAGAACAAGAACAAGAAGAACAGCGACATAGGCGAGTTCATAATGGGTTTCGCCTTCCTGTTCCTGGGTCTCGCCACACTGCGTGAAACCAGCACGGTGCTCCTCGACAACGAGCCCGTCCGCCAGTTCCTCGGCGGCCTTACCGGCTGGGGATTCGGAAGCATACTGCTCTTCATGGTTGCCGGCGCCTGCATGACCCTGATGCTCCAGAGTTCCGCCGCCACAATGGCCATAACCATGGTCCTCGTCGCCAACGGATATATTCCTTTCACCATGGCCGCTGCGATGGTGCTCGGCGAGAACATCGGTACCACCATCACTTCCAACATAGCAGCCTCGGTGGCCAACGTGAGTGCGAAGAGGACGGCGCGGGCGCACATGCTCTTCAACCTTTTCGGCGTATTCTGGGTCACATGCCTGTTCCAACCGTTCCTCGGCCTGCTGGGCAACATCGTGGAACTCTTCGGCTTCCCGAACCCCGCGACGACCGACTTCGCTACGGCTTCCCCCGACGTGAAAGCCGCGCTCGTCGCCTCGTTGCCTTATAGCGTAGCCACCCTGCACACCCTCTTCAATGTCACCAATACCCTCATCCTCGTATGGTTCATCCCGATCATCGAGAAGATCGTCACCTGGATGGTTCCCAGCCCCAAGGGCGAAGAGGAAGTATTCCGCCTCAAATACATCCAGGCCGGTAACATCCAGACCGGCGACCTGGCCATCAACACCGTCAAGATGGAGCTGGTGCGTTTCGGCGACCTGTGCCGGAGAGACGTTGACTTCATACGCACGGCGGTGAACGCTCCGGACCAGAAGACATTCGAAGAGGTGAACGAGAAACTCATAAAATACGAGGAGATAACCGACCGCTTCGAAAAAGAAATCGCCACTTATCTCAACGAAGTCACCAAACACGAACTCTCTTACGAGGCTACCATGCGCGTCAGGAGCTTCTACCGCATCATAGGCGAGCTTGAATCGCTCGGCGACAGCGGTGAGAGCATAGGCCGTCTCATCGCCAGGGCGTGGGCGCACAACATGCTGTTCACCGACGACATGAAGGAGAAACTCGGCAAGCTCATCGACTTTGTCGACGATGCCTTCGCGGCCATGCACACCAACCTCGACACCCCGCTCATCCAGCTGGACAACATCTCCAACGCATACGCAGCCGAAGAGAACATCAACCGCTACCGCGACCTTCTCCGCGAGGAGCATCTCGCCAATATCGAAAAGTCGAACTATAACTACGAGACCGGCGTGTTCTATATGGACGTGGTCAACAGTCTCGAGAAGATGGGCGACTTCCTTATCAACGTATCACAATCTGTAATAGGTGCAAAGAGCATTTAACAGGATCGCCCTGCTGCTGGCGGTCTGCCTTGCGGCGGCTTGTGTGAGGGGGACGAAGGAAGCCCCTCAGCCGCTGCGACCCTTCCCAAGGGTGGAGATACCCGCCGTCCTTACCGATCCGCAGGAGCGGACCGATTACGGGATTGCGCATTACTGGGACGCTTATTTCGCCGGCAGCGGCAACACCGATTCCACCGCGGTGCTGGGAGTGCCGACCGAAGAAGTCGAACAGGCCCTGGCCAATTTCATCGGCCTGCTGGACCATACCTCGCTCGAGACGGCGCAGAAGGGTGTAAAGATCCTGTTCAAGGGCATTGAGACCGCCCAGAAGGCCGACACTTCGAGCCATGTGTATACCGTACTCACCGAGATGGTGGTGAGCTATCTTTACGATCCAAATTCCCCGCTGCGCGACGAAGACTATTATGCCCCCTTCGCCGCTGCCATGGGCAGGTCATCGCTCACTCCGGCAGAACTCAGGGCGGGATACAATTATCAGGCTGCCGTCTGCTCCCTCAACCCGAGGGGCAGCGTGGCGGCCGACTTCGAGGCGCAGAGGCCCGACGGCAGCACCTTCACCCTTCACGGCATAAAGGCGGAGAATACCCTGCTGTTCTTCTCGAACCCCGGATGCCACGCCTGTGGCGAGATTGTTGCAAGCCTTAAGGAACTGGATCTCGACCCGCTCATCGCTTCCGGCAAACTGGCGGTCGTGAACCTTTATATCGACGACGACGTGAATGCGTGGCTGGCCTATGTCGGCGGCTATCCCGACAGTTGGTACAACGCCCGCGACCCGCGTAGCGCGATAAGGAATGAAGAACTGTACAATGTACGTGCGATACCCTCGCTTTATCTGCTCGACGCCGACAAACGCGTGGTGCTCAAGGATGCCGATACTCCGAAGGTCCTTGACGCACTGGCTAAGCTGTAATAACATGAAAAGGATACTGGCGGCTTTTATGCTGCTCCTTGCGCCCCTGCTCTCCATGGCACAGGGACGCGCCACCGTAAGCGGCTACATCACCGATTCCACCAATGGCGAAACCCTCATAGGGGCAGGCGTCAAGGAAGATGCGAACGGCGCTGTAAGCAATTCATACGGCTATTATTCCCTCCCGCTCCGCAGCGGGACCCATACCCTCACATTCTCTTATGTCGGCTTCGCAGACAAGACCGTCACCCTCGACCTGGTCAGGGATACCGTCATCAGCGTTGCCCTGCAGCCCGACGCCTCCCTGAATGAAGCCACCGTGGTGGCCAGCAAGGACGCCGGCATCAAGAGTACCAAGATGAGCGCCATCGAGGTGCCGGTAACCGTTATCAAGAACGCGCCCGTGCTCCTCGGCGAGGCCGACGTGCTCAAGACCATACAGCTCCTGCCCGGAGTGCAGAGCGGCAACGAAGGCTTCAGCGGCATCTATGTGCGCGGCGGAGGGCCCGAAGAGAACCTGCTCCTGTTGGACGGCATCGCCATGTACAACGCGGAGCATCTTCTCGGCATACTTTCCATCTTCCAGCCCGAAGCGGTAAAGAAGGTGACCCTCTACAAAGGCTCCTTCCCGGCACGTTACGGCGGCAGGATATCTTCCATCATCGACATCCGCACCAACGACGGCAACCTCAAGGAGTTCCACGGCACAGTGGGCGTCGGCGCGCTTACCGACAAACTGCACCTCGAGGGCCCCATCATCAAGGACAAACTTGCTTTCAGCCTGAGCGGCAGGGTGTTGCACACATTCCTCTTCACCCCGATGATACACAGGCTTGCCAAGCGTCCGGTCAACTATTATTTCTACGACGCCAACGCCAAGCTGACCTGGCGCATCTCCGACCGCGACCGCCTATATGCCAACTTCTACAACGGACGCGACATCTTCTACTTCAAGGAACAGGGGTCGGAAACTGAAACCGGCGGGGAGGGCTATTCGTATTCCACCAACGACAGGTTCGGCATACGCTGGGGCAACACCCTCGCCGGCTTGCGCTGGAACCACGTGTACGGCAGCCACCTCTTCTCCAACGCCACCCTTGCATACACCAGGTACAAGATGCTGGTAGACCTGGACATAGTGGAGAGGAGCTTCGCGGACGGGGTGCGTTACGAAGACAAATTCCTCTTCAACTACGACTCCGGAATGCGCGACATCACCGCCAAGATCGACTTCGACTTCACCCCGGTGCCCGAGCATCTGGTGAAGTTCGGCGCCGAGTACGTTCACCATACCTTCATCCCCGAAACCATAGGCGGATACATCTCCGAGATGAACGGCTCTGAATTGGTAGACACCACCTTCAAGGCAAGTTCCAACGCGGTGCTTTCCGGGCACGAGATGAGCCTCTATGCCGAGGACGACATTTCGCTGGGCGACCGCCTGGTGCTCAACCCCGGCCTGCGCGCCGCCTTCTTCCATACCCAGGGCACCCCGTACTTCTCGCTGGAGCCCCGCATGTCCGCCAAGTTCAACTTCACCGGCGATTTCTCCGCCAAGGCCGCGTATTCCCGCATGGCGCAGTACGTCCATCTGCTTTCTCCGGCCAAGATCACCCTTCCCATAGACCTCTGGGTGCCCATCACCGACAAAATCAAGCCGGTGACTTCCGACCAGGTTTCGCTGGGCTTTTACTACAGCGGGCTCAAGGGTTGGGAATTCTCGCTGGAAGGCTACTACAAGTGGATGCACAACATCCTGGAGTACCGCGATGGCACGACCTTCTTCGGCAACAGTTCCAACTGGCAGAGCAACGTTGAGATGGGTGAGGGCCTCGCAAGGGGAGTGGAACTCTTTGTGGAGAAGACGGCGGGCAAGACCACCGGCTGGCTTGGCTACACCCTGGCTTGGAGCGACCGCATCTTCCCCGACGGCACCATCAACGGAGGGGAGATGTTCCCTTACCGCTACGACCGCAGGCACAATGTCTCGCTGGTGGTGAACCACGATTTCAACAAGGCCCTTTCGGTATCCGGTACCTGGGTGTTCGCCACCGGCGGCACTGTCACCATCCCGGAGCGGCAGACGGTGGTCTTGACTCCGGACGGAAGGGTGGAGCAGCAGGATTATATCTCGCACCGCAACAACTACCGCATCCCGCCCTCGCACCGGCTCAACCTTAGCCTTAACTGGACACGGCAGAAGCGCCGCGGCGAGGCGGTGTGGAACATATCCGTGTACAATGTCTACAACCGGATGAACCCCAACTTCGTGTTCACCGATATCTACAGCGAATATGACAATTACGGTAACCTGTTGGAAAACAACAAGGTGCATATGACCAAAATCACCCTCCTGCCTTTGATTCCGTCGATAGGCTGGACACGTAAATTCTGAGAGCGATGAAAAGACTGTTATATTGCATATCGGCAGCTTCGGTGATGCTTCTGTGCTCCTGCGAAAACGAGATGGAATACCACCCAGTGTCTTCCGGCGACGAGATCATCCTCAATGCCCTGCTCGACGCTTCGCAGACGGGACATGACGTCATGGTGGGCCTGAGCCATATCGGATGGGTCGGCGAAGCTCCCGGTTCGTCCCTGGAGTGTTCCGTAAACGGCCGCAGGGTTCCTGTCTTCCGTGCCGATTCAACTTCTTGGCCCAATGCCGACAGCTATGCCCGGGCGTCCCGTTACAATATGTGCGTTTTCCATTTCGATTCCGCCCTCAAGGAAGGTGACGAGGTGCGTCTGGAAGCCTCCTGCGGCGGCAGGAAGGCGTCGGCCTCGGTGGTGGTGCCGGCCCCTGCCATAATGAAGGGAGTGGATACCCTTTCCTCCCAGTATTCCATGGGATTCAGGGTGAACATGACCGACGTTTCGCCGGACGAGGACTTCTACTCCCTGGAGATAAGTGTCGACAGGGAAATTGCGCTCAAGGATTCCCTCGGGAACGAGGTGGCTTCTTTCGCGGCCAGCACTTACTGCACCATGGACACTTCCGACGATATCATCCTCTCCGACGGCAACATCGCCGCCTCGGAGAATACCGACCTGTTCGACCTGAACACGCCCAACACCTACGGGGCCTTCCAGGATCTGGAATTCAACGGGAGCAACGTCACCCTGAAGCCGAAGATAGCCATGTACTACATCGGACAGTACATTGACTTCTGGTATTACCTGACAAAGCTGGGAGAGGACCGTGAGAAGGTTTCCCTGGGGGAAGTTTCCTCCAGGCTCGTAGTCAAGCTCTCCCACCTCTCACGCCGCCATTACTACTATCTAAAGGCCCTCAATTCCTTGAATGGAGGTGATGCCGGCCTTGCCCTGGAAGACGTTTCGATCCCCGACAATGTCGAGGGAGGAATAGGTTTCGTAGGCGTCTCCAATCCGGTCCGGTCCAGCTTCGACCTGCCGGAAATGACCTTTGATGTATCGGAATGGGACTATCCCGACTGGGGCTACCCCGGCTATTATTACGAATAGTCCGCAAAAAATGTTATATTGCAGGTTGAAACTAAAAACCGAGAAGTCATGAAACGCATCATCAGAGAACATTGGGGCACTTGCGAGTGCGGCAAGGAAATCTACAGGTATACCCTGGAGAACAACTCCGGCGCAAGCGTGGTGCTTGGCAGCGTAGGTGCCGCCATAGTGGGAGTGAACGTACCCGACCGCGACGGCAAGCTCGCCGACGTAGTCATAGGCTACGACAAGGCCGACAGCTATTTCGCCGACGGCCCGTGCGCCGGCAAATGCCCGGGGCGTTACGCCAACCGTATCTGCAAGGGCCGCTTCACACTCGACGGCAAGGAGTACGAACTGCCCGTCAACAACGGCCCGAACCATCTGCACGGAGGTCCCAAGGGCTTCCAGAACAAGGTATGGGATTCCCGCATCGACGGTGATGCCGTAGAGTTCATGTACTTCAGCGAGGACGGCGAAATGGGCTATCCCGGCAACCTCAAGGTGGTGGCGCGCTACGAATGGAGCGAGGATAACGAACTCCGTCTCACCTTCACCGCACAGACCGACGCCAAGACCGTGGTGAACCTCACCAACCATGCCTATTTCAACCTTAACGGCGAAGGCTCAGGCACCGTGCTGGACCATGTCCTGAGGCTGAATGCCGCCGAGTACCTGCCTACGGACGACACCCTGATCCCGGTAGGCGCGAGCGAACCCGTAGCCGGCACGCCCATGGACTTCGTGCTGCCCAAGGCCCTCGGCAAGGAAATCAAGGCCGACTTCCCGGCACTCAATTATGGCAAGGGTTATGACGCCTGCTGGCTCATAGACGGTTACACCGAAGGCCAGCTCTCCGAAGCCGCCGAACTGTATTCTCCGGCCTCAGGCCGCTGCGTGAAGATGTTCACCACCCAGCCCGGCATCCAGGTTTACACCGGCAACTGGCTGGACGGCTGCCCCGAAGGCAAGAACGGCCACATCTACCACGACTACGACTTCGTGGCCCTCGAGGCTCAGCACTATCCCGACTCACCCAACCATCCCGACTATCCGTCCACGGTCCTCGAACCCGGACAGACTTTCGAGCAGGCTATAATCTGGGCTTTCGGGGTTAAAGCAGATTAGTCACAGCGGAATTACACATCCTGCGTGTTATGCAAGTCGCACTGGCCGCTGGCACCTAACACGCTGGGTTCCAACGCTTTAAGCAAACAAGGGGTGGGTTGCAACCCACCCCCTTGTTGAAGCATCTGCAAGGCTGTCAATCACTTAAGTGCCAGCGCTCTCCAAGTTTAGCAGCAGGCGCTTGGCGTCGAGGCCGCCGGCATAACCGGTAAGGGAACCGTCGCTGCCTATCACCCTGTGGCAGGGCACGAAGATGGAGATCGGGTGTCGTCCCAGCTGTCGCGCGTCATCCTCGCGCGGTCGTCATGCGAGAACGTGGCGATGGTGTCGGCATACGCTATGCCTCCGATGAGGTGCATGACGTCGCTCACGTGCGCGGTGAGCCTGTCCCCGTCGTAGCAGTAGTGTCCCCCGAAGGCTTGAGCATCCCCGAAGTAAGGGTCGGCGCGGAGCATGTTGGCGCGGTCGTCATAGGTGAACGCGTATCCGGCCATGGTCGGGTCCGTCGGGACACACTTTATGGGACATTATCTAAATACTTGTAGCCATTTCTATCATATACATCCCTTGAAACAGGAAAATATACTTGACACGTCTTGCCGAAATCAGTTCGATTATTAATCATGACTATTCGCTCAGAACGATATATGGAAACTTATAACAATACTTCTCGTCAATTTCTGTTCTTAAGTAGCGTTCGACTTTTTCCCTTTTAATCAGAACAAGCCGTTGTCGATAGAAATCTGAATTTGTTTTTTCCTTGATGATAAAATAGGAAAACGTCTCTCCTGCGCGAATGTTTTTTAGAAATGAATAGCCTAAGCTAACAGGATGTTCTTCTAGTAGATTCTCATACATCATGAAAAGAAAATCAAAATCAGGCTTTTGCTCTCTAAAATACTCGTGTACCAACTCAATATCTGTTTTATTAAGCGCTGATTCCAATGTTATCCACGTAAAATAATCGCAGGCTGAGTTATTGGATATCTTAAAAATCTCCATTGTTTGAGCACGCCCGGTAATACCATTGTAGAAGCTGAAGGATGTAGTATCGATTTGAATGGCACACTGAGCATTCAGGTCTATAAGGCTAGTGCAAAGCAGAGAACAGAAAATAATGTGATTATATGATTTCATATCTTAATGCATATTAAGGATAGTTTCTTTCTTGGAATTGATAATCATCTTTTCTAAAAATGTATTTCCTTCAATCCATCGTCCATTAATAGGCTGAGGGCTTGCAGCAAAAACGGCCATATTTGCCGCAAAGATGCAATGCTCTTCGGATGCTTGCCACGCAGCCTTAAAGCAGATTAGTCACGGCAATGGCCGCGATGGCCACGGGCGCAACCCACTTGATAAGGAATCGTACGAAGGGGTAGATCCGGTTCGAGAAAGTCGAACGGACTGCCTCTTCGGGCATTATCCATCCCACCACGATCGAGAATACGAAGGCGCCCAGCGTCATGAAGATGTTGCTGGTGGCGAAGTCGCAGGCACTGAACACCTTCGGGGCGACCGCACAGACCGCTCCAAGCACCGCGGCGGCTACGAACACCAGCGGAACCGCCTTCTTGCGGGAGATATGCTTCTCGTCCACCAGCCAGGCTACCACCACTTCGTACATAGAGATGGACGAACTCAGGGCGGCGATCAGCACGGCGAAGAAAAAGATGATGGGCACTACGGTCCCCATGCGGGAAAATATCACCGGCAGGGTCTCGAATACAAGCGACGGGCCGGCGCCGGGCTCCATCCCTTCCACCGAAAAGACGGCAGGCATCACGGCGAAGCCGGCAAGGAGTGCGAAGAAGGTGTCGAAAAGCGCGGTCCAGAGACCGGTGGGGACTATCTTCTCGTTCTCTTTCATATACGACGAGTAGGTGAGCACGCATCCTACGCCGAGCGAGAGAGAGAAGAAGCTTTGTCCCAGGGCGGCCGCAATCCCGGGCCCGTCGAGTTTCGAGAAGTCGGGCTTCATCAGATACTCCAGGCCCTGCTTCGCTCCGGGAAGCGACATGGACTTGATTACTATCAGCACTATCATCAGGAACAGCAGCGGCATCATCACCTTGGAGAAGTTGCCTATGCCCTTGTCGACCCCCACCGCTACTATGATGGCGGTGAGCAGGAGGAAGACGAAGAAGCAGACGAGCGTTTCCCAGCCAGAGGCCGACATGCTTGCGAAGATGCCTGCGGAGGCCTCGAACGAGAGTCCCTTGAAGCCGCCGAAGATGGAACGCACGAAGTAATCAAGGCTCCATCCACCGACAACGCTATAGTATGAAGTAATTACGAATGAGGCAATTATGCCCATGTAACCGGCCCAGCTCCACTTGGGTGCCACCTTCCTGACGGCGCCCAAGGCTCCGCGCCGGGTGTATTTGCCGAGTACAACTTCGGAGAAGAAAACCGGCAGCGACACCAGCAGGCTGCAGACTATGTAGATGATGATGAAGGCCCCTCCGCCATGCTTCCCCACCATATAAGGGAAGCGCCATATGTTGCCGAGGCCTATCGCCGAACCGGCAAGGGCCATTATCACCGCGAGGCGGCTGCTGAAATTCTCCCTGTCGCCTGCCATCCCGCTGCCTTACTGCTTGACCTTGCGGTAGATGACGAACTGGTAGCGCAGGCCTGTTTCTTCGTCCAGCTTGAGGGTAGAACGGGAAGTCGCCTGCCAGATGCGCGGGTCTATGGCCGGGAAGAAGGCGTCGGCGTTCTCTATAGTGGTGCGGACGTGAGTGACATAGAGGGTGTCCATCTCGGGCAGCGCGGCACGGTAGACCGATGCTCCTCCCATGATGAAGCATTTGCGTGCGGGGCGGACTGCCTTATAGGCCTCTGCGAAAGAGTTCACGCAGGTAACGCCCTCGATGGGGTCGCCGCCGAGGTTGAGCACGATGTTCTTGCGATGGGGCAGCGGCCTTTTGGGCAGGGAAAAATAAGTGGTGCGTCCCATTATCACCGGATGGCCTTTAGTCTTCTTCTTGAAGTACTGCAGGTCTTCGCTTATATGCCAGGGAAGTTCGCCCTTCACGCCGATGGCGTTATTGTCGGCAATAGCTACTATCAAACATTTTTCCATGTTTCAAATATAATCATAATTTTCTTTACAGTCGATTTTTTCGTAACTTGCGTACTCCAAAACACAATCCGGCATGAAACAATATCTGGACTTGCTGCGGACCATCCGCACCACGGGGACAATCAAGCACGACCGTACCGGCGTAGGCACGCAGAGCATCTTCGGCTACCAGTGCAGGTACGACCTTTCCGAGGGCTTCCCCCTCCTTACCACCAAAAAGGTCTTCCTGCGCGGGATAATACACGAACTGCTGTGGTTCATAGCCGGAGACACCAATATCAAGTACTTGCTGGACAACAACGTACACATCTGGGACGAATGGGCCGACGCCAACGGTGACCTGGGCCCCGTGTACGGCCACCAGTGGCGCAGCTGGCCGGCTCCCGACGGAAGGAAGATCGACCAGCTGGCGAACGTCATCGACCAGATCAAACGCAATCCCGATTCGCGCCGGCTCATGGTGAGCGCCTGGAATCCGGGCGAGGTGGACTCGATGGCCCTGCCTCCCTGCCACTGCCTTTTCCAGTTCTATGTGGCTGACGGGAAACTGAGCTGCCAGCTATACCAGCGCAGCGCCGACACCTTCCTGGGAGTGCCGTTCAACATCGCTTCTTATTCCCTCCTGACAATGATGATAGCCCAGGAGTGCGGACTGCAGCCCGGCGACTTCATCCATACGATGGGCGATGCGCATATCTACCTGAACCATTTCGAGCAGGTGGACCTGCAGCTTTCCCGCGAGCC
>ONSD01000109.1 GCA_900320385.1 uncultured Bacteroidales bacterium
CATCTGTGTGTCGCGCTCGCGGGGCGTCATCACATAAGCGCCGGCCCTCTCCAGCATGGGGATGAGGAAGGGGATTACGTAGCTCTGGGTGTAAAGGTCTTCGACGGTGCGCCAGATGGGCGCGCGCTGCCAGCCCCAGACCCCGGCGCCTCCATCATAGTAGAGGCCATGACTCTGCCATAGGGCTATCGTCCTGTTGTTCAGGCCTTTGGTGAATCTGCGGGCCCCTTCGCGGCGCACGAATGCATCGGCCGTCCTGTGCTTGGTGAAAGCCCTGCTCCAGCTTTGCGGGCGTCCGTTCTTGCCGACGGTGGGAGTTACTAGGTCGC
This sequence comes from uncultured Bacteroidales bacterium, assembly GCA_900320385.1. GTDB lineage: Bacteria > Bacteroidota > Bacteroidia > Bacteroidales > UBA932 > Cryptobacteroides. The sequence goes on from ONSD01000109.1 coordinate 330, forward strand.
GTATGTTCTCGCTGCGGCAGTATATGTCTCCAAGCTTGTATTCCCTAAGGGATGACGGCCAGAACTTCTTCAGCTGGTTGCGCATCCACTCGATGTCGCCTTCCTTCCACGGATAATCCGAAAGGTTGCGGGAGTAGTAGAGATCCAGTTCGCTTCCCCTTTTCATGGCTTTCCAGAGAGAGATGTCCGATTTTACGGTGAATCGCTCGCGGGCCATGGTGGTCAGTGTATCGTCGACAGACCTGAAAGCCCTCAGGATGTCCGGCTGTGCACTTGCGGGAAAGATGGTGAGCAGCAGGCACAATGCTGCCGTAACTCTGCGCCTCATTTGTTGCGTCTGGTTTTCATGTGTGCGATGTCGATGGCGAGGACGATCAGTCCGCTGGCGGCCAGCGCCAGCAGGTCTGCCTTGAAGTCGGCCAGGTCCATGGTCCTGTAGGGCAGCAGGCTCTGCCCGTATTCGGTGCCGGCGGCGACGATGGCACCGAGCAGGAAACTCACTGCCGCGAAGAGGAACGCCCTCCATACCTTGTCCGTAAGATGGTCGTAAGCCAGGTACATGAGGATGGGGAAGGGCAGGAACATCAGGAAATGCACCACCTTGTCGGTACGGATCCCGAATATGTAGCGCTGTACCTCGGGCATCTTGTCCAGATGCATGAAACACAGGAACGCGATTGCAACCAGGTACAGGAAGAAGAGTATGCGGGAGAGTATAGTCTTGGTAGTCGTCATAGGGCCTGCATGTCGTTGAGTTTACGGTAATAACCTTCCTTGGCGAGCAGCTCGTCGTGCTTTCCGCGCTCCACGATGCGGCCGCCGTCCACTACGAGGATTTCGTCAGCGTCGCGTATGGTGGAGAGACGGTGCGCTACCACTATGGTGGTCCGCTTGGCCATGAGCCTTTCGAGGGCTTCCTGCACATAGCGTTCGCTCTCGGTGTCGAGTGATGCGGTGGCTTCGTCGAGGATGAGTATCGGCGGGTTCTTCAGTATGGCGCGGGCTATGCTGATCCTTTGCCTCTGGCCTCCGGAAAGGAGTACTCCCCGGTCGCCGACGCTTTCGGAATAGCCTCCGGGCTTCTGCATTATGAATTCATGCGCGTTGGCGGTGCGGGCCGCGGCTTCGACCTGCTCCCGCGTGGCTTCGGGCACGCCGAAGGCGATGTTGGCGAATATGCTGTCGTTGAACAGGATAGGGTCTTGGTTAACGTTGCCCATGAGGGCCCTGAGCGCTGATATCTTCAGGTCCCTGATATCCTTTCCGTCGATTGTTATGCTGCCGGCCGTGACGTCGTAGAAGCGGGGAATCAGGTCCACCAGGGTGGATTTGCCGCCTCCCGAGGCTCCCACAAGGGCTACCTTCTGACCCTTGCGTATGGTGAAGCTGACGTCGTGGAGTATCTCCCTGTCAGGCTCATAGCCGAACGATACATGGTTGAAGGAGATGCAGTCTTCGAATGAGTCGATGTCCTGTGCACCTGGGGCTTCCTTTATGGGATTCCGGGCATCGAGGATGCGGTCTATCCTCTCCATGCTGGCAAGGCCCTTGGGGATGTTGTATGCGGCCTTGGAAAGGTCCTTTATCGGCTGGATGACGCTGTAGAGGATGATCATGAAGAAAATGAAGGTGGGGGCGTCGATGAACGAAGCGCTGCCTCCTCCGCCTATGATGAGGGCTCCGCCGAAGCAAAGCACTATGCATATCATCGCGGTACCGAGGAACTCGCTCACGGGGTGGGCGAGGGCCTGCCTGGTTGCGACCCTGGTGTTCTTGCGCTTCATCGCAGAGGTCACCGCGTCGAAGCGGGAACTCATTTTCTTCTCGGCAAGGAAGGCCTTGATTATGCGTAGCCCGCCCAGCGTCTCCTCCACCTGGCTCATGGTGTCGCTCCACAGGGCCTGGGCCTCGGTAGACCTCTTTTTGAGGTTGCGCCCAATCACGCCCATCAGCCAAATGATCAGAGGTGCGAAAAGCAGTACGAATACCGTGAGCTTCCAGCTGATGAAAATGAGCGTGCCTATGTAGAAGACGATGAGGATGGGGTTCTTTATGAGCATGTCGATGCTGCCCGTGATGGAGTTCTCCACCTCCTGCACGTCGCCGCTCATGCGGGCTATGATGTCTCCCTTGCGTTCCTGGCTGAAGAACCCGAGCGGCAGGGAGAGTATCTTGTCGTAAATCTGCATGCGCAGGTCCTTGACTATGCCGGTGCGTATGGGCACCATCACGGCCGTGGAACCGAAATAGCATGAGGTCTTGAGCAGGGTCATCAGTATCATGAAGGCCGCGAGCAGGATGAGGGTTACTATCGCTCCGTGCCCGGCCACGTACTGGGTCACGTACCAGTAGGCGTTGTTCAGCGCTTTTTCCTTGAAGCCCATGTCGGCATCCCAGGGGATGAAGGCGTAGGTCTTGTCGTCCAGCTTGAAGAGGATGTTCAGGATGGGGATTACGAGGGTGAAGGAGAATATGTTGAATACGGCGCTCAGGATGTTCAATACCACCGAACCGCCAAGGTATCTGCCGTACGGCTTGACGTAGCGGCGCAACATATTCCAGAATTCCTTCATATCTTACAAAGATAAGGAAAAAACAATTACAATTCTAAAAACGGGGAAGCGCTTTCGCGGGGGAGTGCCATCAGGCGTACCTTATGGCCTTCCAGGGCCCTTCCGACGGTTTCCACTGCCTTCTGAGGGGTGTTGTTGTGCTCGCTGAGGTGGCAGAGGAACACGTTGTCCAGCCCCGGATGCATGAAGTCCGCAACCGCATCTGAGCATTCGGCGTTGGAAAGATGCCCGCACCCGCCGCAGATGCGGTCCTGGAGTATCTTGGGGTAAGGGCCTGAGCGGAGCATGTCGAGGTCGTAATTGCTCTCTATCACGACGGTCGAGGCTTCCCTCGCAAGGCTCAGGGCCTCATCGGTCATCTGACCTATGTCGGTCATTATGACAAAGCGGTAGCCCTGCAGGTCGAGGCAGTACCCCACGGTCTGGGTGGCGTCGTGGGGCACGACGAATGGCAGGGCGCGGATACCCGGTGCAACCTCGTTCCAGCCGTCGGACAGCCTGTGAAGCACGGGGGAGAGATATTCCCCGGTCATCCAATGGGTAGCCATCGAAGCTGAAAGGGCAGGAGTCATCCAAACGCTCTTGCGCATGCGCTTGCAGTATGAGCCCAGGTTGCGTATGTGGTCCATGTGGTCGTGGGTGACGAGAACGGCCTTTATGTCGTCGAAGCACAGTCCGCAGCGCTGCAGTTCGGCCTTTAGACGGCGCATGCTCACTCCGGCGTCGATCAGCACGCCCTGTCCGCCGCAGAGCAGCAGGTAGCAGTTGCCGCAGCTCCCGCTGGAGAACGACTTGAAGAAAACAGGCGTGCCGTTATTCATCTTCGCAGTATTTCGATATGACGCTGTAGGCCTCCGGCACGCCCAGTTCCCCGGCACGGGAAAGGTCAATGCAGCCTTTCTCCTTGTCTTTCAGGTAGATGAGCACGAGTCCGCGGTTGTAGTAGGCGTCACCCATGTAGGGATAGAGCTTGATGGCCTGGCCGTAGTTCTCGATGGCGCTCACCATCTGGCTGGAAAGGCAGTACAGGTTGCCCAGATTGAAGTAGAGGTACGGTATGTCGGGCAGGATGCGTATCGCTTCGGCAAGGTCGCCTATCGCTTCGGAGTAGTCGTAACTCCGGTTCACCTGGTCGCTTACTCGGGCGCGGGTGGCACCCTGGTCGTCCATTGTGAGGGTCTGCACGCCCACGTTCTCGATGCTGGCTATGAAGTCTATCATCTCGGCCCTCAGGACAGCCCTGTTCATCAGATAGAAAGCCTTATAGAAGAGGGAGTAGCGGTCTTTTTCGACATCGCTTCCTGCCTGCCGGACGGCCTCGTCGAAATACTGGAGGGCAGTGCTGTACTGCTTGTTCTGCACTTCGTAAATGCCTTTGAGGAAGCTCACCTGCGAGTGTGTGAGGGCTGAGTTGCCGGCACCCCTGGAGGAGTCGCCCGAGAGCACCGATTCGAGGCTGCGGGTGAAGCGGAGAGCGAGCAGGCTGTCGGAATTCGAAACGGTGACGGGTACCGGAACGGCAGCGCGGAAGCGCTCCAGCAGAGGATTCTCGAAACGTCGGCTGAGGGCTACGTTCCTGTCTTCCTCGTCAAGGGCGAGACGGAACTTGTAAAGCGGTTTAAGGCGTATGTCCACGTCGCGGTGCTGGAGAAGTTCGTTGTCGAAGTCCTTCTTGGCGAATTCGGCGTCGAAGGCGAGGAGGGAACTGTATTTGCGGGTGGTGTCGGCGAAATCGGCGCCGTTGCCTGTCTTGCTGCGGTACTCGGCAACCTTTCGCCGCGCGGTGTTGTAATCTTCCCTCGAGGCCCTGTTCAATCCGAGCATGCTTTCCACATAGGCCCGGTTCATATATGCCTTGGCGAAGTCGGGATAGAGTTCTATGGCTTTGTTATAATCGGCAAGCGCATCCTGCCAGCGGCCCATCTCTATGAAATAAGATGCCCTGTTGAAGTAGGCGAGTACATTGCCTGGGTTGATGTTTATGACGCGGTCGATGTCGTCCAGGGCGTTCTCGAAGTCGCCCACCTGCGCCCTGATAAGACTGCGGTTGTACAGGGTGAGCGCGTTGCCTGGCTCTTCCTCGAGCACCCTGTTGAGATCGGCCATGGCCAGGTTGTAGTCGTGGGTGTCGTAATAGATGAGCGCCCTGTTGAAATAGGCCAGCGTGTTGGAACTGTCTATCTGCAGCGCCTGGTTCAGGTCCTTGATGGCAAGGTCGTATTCCCCCCGGGCTGCATAGACGCGTCCGCGCCTCATGAATCCCTCGGGCTCGAAGCGGTCCAGCCTTATGGCCTTGTTGTAGTCGTCGAGGGCCTTGGTGGTATCCCTAAGGAAGAGCCATGCGGCTCCGCGGTTGAGGTATGCTCCGTTGTCGCGGGGCTCTTTCTTTATGTAGCGGTCGAAATCTTCGACGGCTTCATCGAAACGCTGTGCGAGGAAGTATGTGACGCCGCGGCTGTAATAAAGGCCGATGTTCCCCGGACGCAGTTCTATGGCCCTCTCAAGGTCGGCTAGCGCTCCTTCGTATTGTGCCTGACGGCTTTTGGTGATGGCGCGGTAGTGGTAACCGTTCGTGAAAACAGGATTGAGGCGGACGCTGCGGTCGAAGTCCTGCTGGGCTCCGCGTATGTCGCCAAGGTTGTATTTGGCTATGCCGCGGAAGAAGAAGTTCCAGTAGTCGGTCGTGTCGAGGCGGGCCAGGATATTGAAGTTCTCTATCGCCTGGGAGTATTTCCCGTCGGAAAGGGCCTGCCTGCCGCGCATGTAGAAGACGTCCTTATCGTACTGGGCGAGGAGGGTGGTGCTCAGGCTCAGTAAAATAAATATGGCGGCTATGAGTTTTTTCACTATTTTTGCGTCTGCGTTGCCCTGCAAATTTAGCATTAATTGTGCCTGAAATGAAAAAAGCGGCGGAAATATTTATGCTTGCCGCACTGATGCTCTCCGCAGCCCTGACCGTACGTGCCCAGGAAGCGGAACCGGCGGATGTGCTGCGCCGTGATGTGGAGTTCCTTTCGGACACGTTATGTGCCGGCAGAGCCTCCTTGACTCCCGGTGCTTCCGAAGCTGCGATGTATATAATGCGACGCTTCAAGTTGATGGGGTATAAGCCTGAGATACAGTCATTTGCATTTGGACGCAATATCGTTGCAGGCGACCTTTCTGCCAGAAAGAAACTGCTTGTGGCCGCCTATTACGACGGCCTTGGCGCCAAGGAGAAGATGTATCCGGGGGCCGACAGCAATGCGTCGGGCGTGGCGGCTATGCTGGCCCTCGCGGAAAAGCTTTCGGGTTCCGGCCTCCCCATCGTGTTCGCTGCCGTCGACTGCCATGCCGACGGGTCCGGCGCAGCTGCTCTCAAGGAGAGTATCTCCGGAGTGGAAAGGGTTGTCAACCTAGACATCATGGGAGGCGCTAATCCGCCCGTCTACAAGTTCTGGAAAGATTTCCTCATCGTGCTTGGCGGCGACCGCTGGAAGGCCAATCTCGAGAACGCCAATACAAGTACTGCCCTGCACCTGTACTGGGACTATTTCAATAGCCGCGCCTTCACAGACCTTTTCTACCGCCACAGCGGAGTGCACAAGCCTTTCCTGGATGCAGGCCTGCCCTGCATCATGTTCTCCTCCGGCATCACCATGGACACCAACCTGCCTTCCGACACTGCCGAAAAACTGGATTACGGCATACTCGCCCGCAGGGTCGACTTCATTTTCCGTTTCGTTAAGGAGAGTTATGGAAGATTCTCAAGCAGATAAGCTGCCACGGATGGCGGAGGCCAGCGTGCATGCCGGTTTCCCGAGCCCTGCGCAGGATTATATGAGCGGGGGCATCGACCTCAACCGGGAACTCGTACGGCATCCCGACGCCACATTCTACGTGAGGGTATCCGGCGATTCGATGTGCGACGCGGGGGTGAGCGAAGGGGACGTGCTGGTGGTCGACCGTTCCCTGGAACCGTCCGATGGGGTGCTGGCCATATGCTGCCTGGACGGAGATTTCGTGCTGAGGCGCCTGCGGATCACTTCCTCGGCCAATGCCAGGGAGATAACCCTTTTGCCCGCGAATCCGCGGTACAAGCCGATAAAGGTGGGGTTTGGAGATGATTTCTCGGTGTGGGGAGTGGTGTCCTGGATAATCCACAAGGCTATCTGACCTCCAGCAATTCTTTCCAGCTGATTGAATAGCGCTGCGAACAGTGTTCGCGGCGTATGCCGTCGGCATAATGACCCGGCCGTTGGGTGGCCACGCGCAGGAGGTTTTTCCCTGTGCCGAGGTTGACCTGGTCCATGAGGCGCGAGACTGTATCTTCCTTTTCCCTCGTGCCCGCCCTGTCATCGAAAAGGGAACCCTGGACGCTGTCGGCCGCTACCGTTTGGTCCACTATCACGCCTGCCTTCTTGTAGCCGTAACCGCTCCTGTAGAGGGTGTCGAGCAGCTCGAGTGCGGCGCCCACGATGACCTGGGTGCTGCTGGCGGCCACTTCAAGCCGTCTGGCTGCAAAAGGGAAGTATTGGGGCAGGTCGGGGCGGAAGCGGTTGGTTTGCATGAAAAGGGCGACCTCACCGGCGGCGGAACCTTCCTTGCGGAGCTTGGAGGCACAGATAGCAGCGAAGTCCGAAACCCGCAGTGTCAGTTCTTCCTTATCGGTGATGAGGTCGGCGAAGGAACGGCTGGTGCAGATGCTCTTGCGCCGTTCCAGGGCTTCTTCTTCGATGCAGGGAGTGCCTTGCAGTTCCTTCCAGGTCCTGAGCCCCTGGACTCCCATCTGCTTCTGCACCCAGCTCGCTGGTCTCAGGACGAAGTCCCACCCGGTCGCCACTCCCTTGGCCTGAAGTTTGGGCGCCATCCTCCATCCTATGCCCCATATGTCTTCTATCGGCGTGAGTTTCAATGCTTTCTCCCACTTCTCGGGAGTATCGGCAATGCACACCCCGTGATAGCCCTTGTAGTGTTTGGCGAAATGATTTGCCACCTTGCACAGGGTCTTGGTGGGCGCGATACCGATGCTGATGGGGATACCGGTCCACATCTTCACCCTCCTGACCAGCGAGTCGCAGAGCGGCTTCCACTTCTTCTCCGGTATCCCGTCGAGTTCGAGGAAGGCCTCGTCGATCGAATAGACCTGTATGCCCGGTACTCCGTCGCGGAGTATGTTCATGACCCGGCGGGAGAGGTCGCCGTAAAGGGTATAATTGGAAGAACGCACTTCGAGCGCACCTTTGTCGACCATGTCCTTGACCTTGAAGAAAGGGGTGCCCATCTTGATGCCGAGCGCCTTGCTCTCGGTGCTGCGGGCCACTACGCAACCATCGTTGTTGCTGAGGACTACAACCGGCCTGCCCTCCAGCCCGGGCTGGAAGACGCGCTCGCAGGAAACGAAGAAGTTGTTGCAGTCGGCGAGGGCGAGCATCCTTTATTTGCGGGACAGGATGCGGCGCAGCAGCAGGGGCTCGTTAGTCGTGATGGCCCCGATGCCCATGTCTGCGAATCTCTGCAGTTCCGTGGAGTCATTGACCGTCCAGACGTTGGTGGAGAGGCCGAGCCTGTGCGCCTCCTTAACCATCTCTTCCGTCACTATCGAGTCTTCGTAGTCGAAGCCGTCGATATCCTTGGCTTTCAATTCTTCGGGACTGAGTTCCCCGTTCAGGTACTGTACTGTGAATTCCGGGCATTCCTTCACCAGGACCTCGCACATGTGGAGGCTGAACGATATGAACATGACCCTTTCGGGTGAGTACAGGCCGTGGGCTTTCAGGGATTCGAGGCATATTTCGACTAGGCGGTCTTCGCGCTCGGGCGAGGCTTCCGGCTTAAGCTCGAGCACGAGGATGGTGGAAGCGCTCTTTTCGCCCTGGGTGAGGTATTCGTCGAGGGTAGGTATGGTTTCGCCGTTGGCGAGCCGGCAGGCGCGCAGGGAGTCGAAGGGATTGGCCTGGATGTCGATGCCGTCCGCCGTCTGGTCATGGTGTACCACGACAACGTCGTCGGAAGTAAGATGGACGTCGAATTCGCTGCCCCAGAAGCCGCAGTCCTGCGCTGCTTTGAGTGACGCTATCGAATTCTGGCTGAAGCCCGCCTGTTCACAGTTCCAGAAACCCCTGTGGGCTACTATTTCGGTTTTGTTGCCGTTGCAGGATACCAGAACGAGTGCGGCGACGGCCGCGAGGATGCATTTGGAGATTTTCATTGTGGATGCAGATTATCTGTACAAATATAGTCATTTGCCGAAAAAAAAGAGTATTTTTGCTGTTCGGAAAAACTAAACGGAACATTATGGTAAAGATCGATCTGGGAGGCTGCAGCTCCTTCGTAAAAGATGCAGATTACATTGAATTCGAGAAGAAGGCGCTCGAAGCCTTCGATACCCTCCAGGCTGAAAACGGAGCCGGGAACGACTTCCTCGGCTGGAAGGATCTTCCGGTAGATACTCCCGAAAGCCTCATCTCCGACTGCGAAGCCGTGCGCGATGACTGGAAAGCCAGGGGAGTGGACCTGGTGATCGTCATAGGTATCGGCGGTTCTTACCTTGGGGCGCGCTGCGCCATCGAGGCCCTCTCGCATCCTTTCATCCGCAAGGACGGCGTACCTCAGATAGTGTTCGCAGGCAACAATCTCAGCGAAGACTACATCGCCGACGTAATGGATCTCGCCCGTGAACGCAACACGGCCTGCGTCGTCATCAGCAAGAGCGGCACCACCACCGAACCCGCAGTGGCGTTCAGGATCGTAAAATCTTATCTTGAAGAAAGATACGGTGCAGCCGAGGCAGCCTGCCGCATCGTTGCCATCACCGACGCCGTGAAGGGCGCCCTCAAGACTCTCGCCACCCAGGAGGGCTATCGTACCTTCGTCGTCCCGGACAACGTAGGCGGCCGCTACAGCGTCCTCACCCCCGTGGGGATCCTGCCCATAGTCCTTGCCGGCATCGACATCCGTGCCATGCTCAAGGGCGCAGCTGACGAAAGGGCCGAAGTCTACAGCCGTTCGTCGGACAATGCGGCTGTCAAGTATGCCGCGATGCGCAACCTGCTTTACAGCGCATACGGCAAGAAGGTTGAGATCCTGGTATCCTTCAACCCCAGGTTCCAGTACCTCTGCGAATGGTGGAAGCAGCTCTACGGAGAGTCCGAAGGCAAGGAAGGCAAGGGCATCTACCCGGCTTCCGTAATCTTCACCACCGACCTGCATTCCATGGGACAGTTCATCCAGGAAGGCGACAGGGTGATGTTCGAAACCGTGGTGAACGTCGAGAATGCCCGGCGCAGCGTGGTCATCGGCAGCGATACCCAGAACCTCGACCAGCTCAACTATCTGGCAGGCAAGCATGTCGAGCACTGCAACGCCATGGCCCAGCTCGGAACCAAGCTGGCCCACATCGACGGCGGCGTGCCGCAGATCGGACTCAGCATCGATAAGGTGGACGAGTACAACCTCGGCGCCCTGTTCTTCTTCTTCGAGTTCGCATGCGGCATCTCGGCTTATGTCCTGGGAATCAATCCCTTCAACCAGCCCGGCGTAGAAGCCTACAAGAAGAACATGTTCGCCCTTCTCCGCAAGCCAGGCTTCGAGAAGCAGACCGAAGAGATCCTCAAGAGGATTTAATCCGTGTTTCGCAACTGATTGTTTCTCAGCGTTTTACTTAAAAGAAGCCACCTGAAAAAGGCGGCTTCTTTTGTATAAAGTGTTGATAATAAGCTTGTTGTAAAATACGCCTACATATTCCCCAGGAAGCCGAGGAGTATACCTGCGGCGACCGCGGAACCGATTACGCCCGCGACGTTGGGTGCCATTGCGTGCATCAGCAGGTGATTGCCGGGATCGGCTTCGAGGCCTACGGTCTCGGAGACGCGTGCGCTGTCGGGAACGGCCGAGACACCGGCGTTGCCGATGAGCGGGTTGATCTTGTGGCCTTCCTTGAGGAAGAGGTTCATGATCTTGACGAAGAGCACCCCGCAAGTGGTGGCGATGACGAACGACAAAAGGCCGAGGAGGAAGATCTTCACCGAACGGGCATTGAGGAAAACGTCCGCCTGGGTGGATGCTCCCACGGTGAGTCCGATAAGCGTAGTGGCAATGTCGATGATGGGGCCGCGTGCGTTCTCAGCGAGACGGCGGGTCACGGTGCTCTCCTTGAGCAGGTTGCCGAAGAAGAGCATACCGAGCAGCGGAAGGCCGCTTGGTACGATGAATGCAGTGCAGAGGAAGCCGATGATAGGGAACATGATCTTCTCGCGCTGCGATACCGGGCGCGGTTTGGGCATGCGTATGAGACGTTCCTTCTTGGAAGTCATCAGGAGCATTATCGGCTTTTGTATCACGGGGACCAGCGCCATATAGGAGTACGCTGAAACTGCTATGGCTCCCATGAGGTCTGGCGCCAGCTTGCCGGAAAGGAAGATGGCGGTGGGGCCGTCGGCGCCGCCGATGATGCCTATGGCGCCGGCTTCATTGGGGGTGAATCCCATCGCCAGTGCGAGAAGGTATGCGCCGAATATGCCCATCTGGGCAGCGGCGCCGATCAGGATCAGCCTGGGTTGGGAGATGAGTGCGCTGAAGTCGGTCATCGCGCCAATGCCCAGGAAGATGAGAGGCGGATACCACCCGTTTTTCACGCCATGGTAGAGTATGTTCAGGACCGATCCCTCTTCGTAGATGCTGACCTTCAGGCCCATGAGCACGGGGATATTGCCGATGATCATGCCGAAGCCGATAGGCACCAGCAGCAGGGGTTCCCATTTCTTGACTATGCCCAGCGTGATGAACACGAGGCCTATGACAATCATCACAAGATGTTGCCATGTGCAGTTGGCGAAGCCCGTAAAGGACCAGAACTGCCTGAGGCTTTCGAGTATAGCGTCCATCAGGCTATGCTTGCGATGTCGGCCCCTTCAAGCAAGGAGTCTCCCTTCTTAACGTAGATTGCAGTGACCTTGCCGTCGGACTCAGCCAGAATCTCGTTCTCCATCTTCATGGCTTCGAGGACGGCCACCTTCTGGCCTTTCTTCACCTGGTCGCCTTCCTTGACGCACACGTCGATAACGACTCCGGGGAGGGGAGATACTATCTTCTTGCCGGCTCCGGAAGGAGCGGGGGCGGGTGCTGCTGCGGGTGCTGCCGCTGCGGGCTGGGGCGCAGCGGGGGCCTGTACGGGCGCTGGCGCCGCAGCGGGGGCGTTCTCTACCTCCACCTTATAAGGCGTACCGTTGACATTGACGTCGGCTATTCCGTTTTCGATTCCGTTTACGGAGACCTCATAGGCCTTGCCGTTGATCTTGAATTTGTATTGGGTCATTTTCTTGGAGTTTTTCTGAATGTAAGGGTCTTGTCCGACCACGCGCCGGAACTCTTGCTTATGGTGATGAAACCGGGTTCGGAGTCATGCACGGCTCCGTCGAGGTACATGGCGAGCGCGGTTGCAATGGCCACGGGGACTTCGCCTCCGTTTTCGGCCTCGAGGGCCATGGCTATGGCGGCCGCTATCTCGGCATCATCTGCACTGCCGGCCTTCTTGCGGGCTTTTTGTGCTTTCGGTTTTCCGGCACCGGAATTCCTGGCGTCCAGCCTCATCGAGAATTTCCCGACAAGGGTGAACAGGGCGAAGAGGATAACCAGTGCCGCGAAGACGGTCGTCACGGCTATCAACGCAAGGATGAAGCCGTGCGGGTCGGTCTCGGCCATGCGCCTGGCGCCTTTGGTGAGTTCCGAAGTCTGGAGCAATATGAACAGCGGATCCATTACAGCGGCAGGTTATCGTGTTTCTTCGCCGGCATTTCCTGGCGCTTGTCCTTGAGCGACTCAAGTGCGCGTATGACGCGGAAGCGGGTGTTGCGCGGCTCTATGATGTCTTCGATATAACCCTTCTGCGCAGCCTGGTAAGGGTTGTTGAAGAGTTTCTCGTACTCTTCCTTCTTGTCGGCACGGATTTGCGCGGCATGCTCCGGATCGGCCTTGATGTCCTTGGCATAGAGCACGTTTACGGCACCGTCAGCGCCCATCACCGCAATCTGGGCGGTGGGCCAGGCGTAATTGATGTCGCTGCGGAGCTGCTTGCAGCTCATTACGATATGCGCACCTCCGTAGGCTTTGCGAAGGGTTACGGTCACCTTGGGTACGGTAGCCTCTCCATAGGCGTAGAGAAGTTTGGCGCCGTTCTGGATGACTGCACCGTATTCCTGCTGGGTGCCGGGAAGGAAGCCGGGTACGTCCACCAGGGTTACGAGAGGGATGTTGAAAGCGTCGCAGAAGCGCACGAACCGGGCCGCCTTGCGGCTGGCGTTGATGTCGAGCACACCTGCGAGCACCTGGGGCTGGTTGGCAACTATGCCCACCGACCTTCCGCCCATGTGCGCGAAACCCACTATGATGTTCTTTGCGAAAGCGGCGTGGACTTCGAAGAAGTCGCCGTCGTCGACTATGCTGCGTATGACCCCGTACATGTCGTAAGCCTTGTTGGGGTTGTCTGGAATCACTTCGTTGAGATAGTCCGCCATCCTGCCCACCGGGTCCTGGGTGGGCTTTTCGGGGGCGGTCTCGAGGTTGTTCTGCGGAAGGAATGACAGCAGGCGCTTGATGGTGGCGAGGCCTTCCTGTTCATTCTCGGCGGCGAAGTCGGCGACGCCGCTCTTGGTGGCATGCACGGTAGCTCCGCCGAGGTCTTCGCTCGAGACATCTTCGCCGGTGACGCTCTTCACCACAGCCGGTCCGGTGAGGAACATGTAGGAAGTATCCTTCACCATGAGGGTGAAGTCGGTGAGGGCAGGGGAGTATACTGCTCCTCCGGCGCAAGGTCCGAATATGCCGGATATCTGGGGAACGACGCCGCTGGCGAGTATATTGTGCTCGAAGATGTCGCCGAATCCGGCGAGGGCGTCAATGCCTTCCTGGATGCGGGCGCCGCCGCTGTCGTTGAGGCCGATCACGGGAGCTCCGTTCCTGACTGCCATGTCCATCACCTTGCAGATCTTTTCGCTCATGGTCTTGCTCAGCGACCCGCCGCTCACGGTGAAATCCTGGGCGTAGACATAGACCGGACGGCCTTCTATGGTGCCGCGGCCGGTCACCACTCCGTCGCCGTCGGGATGGCTCTTTTCCATGCCGAAATTGGTGCATCGGTGCTGTACGAACATGTCGGTCTCCTCGAAACTGCCCTCGTCCAGGAGCAGCGCCAGGCGTTCGCGTGCGGTCAGTTTGCCCTTGGCATGCTGCGCTTCGATACGCTTTTCTCCTCCTCCCATCCGGGCGGAGGCGCGCCTGTCGACGAGTTCCTTGATTTTTTCCTGCTGTATGCTCATAAAAACTGCGTTTTCTTTAACCCGCAAAGATAATAATTTTCCGTATATTTGTAATCCATAACCACGACCCATGCCGTCTCTGAAAAAAATAATAGTCCAGGATTTCCGCAACATAGAATTGCAGGAACTGGATTTCTCGCCCAACGTGAACTGCATCACCGGAGGCAACGGCGAGGGCAAGACCAATCTTCTGGACGCCATCTGGTACCTGTCCATGACTAAGAGCGCTTTCTCCGCTTCGGACCGTTTCAATTTCCGTTACGGGAGCGATTCTTTCGCCATCGGCGGCACATATTCGATGCTGGGCGCCCCCGACATGCGCATTGCGCTGGAGGTCCCCCGGGGCGGCACCAAGATCCTCAGGCGCGACGACAAGCCGTGCCCGCGGCTTTCAGACCATATAGGCCTGCTGCCCATAGTTATGGTGTCGCCGGCCGACGTTTCCATGGTGAGCGAATCGGGAGACGAGCGCAGGCGCTTCGCCAACTCGGTCATCTCCCAGATGGACAGGGGGTACCTGCATTCGGTGCAGCAGTATCTGCGGCTGCTCGCCCAGAGGAACTCGCTGCTCCGTTCCGACAGCCCCGACACAGGGTTGCTCGAGGTCCTGGATGCGAGGATGTCGCCGCTTGCCGATGCGGTTGCCGCTGGCAGGGAAGAGTTCGTGCGCGGCCTGAACCCGTTAGTCTCGATGTACTACGAACGCATTTCAGGCGGAGCGGAAAAGGTTTCGGTGAGTTACCGCACGGAGCTGGACGGACTCTCTTTCGAAGAGCTTATGCGCTCGACCCGCGGACGCGACCTTGCTCTGGGATATACTTCAGCAGGCATCCACAGGGACGACTTCGTCTTTACCATGGACGGCCATCCCATACGGCGCTGCGGTTCGCAGGGTCAGCAGAAATCCTTCCTGGTGGCGCTCAAGTTCGCCCAGTATTCCCTCATGAAGGACGATTCAGGCGAAGCCCCCATGCTGCTGCTCGACGACCTTTTCGACAAACTCGACATGGGGCGCGTGCAGAACCTGCTCCAGATGGTGTCCGGCAATGGATTCGGGCAGATATTCCTGAGCGACAGCAACAAGGTCCGCATCTCGGGCATTGTGGATTCGCTCACTTCCGACAGGACGTATTACGAAGCCGCAGGAGGGGCTTTCACACGGGTATGACAGGGATTTCCCGCAAGAAGGCCATTACTGTAGGCGACGCCATCAAGGAGATGTTCGTAAAGGAGCATCTTTCGGCGAGCCACAACACCCGCCGGATTTTCGACGCGTGGGACGATGCTTCCGGAGCGCGCAATTTCACCTCTAAGCGCTTTTTCCGCGACGGGATACTCTACATAACCCTGACTTCTTCGGTCATACGCATGCAGCTCTCCGTGCAGAAGGACCTCATCCTCGCCAGGATGAACGCGATACTCGAAGGTGACCCGCTCTTCATCCGCAGCGGCAGCGAAGGACCGGTAAAGGAAATAAGACTCAAATGAAGATAGTAGCCGATACCGCGATACCCTTCCTCAAAGGAGTACTCGAACCCTATGCCGACGTGGTCTATCTCGAAAGTGACATGATAGACCGGGAA
>ONSD01000099.1 GCA_900320385.1 uncultured Bacteroidales bacterium
GCGGGCCTTTTCCTGGCCTTCCGGGGTGTATTTGCTCTTTTTAAGGAAAGACTTTTCGCGCATGTCCTGCTCGGCAACGTCCGAAACGTCCTTCACCCACTCGTTCACGCGCTTCCAGTTCTTCCGCGACCACTTCGAGAACTCTTTGTCCTGAAGGATGACGTCGCTGCCTGAAGCCTCCTTCATCATTTCGTAGAGACCGCGGGAAATCCCGTCGAGCCCGGCGGCCTTCGCGTCGTTGAACGACAGTTCCACCTTGCCGTCGGAGTCCTTTCCGGCGACTATGACGCCTTTGTACACCATGCGGAGTATCAGGGCGCCGACATAGGAATTGCCCTTCTTGTTCTCGCCAAGGCGGGCGAGGGTGTAGAACGAATCCTCCAGGTTACCGTCGAATGGCACGTCCCGGCTCCAGTCCACTTCCTTTGGCTTGACTCCCAGGATGCGCTTCTTGTAACCTGCCGCATACACGATGCCTGCTACCGAAAGCAGGATGGGCAGGATGGCGAAAAGAGCCATCAGGATACGGGCGAAAAGGGGATCTTTCTGGGATCCGTCTCCGAAATCCGCCCCCTTCATAGCGGTTTCAAGCACATCGGCGAATTCGCGGTCCTGCACGCTCGGCGAATCGAAAAGCCCTTTGTCGAAGCGCAGGAGGGCTATCACGGACTCGATGCGTCCCGTGCTTTCCATTATCACCGAACCGTCCTCGAGACGGGACTCTCCCTCGAAACCGAAACCCCAGAAGCGGGTGTTTTCGGAATTGAGGCGGGAGACGGCCCCTGCAGGACGCACAAGGGCGTCCACCCTTCCGTCAGCGCTTATGCTGACGCTTACGTGCTCCGGCTTTGCCGCCAGGCCGGGAGATACCAGCTGCAGATGCAGCATATCGTAGTCCCTCAGCGACTTAACCGCGTTCGACATGGTATACGAAACAGTGAATACGTGGTCTTCTCGGGTGCCTATGCCCCAGCAAATCTCCACTCCGTTCCGCTTGTGCACGATGCCGCAGCGTCCCGCCTTCGCGGACAGGCTGCGGTCCACGTCCCACTCTCCCTCATCCACAAAGCGGCGGCCGCTTTCGTCGGTAACCGAGAGATTGCCTATCTCGATGTCTCCCAGGTTGCTGCGGACCAGGTACCATTCGGTGTTGCTGCTCGAAGGCGTGACGTCCCAAACCTCGGTGACGAGGGCCGAGCCGTCATGCCTGAGCTGAAGCGATACGTCTATGTCGCGTATGCGCTGCGGCGCAGCAAAGGCGGCCACGCAGAGGAGCATCGCCGCCGAGAATGAAAGCAGTCTTTCCATCTACTTGCCGATGTTCATGCTGGGCATCTCGGTCTTGCCCTCGGGTTCCTTCAGGTAATCCTTGACCGCGAATTTCAGCAGGCCGGCGACGATCGAATCGGGGAACTGGCGCACCATGCGGTTGAACTTGGTGACGGTATCGTTGAAGGTCATGCGGCTCAGACGCACCTGGTTCTCGTACACGTTGACGCTGTCCATGGTCTTGAGGTACTGTTCGTTGGCCTTGAGGTCGGGATAGCGCTCGGCCACGAGCTTCACCTGCGAGAAGACCTTCCCGAGGGCGCTTTCCTGGGCGTTGGCCTCCTCCACGGTGCTGGACGGACCTATTTCCCTGCGCTGGGCAATGATATCCTTGAGGGTATTGTACTCGTGCTCGTTGTAGGATTTCACCAGTTCCACGAGAGCGGTGAGTGCATCCCAGCGGCTGTTCTGCTGTACGCCTATCTGGCTGAGAGCGTTCTTGCAAAGTTCATCTCCGTTAACCAGCTTGCGCTGTACGCCTATCCCCCACAATATCAGCAGGGCGGCAAGGATCAATACGATAATGATAGCCATAATGATTCAGGTTTGATTTTCGGACTATAAAGATAAGAAAAATTTGCGTATATTTGCATGTTTGGCCGGAAAGGCCTTTAAAAGTCAATCATAAAGAATTCAAATATGCTGTTGTTTACATTACTCCAGGCGGAAAGCGCAGAGGTTCTCTCCGAGGCCATCGAAGCTGCCCCCGTGCCCCAGGAAGCATCCTATTCCCTCATCGACATGGCTGCGAAAGGCGGCTGGCTCATGATAGTGCTGCTGATCCTCAGCATCATCGCGATCTACATCTTCGGCAAGAAGTGGTGGGTGATCAGCAAGGCTTCCAAGGTCGACAAGAATTTCATCGACGACGTCCGCGATTACATCCACGACGGCAAGATCAAATCGGCCCTCACCTACTGCAGCAAGTTCGACACCCCCGTCGCCAGACTGGTTGAAAAGGGCATCGAACGCATTGGCAGGCCCCTCGCCGACATCCAGGCGGCAGTCGAGAACACCGGCAACGTGGAAGTGGCCAGGCTCGAAAAGGGTCTCCCCTACCTCGCTACCATAGCCGGCGGCGCCCCGATGATCGGTTTCCTCGGAACCGTCACCGGTATGGTCAGGGCTTTCTTCAACATGGCCAACGCAGGCAACAACATCGACATCACCCTGCTTTCCAGCGGCATCTATGAAGCCATGATGACCACCGTAGGCGGCCTTATCGTGGGCATCCTTGCCTACTTCGGCTACAACTTCCTCACCACCAAGGTTTCGAACGTAGTATACAACCTCGAGAACGCCACCATCGAATTCATGGACATCATGAACGAGCCGGCAGTCGAAAAAAAGGAAGCTGAATAATGGCATTCAAGAGAACAACCAAGGTCGACCCGAGCATGTCGATGTCGAGCATGACCGACATAGTCTTCCTGCTCCTCATCTTCTTTCTGGTCACCAGCACTCTGGTGAATCCCAACGCTCTCAAGCTCCTGCTCCCCAAGAGCACCGGCCAGGTGAGCGCCAAACCCACCGTGAGCGTATCGATAAAGGACTGGGGCGACGACCGTTTCACCTACCACATCAACGGCAACGAGATACCCGTCGACCTCACGCAGGTGGAGGATGACCTCGTGGGCCTGCTCCAGAACGAGGAGGACCCCACCTTCAGCATCTACTCCGACGAGAGCGTGCCGATAGGCGAGATAGTACAGGTGATGAACATCGCCAAGCGCAACCACTACAAGGTAATACTGGCCACACAGCCGGAATGACATGAAAGAGTATCTGAAGGAACGTGGACGGAAAGAGCACGATTCGGTATTTGCCGGATTGGCGCTCACGGTCGCACTGCACGTAGCGGCCCTGTCCGTCGTGTCTTTCACCGGACTCAAATACCTCTATCCTCCGCCGCAGGAGACCACTTTCCTGCTGGACTTCGAGGAAGATGACGACATGCTCCGCAGCGGCACCCAGCCCCAGGGTGAAGACGTCGATCCCGAGGCCCCGGTGGAGCTCGTGCAGCGGAGCGAATCGCCGGAGCAGAGCACGGCACAGAACCTCACCCCGGCGACGAAACCCGACGATTTCGGGGACGTTCCCGTGAACGAACCTCCGCGCGAGGAAGAGCCCGTCCTGGATCCGAGGGCGGCCTTCCCCGGAATGGGGAAGAAAGACACCACCCTCACCGCGCCCCATTCCGCAGAGCAGTCCTCGGCGGAATACAAGGCCGGCCAGGCCAAGGGCAATACCGAAAGCGGAACCACCGAAGGCAAGCCCAATGCGCATCTGGAGGGTCGCAAGCCGGTGGGAACCGGTCTAGCGAAACCCACCTACAAGTCGCAGGAGAGGGGCACCGTTGTGGTCAAGATATGGGTGGACCAGTACGGCACCGTCAAGCGTGCCGAGCCCGGTGCCGACGGCACTACCGTAACCAATGCACAATTATGGAACGCAGCCCGCAAGGCAGCGCTCGAAACACGATTCAACACAAAGGCAGATGCCCCTGTGATGCAGGAAGGCACCATTACCTACATATTCAATTTAAAGTAACGGCCAAGGCGGGACGTGAGTCGCACCGGACGCCACAAAAACAGAATAGAATGGATCATTTTTCCAAAGACGGCCGTAAACTCAGGCCGAGAAAGCAACGTGTAACCAATTCAACCGAACCTGCCTACAGTACAGAAGGTAAAGAAAACGGAGAACGCAAACCCTACCACCGCAGCTTCAGCGGCAACCGCGGCCAGTACGGCCGCAGCGGAGGCTATGGCAGAAGCGAAGGCGGTTACGGACGCCAGGAAGGCGAGGGCGAGCACAGGCCCTACCGCAGCAGCGCTTACGGCCAGCATCGCAGCACCGGCGAGCACCGCCCGTACGGCGACAAGCGTGCTTCGTCCCACGGAAGCGGCAGCTTCCATGGCAAGGGCGAAGGAGGTTATGGCCGCCAGGGTGCACCCCGTCGCCAGGAAGGCGCCCGTCCTCAGTACGGACGCAAGCCGGCGTACGGCAAAAAGCCCGCTGCGCCCAAGGGTCCCCTCTTCAATAAAGAGAACGAAGAAGGCATCAACCGCATGATTGAGAAGAGCCCGAAGCCCTATGCCAACGTATCCGACTTCGACTCGTACCAGAGCCCCATACAGGAAGAAGTACGCCTCAACAAGTTCATCGCCAACTCCGGCGTATGCTCCAGGCGCGAAGCCGACACCATGATACAGGCCGGCGTAGTGACCGTTAACGGAGAAGTGGTGACCGAACTCGGCACCAAGGTGAATGTGCTCAAGGATGAGGTCAGGTTCAACGGCGAGACCCTGCGCGGCGAAGCCAAGGTCTACCTCGTGATGAACAAGCCCAAGGGCTTCGTCACCACTGCCAGCGACCCCCATGCCGAAAAGACTGTGATGGACCTCATAAAGGCTTGTCCCTCACGCGTTTACCCCGTCGGCCGCCTGGACAAGGCTACCACCGGCGTGCTCATGTTCACCAATGACGGTGAGATAGCCGAACGGCTCACCCATCCTTCATACGACAAGAAGAAGATCTATCAGGTGATACTCAACAAGCCCCTCACCGAAGAAAGCCGCGAAAAGATACTCTCGGGCATCGAGCTGCAGGACGGCGAGATATCCGCCGACGCCCTCGAATACATCGACACCGAAGACCACCGCAAGCTCGGAATCGAAATACATTCCGGCAAGAACCGCATCGTGCGCCGCATCTTCGAATCGCAGGGCTACGAAGTCCGTGCCCTTGACAGGGTATATTTCGCAGGACTCACCAAGAAGGGCCTCAAGAAGGGCGAATGGCGCTATCTGTCCGAAGGTGAAGTGAACATCCTTAAAATGGGGGCATACGTATAATGGCATTCCGTTCGGGTTTCGTCAACATAATCGGCAATCCCAACGTGGGTAAATCCACGCTGATGAACGCCCTCGTGGGCGAGAGGCTCTGCATAATCACTCCCAAGGCGCAGACCACCCGCCACAAGATCATGGGCATAGTGAACGGCGAAGACTACCAGATAGTCTTCAACGACACTCCCGGCATCCTCAAGCCCGCCTACCGCATGCAGGAAGACATGATGGGCTTCGTCGATACCGCAATAGGCGATGCCGACGTGCTCATCTACATGACCGACACCATCGAGAAGGCCGACAAGAACATGGAGTACATCTCCCGTCTCAAGGACCTCGGCTGCCCGGTGATTGTGGTGGTGAACAAAATAGACCTGAGCGACCAGCCCAAGGTGAATGCCCTCATGCAATGGTGGCAGGAACAGGTTCCCGCCGCGCTCGTGCTCCCCGCTTCCCTCAAGGAGGGCTTCGGCGCCGACAACATCATGCGCGCCGTGCTCGAAAGGATACCCGAGGCTCCCGCCTGGTACGACCGCGACAGTTTCACCGACCGCAACCTGCGCTTCTTCGCATCGGAAATCATACGCGAGAAGATCCTGCTCTTCTACAAGGAAGAAATCCCTTACAGCTGCGAGGTGGTTGTCGAATCTTTCAAGGAAAGCCAGGAGCGCTACGACATCAGCGCCGTAATATATGTGATGCGCGATTCGCAGAAGGGCATAGTGATCGGGAAGGGCGGCGCAGCCCTCAAGAAGGTGGGCACACAGGCACGGAAGGACATGGAGGACTTCTTCGGGAAGAAGGTCTTCCTCACCCTTTTCGTAAAGGTCGACCCGGACTGGAGGGAAAGCCGCAAGGAACTGAGGAAATTCGGATACGAGGATTAAGCAGAATATGGACGAAGACGAGATAATGACCCCCGAAGAGGAACTGGACGAACAGGCCCTGGAGGCTCCTGTGGACGAAGATGCCGCCCCTACGGGCAAATTCTCCCGCCTGCTTGACAGCGACAGCCGCCGCTTCAAGCTTTCCGGCATGTTCAAGGATTGGTTCCTGGATTACTCTTCCTATGTAATCCTGCAGCGGGCCGTACCCCATATCGTAGACGGTCTCAAGCCGGTGCAGCGCCGCGTACTGCACGCCATGTACAGGATGGACGACGGCAATTACACCAAGGTCGCGAACATCGTGGGACAGGCCATGCAGTACCATCCCCACGGAGATGCGTCGATACTCGGGGCCCTCGTGCAGCTGGGCCAGAAAGGCCTTACGGTCGACTGCCAGGGAAACTGGGGCAATATCCTCACAGGAGACAGCAATGCGGCACCCCGTTACATCGAGGCCCGTCTCAGCAAGTTCGCAAAGGAAGTGGTCTTCGATCCCGAGATTACCAACTGGATGAACTCTTACGACGGCCGCAACCAGGAGCCTGTGGAACTTCCTGTCCGCTTCCCCCTCCTGCTCGCGCAGGGTACGGAGGGCATCGCGGTGGGCATGGCGTCCAAGATCCTTCCCCACAACTTCTGCGAACTGATGGACGCCTCGGTCAAGATCCTTGAAGGCAAGCCTTTCGAAATCTTCCCCGACTTCCCCACCGGCGGCTCCGCCGACTGCAGCAAATACAACTGCGGACGCAGGGGCGGCAGCGTCAAGGTGCGTGCGCGCATCGAAAAGATAGACAAGAGCACCATCGCCATCACCGAGATCCCCTACGGCCGCACCACCCACCTTCTCATCGATTCCATACTCAAGGCCAAGGACAAGGGCAAGATAAAGATCAAGAAGATCGAGGACATGACCACCGACAAGGTGAACATCCTCATCCACCTGCCGGGAGACGTTTCCCCGGACAAGACCATCGACGCCCTGTACGCCTTCACCGACTGCGAGATAAACATAGCGCCCA
>ONSD01000011.1 GCA_900320385.1 uncultured Bacteroidales bacterium
CTTGCGCGGGAACAGAACTCCGTTGCGGTTATAGGGCAGGAAGGCGTTTTCCAGCTGGTGGAAAGTCTTGAAGTCGGTGGTCCATGCGGCGCCTATGGTCGGCCCGTGGAAACAGTTGCACCAAGTGACATAGTACTTGCCGTCGATGAAAGCGACGCGGGGATCGTAGCCGTAGATGAACTCCCCTACCTCGGGCGAAGGAGAGTCCGCGAACTTGATCACCTCGGGATTGATGTCCCAGTGGATGCCGTCCTTGGAGAATCCGGCATGGATCATCATGCGGCGGCGTGTATCGTCACAGCGGAACACTCCGGCATAGCCGTCACCGAAGGGCACCACGGCCGAATTGAAAATGCTGTTTGAATCCGGCAGGAGGTCGCGCGGGATGATGGGATTTGCGGAATACCTCCACATAACGTTCTTGCATCCGGCAGGACGCTCTTCCCAGGGAATGTTCGGGAGCGGTGCTCCCATGATCTTCAGTTCACTCATATATTGTTGCGTTTGATTTCAAGTTCACCATGTATCTTCTCCATACGTGAGGTAGTGAGCGGATAGAAAGCCAGGCAGACTATGCCGAGCACCGAACCCACAGCCGGGATCCAGCTCATCAGGGCCCTTATGGCGGAGAGGGTCTGCGGGGCCTGCATCGCAAGGTCCTTGTCGTATCCCGCCAGGGCCAGCACCTGCATCAGCAGGAAGGCACCGAGCGCCCCACCGAATTTCTGGGCCATGCTCGAGCTCGAGAAGATGAGGCCGGTGGAGGCGCTGCCGTTCTTGAGCTCGGAATAATCGGCCACGTCGGCGAACATGCTCCAGAGCATCGGGGAATTCAGGCCTATGGCTATGCAGATGAGCACCTGCAGGACGACCAGGGCCCAGAATCCGCCCGCCGTATTGGGCAGGAACCAAACCAGGATGCTCAGGACGGTAATGAATACCAGCACGCTCAGGAAGGTGTTCTTCTTGCCTATGCGGTCGCTCACCGGAACGGCCAGCAAAACCCCCAGCATCTGCGCTATCTCGCCTATCATCAGGTATACGGCGCAGGTAAGGATGGGGCTGGTGCCCAGGATGTTGGCGAAATAATATGCGGCCGAACCGCCGCGTATGGAGTTGAACAGCAGTATGCCTATGCCTCCGCCAAGCAGCAGCCACCACGGGCGGTTGCCCAGAAGGGCCTTGAGGTCCTTGCCCACCGAAGCGCTGCCGGCTTCCTTGGCTTCCTGGCGCACCCTTTCGCGGGTAAGTGCGAAGCAGCCCAGGAACAGCAGCAGGCAGAGCAAGGCCACTATCCCGACCACCAGGGTCCAAGATGCCGGAGATGCCTCCCCTACGTTCCCGCCGACCTGCTTCTCGAAGATGGCGAAGATGCCCATGGCGAGGAAGCTGCCTATGTAGGCGAAGAACATGCGGAACGAAGAGAACACGCTCTTCTCCCGAGGGTCGTCGGTCATCACTCCCAGCATGGCTCCGTAGGGCACGTTGATGGCAGTGTAGACCGTCATCATCAGGATGTACATCACATAGGCGTACACGTGCTTGAAAGAGTACGAAGCGTCCGGGGTGTAGAACGACAGCACGCCTGCCAGCGCGAACGGCACCGCGATCCAGAGCAGATACGGACGGTACTTGCCCCATTTGCTGCGGGTGCGGTCGGCGATGACGCCCATCACCGGGTCGGAAACGGCGTCATAGAGTTTGGTGACGAGCAGCAGCAGCGCTGCGTGCTGGGGCTTGAGCCCGAATACGTCCGAATAGAATATGGGAAGATAATACGAGAAGATCTTCCAGAACATGCTGGAAGAGAAATCTCCCAGGCCGTAGCCTATCTTCTCCTTGAGCGTCGCTTTCGCAGGCGTAGCGGTCAGATTCATAAAATGGCTATTTATCAAGGAGTTTTACTTTACCGGACACAGCAAAGGCAATAAAATCCTCCGCATCCGGGCTGCCGGGCCAGGGGGCATAGTAATGGCCGGGCCTGTCCCAGGCGTTGCGCCAGGTGAGCACGTAACACGGGCTGTAGCCTTCGATGGCCGGCAGAAGCGTACCTGTCCACCACTTGGGATCCGGAATGCCTTCGTAACCGGTCTCCGAAACACAGTAGAGTTTGCCGTGCGCCGAGGCGAAGCGGCTCACTATGTCCAGGGCTGTCTGCATTTCGCGTATGTAGCGTTCGCGCGAATCGGGCATGGGCCCCGACTGATAGGAATCGAAGCCGACTATATCCACTATGTCGTCGCCGGGATAACGTTCAATGTATCCCTGTTCACCGTAATTGCCGTTGGGGGAATACACCCAGAGCAGGTTGTCCACATCCTTGAGGTGCTCATACGTGAGCCTCCACAGGGCCTTGTACTGTTCCGTGGTGCAGAGTTTCCCGCCCCACCAGAACCAGCTGCCCAGGTTTTCGTGCCAGGGACGGAAGAGCACCGGGATGCCTCCGAAACTCTTCAGGAACTCCGCCGCGGCGTCCAGCCATGCTACGAACTCCCTGTGTTTCTCGCCGCCTTCCAGCACGCTTTCGACCACTTTGTCGGACGAGACGTCCCATGCGTCACCTCCAGTCAGGGGGTTGCGCGCATGCCAGCTGATAGTGACCAGTCCGCCGCGTTCGGCCTGCTTCTTCGCAGCCCTGCGCATCAGTTCGAAGGAGACGCCGTCCAGATTGGCGGTCCCTCCCAGTTCCAGTTCGCCCAGGTCGAAGCCGAGCATCGAGGGGTATTGCCCGCAGACGCCGAAGACATCGCTGCGGTCCAGCGGATCGCCTGACGGATCCTCGACGCGCCAGCTGTGTCCGTAAGAAGGGTCGTCCTGATGGGCATAGTAGAACTTGCCTTCGGCCGAGGCCCCGGCAAGGGCTTCGCGGGCATCTTTCCCGGCCGGCGAACCGCAGCACAGAGCGGCGGCCGCCGCCAGGATCATGGTTATAGGTTTCAGTAAGTAGTTCATATCATGTCTGTTAGAAAGTCGGAGCCGATTTGTACACCGAATCGAGGGTATAGGAAGCATCTGTAGTGAAACGGGCCTTTACCATGACGTCCACGGCTTCCTTGGAATTGCCTATATAGGCTCCCGTACCATGGTTGAAGTAGCCGTGGTGTTCCTTGCCGTCGCCCGAAGCGCCGTTGTCCCAGAGGAAGCAGGACATGCCGTAGGTCTTGGCAGCCTTCACCACATACTCCAGATAGTACAGGTAGAACTTCCATGCACGTGTGTCGGATTTGCTGCGCATGGAACAGCCGAACTCCCCTATGTAAACCGGGATGTTCTCGGCTATGTACCTGGAGAAAAGCTCTCCGAAAACTGCTTTTACATGGTCCTCATCCCCCCAGTCGGCCTTTTTTCCGGAAGCACCGGTATGGCCCCAGTCGGTATACTGCTCATCTCCTATGGTATAGGAACTGGGATCGTAAAAATGTACGGATACCATTATCTTCCCGGCAGGATCCTGAGGCAGTTCCAGATACTTGGCGAAGGCGGGATTTGCCGCATAGGTGGGGACTCCCAGCCAGCGCGTGGCGTTGTTTCCGCCGGTCGCCCTCACGGCCTCCACGAATATCCGGTTCCAGTCGTTGAGGACGCCGCATTGCTTTGTGGGGTCGGCAGTGAACTGCGAGCTGTACCCCCAGCCTCCGTCGTTGAGTTCGTTGAAACCTTCGAGGATGAGCCAGTCGCCGCAATCCTTGAAGCGCATCGCTATCTGCGTCCATACCGCCGCTATCTTCCCGTCAATCTGGGCCTTGAGGGCAGAATTGGTTGCCGCGTTCTTTATATCCAGCCACTGGTACGTGTTGGACACGCCGTGATTCTCGTCGTGGTGGGTGTTCACGATGACGTCCAGCCCAGCTTCATGCGCCCAGAGGGCAACCTCGTAAACCCTGTCCAGCCATGTGGCGTCGATCGTATAATCCGGCGCGTCGCCTATCATCCTGAGCCACGAGACCGGGATGCGCACGCTGGTGAAACCGGCCGCCTTTATCTTCGCGAACGTCGCGGCGGTCGCCTTAGCATTCCCCCAGACTTCCTCGTCGGGATAACCTTCCTTGCTGCCGGCCCAGGAGCCGTTATAATAGGCGTCGAAATGGTTGCCCATGTTCCAGCCCAGTCCAAGGCGTGCGGAAAGGGCCGTGGCATCATTGTCACAGTCCGAAGGATCCACAGTACCCGGATCGACAGGGAGTTTAACGCTGAAAGTCAGCACTATATCCCCAACCGCTTCCTGATTGGCCTTGAACCCGGATATGACTCCCGAAGGGATCCTGACACTGTAGTCCGAGGCGTCCTGAAGGTTCTCCAGGGAGAGCGACACTTCGCTTCCGTTGCTGAAAAGCCTGCTGACGTCAGCCTTCGGACTGACCGCTATCGATGAAATCCCGGTGGAAGGTGCCTTGACGTTCTGGTCGAAGGTAAGGGTGAAAGTTACCGCCGTCGTGGTGATTTCGGCGCCGTTGGACGGGTTAACGTTCAGCAGCACCGGAGCGGGACTGGTCTGCCCGTTTATGGGGTCTTCTCCGCCACCGCAGGAGGCAAGGATGGAGAGGGCGGCCAGGGCCAGGAGTATCAGTTTGACTTTCATGTTGTTGTAAGATTCTATTTCAATTCTCCCCTATTGATGGTGTGGCTGCCGGTCATGGCTTTCTTCCAATCGGCCGCGGTATTGTTCCAGCTGTCGGAAGAGAGCGACCAGTTGCCGCTGCTTCCGCTGTTCCAGCCCATGAACCAAAGCCACGGGGCATCTTCGCTGAAGGCCTTCTCGAAGTCGAGCAGATTGCCGTTCTCGCTGAGGGCGACCATCTTCCTGCCCTTGACGAAGTTGTTCACGCGCTTGAAGGTCTCCGACTGGGTGGTGTTCTTGCCCACATAGAGGTCGCAGCCAACTATGTCCACGTAATCATCCCCCGGATACCAGGGTTCGATGTCCGAGACGGACGCCAGGACGCCGCTCGTGGAGGTCTGCACGGTATATACCCAGATGAGGTTATGGATGCCGTAGGTCCCTTCGAGTGCGTCCTTCAGATACTTCCAGAGATTTACAAGGGGCTCGGCTCCTTCATATCCCCACCAGAACCACGGGTTTTTCCAGCCATAGTCGCCGGCCGCTTCGTGGAAGGGACGGAAGAGTATGGGTATCCCGGCATCCTGCAGGGCCCCGAGGTAGCCCGCCAGGCGCTCGATGTAGTAGTCGAAGGCCCTGTTCTGCCAGGTTCCCTCGGTA
>ONSD01000035.1 GCA_900320385.1 uncultured Bacteroidales bacterium
AGATCAGACTCGAACTGACACGCCTTTTAATCGGCACTAGCTCCTGAAACTAGCGCGTCTACCATTTCGCCACTCCCGCTTCAGGGAGTGCAAAGATAACAATTTTTTTATTATTTGTACCTATTGAATGCAGAAAGAATGGTCGTTTTGGATTCGGGATAAAGAGTCACCAGCCTCTCCTGCAATTCATCCCTGTCGCAGACTTTATCGTCCAGTGCTTTGAATATCTTGTAACGGTTGACTCCCCTTTTGTCCATATCGTAGAAAATCTGCGGATAGAACCACGACGACGTCCCGAACAGCACATCAGGTCCTCCGTACCTGTCGTGATACATACGCGACTGCATGTAGTAAGCCCACATTTCCGCCACCTCGCAATACCCATGGTCGGCTTCGGTGCCGATTCCATAAGTTACGCCGCCGGAAGTCACGTAGTTCTTCATTATGTAGTTGATCAGGACGTCCCACCATTCGACCTTGGCCTGCATGAAGTGGCTGGCATGCGCCATTTCGTGGACGGTGACCGAATAAATGCTTGCATAGTCGCGGCAATCCTTGAGACCGAGGGTGATGTCGGGCAGGAACATCTTGAGCAGTTTTGTGTATTCGCCCAGATACTCCTTTATCATTCCGTTGTCAATCCCCGCCCCCTGCTGCATCATCACGGCGCTGCTTGCGCCCAGGCGGCCCAGGATCCATATCCTGAGATTGGACGGAGGAAGCTTTATGGTGCCGTCATCGCTCTTGCAGGCGTTGATATAGTCCCATGCGGCATTGTTCACGACGCACCTGCGGAAGAGGGCCGCATCCGAAGAAGAATCTATATCCACGCTTATACCTTCGTTGCTCCCCTTCCCCAAGGTGGACACCGAAGCCGGGTACAGCAAGAGGTTCATGCCTATTCCGAAGCCTTTCTGATTCCTGAATACCAGGCGGTAGCGCGGGTCTGAGGTAAAAGAGCGCTTCATCTGGTAGTAGCCGTCTTCGTCGGTGAATGTCCTTGAGAATTTCACGAACACATTGCAGCTGACGCGCACGTTCGCCACTCCTCTCACTTTTCCTGAAGTCTCATCCAGGATGGTGATGCGTCCCGACGGCTTGATACCCTCGGCCGCAGCCCCATCACCCCTGGTGACGGGCAGAAGCATATCCTCGTTCCCCGTCAGCCGGAACGACTCGCGTTCAACCGCCTCCCAGTCTATGCCGTCCGCCCTGGTTGAAGCGTTGGCCTCGGCGATGTGGCAGCGGTCCAGTATCTCGTACCGTATGCCTTCCGGGAACACGAAATCGGGAGCCACAACTGCGTACTGCCATGTAATTTCATCTTCCGGAATATCCGGGTCCTGGTAATAGTCACCTTCGGTTACGATCTCGTAATCCACCGGATGGTCGAGCATCTCCACCCCGAGCGAGCGGAGAAGTTCATATTCGCCGTCATCGGCCGGAAGGAAACGCACATATAGATTAGTGGTCGGCACCGTCACCTCTCCCGCCTTGGTGGGATACAGTGAATTCAGGGCCTTTGTCATATTGTCCACTGAATAGGGGTCCTGAAGTTTGTCCCCGAGGACTATCATGCCGTGAGTGAGGGTATTTGTTCCGGTATCCACTGCCTCCCCCCTCTTCTCGAAGTAGCTTTGCGGATTGCAGGCGAGCACTAAGCCGGCGGCTGCAAGTAAAAGAAAGATCCTGTCCATTTCCATAGTTCGTTGTTCAGTGCAAAGGTGGACAGAGGCATTCATTTAAAAAAATATTAAACGTTTAATTGCAAAACTTCCCTCCAGCGCCATCGTGCTAAGCATTTTTCGCATTTGTGTGACAAAATCTGCCGCATAATCAATAAAACGAAGCAGGGACCGCCGGAATGGCGGTCCCTGCTGTCAAAGGATCTTGTCGCAGGCTAGAAGAACTTGACTGTCTTCTGCTCGATTTCGCTCATCAGAGAATTGCCGAGACGGCTCACACCGTAACGGAAGCTGTCCTTGTTCATCCAGGCGTCACCGAGGACGGTCTTGCCTATGCAATAATAGACAAGTGCATCCTTTGCGTTGGATATGCCGCCGGCAGCCTTGAAGCCCACTTTGCGACCGGTGCGCTCAAAATACCTGCCTATGCATTCGCACATCACGTATGCAGCGGTGGGGGTAGCGTTGACCTCAACTTTGCCGGTCGATGTCTTGATGAAGTCGGCGCCTTCTTCCATCGCAAGGAAAGAGGCTTCGGCGATGTTCTCGGGAGTAGCGAGCAGGCCGGTCTCGAGTATGACCTTGAGAATGATCTTGCGGCCCTGCTTGCGGCCGGCTTCGTCGATGGCCTTGCGCATGGCGCGGATCTCCGCTGCTGCAGATTCCTTGTCACCTGCGAGGAACGAACCCAGTGCCAGGACTATGTCGATTTCATCAGCACCGTTCTCGACGGCGAGTTCGCACTCGCGCACCTTTACTTCGAGATAGCTCTGGGCGGAGGGGAAACAGCTGGCGACGGTTGTGACATGCAGTTCCGCCGACGGACGGGCCGCCTTGACGACTGCAGCGAAATTGGGATAGACGCAGACCGAAGCCGGAAGAGGATAGGTCGGATATTCCTTCTGCAGGGCGGTGACTTTTCCCACAAGTTTCCTGACGGAATCGGCAGTATCGTTCGAATGGAGCGTGGTCAGGTCCATGAATGAAAAGCAGGTCTTGAAGACCTCCGGGGAGGCCAGGCTTGCTGCATTCTGGGCAATGCGCGCAATGGCAGCCTCGATTTTCTGGGGCTGCGGAACATAATCGTACTTTTGACAGTAATTCATATCCTATCCTTTTATTTGTATTTTATATCCTTCATCGATAAGTGGTTGGAGCAATGTCCGCATCTCTTCCACCGTGAACTTCTGCAGGCCCTCGGCAGGAGCGGGACGGTCCAGGGTGTAAGCCATCACCTCGCGGGGATGCAGCCTACGCACTATATCCATCCATGGCCCGATCACCTCGGGACTGGCGGAATCGAAGTCGCCGCTGCGGAGGAACATGGTCTGCAGGACAAAGTCGCCGTCGAAGAGCGACAGGCTTTCCACGATTTCGTCGACGCTGTAGTGCCCGACAGGACGGTTTATGCGTGCGGCGAGGGCGTCGGTGGGGGCATCTAGTTTGAGGATGGGATTGTCCACCAGCTTCAGGGCTTCGAACACTTCCGGCTTCCAGGCCATCGTGGCGTTGGAAAGGACCGACACCACCGCAGCGGGGTAAAAGCGGTCGCGAAGGGCTATTGTATCCCTTATTATCTCCGGGAAAGCAGGATTGAGCGTCGGTTCGCCGTCTCCCGAAAAGGTTATGGAATCTATCGGGGTGCCATTGGCCGCACATTCGCGCAGTTTGGCTTCAAGGGATTCGCGCACATCAGCGGCCGAGGGCAGGTGGGTATCGCCGCGCCCGTCCTTGTTCCAGCCGCATTCACAATATATGCAGTCGAAATTACAGATCTTTCCTTTCGCGGGCAACAGGTTTATTCCTAAGGAGTTGCCCAGCCTTCGGCTGAAGATCGGCCCGAATACTGTCTCTTCGCGTAACATTTGAATCCAATTGAATTGAAGCCGACGTCGAATCGGCAAGTAGGGAAACTGCAACTGCGAGGGAGTCTGGTAACAGCATATCTGTCGCTACTGTATCCACCGAAACGGAATCGCAGGGGAAGGAAATATGCAGAATGGTATCTTTGGCAAAATCCACCCGCTTGTAAGGGGGCAGGGACTTTTCGAAACTGATAACGGCTTCCTGGCGGGCCAGTTCCTTTTTTGCATCAGCGTACATATCCTCGAGCCTCTTGGCGGCATTGGTTGTGATGTCCGCGAACTTCTCAGGTTGACCGAGGTAATGCCTTACGCTTGCGTCGTAATCCTTGAAGGAGTAGCCATACCTTTCGAATATGGCTCCGTAGAAATCACTCGTGTCCGCGCCGCGGCGGGCCCTGGGGTTGTCGGAAAGCCACTGGTCGGCAAGGAACATTTCCACATAGATGTCGGTAAGCTTGGCAGGCGGTATGATCCTGCCGTCCCTGTGGCACGAAAGCGTGCAACAGAGCAGCAGGAGAACTGCAGCGTATTTACCGACAGCCTTCATCATCTCAGTTCGGCGCCGAAGTCCTTTTTGAATACTGAGAGAAGCCTCTCCATCACATTCTCCACATCCTGGTCAGTAAGGGTGCGTCCGCTGTCCTGAAGGACGAAACTGAGGGCGTATTGCTTCTTTCCGGAGGGAATCTTGTCTCCACGGTACACATCGAAGAGGCCGACACCCTTGAGAAGGTGCTTTGCATTCTTGAAAGCGGCTGCACGGAGGTCACCGTACTTCACACCTTCGTCGAGGAGAAGGGCAAGGTCCCGGCGCACTTCGGGGAACTTGGGGAGTTCGCTGAAGGTCACCTTGCCGCGCTTGACCAGTTCGAAAAGGTTGTTCCAGTTGATCTCTGCCGCTACCACACCCTGCTTGATACCGAACTTGCGGGTTAGCGCCGGATTGACGGTACCCATTACGGCGAGGGTTTTCTTGCCGCCCGGGAGGCTGTATGTGATGCCTTCGGAATATATGTCGGCGGGTGCTTCACCCGTCCAGAGCTGCCAAATGTCGGAGCCGTAGCGCCTCAGGAGCATTTCCACATATCCCTTGAGCTGATAGAAATCGGTCTTGGGAGCAGCGCCTGTCCAATTCTTCTCGGGGGCGCCGGTCATGAGAAGCGCGAAGTTCTGGTGTTCCTCATATCCGTCGAGGGTCGCAGCATCCTTTTCGGGCAGTCTCCTGTAGACCGAACCGTATTCAAAGGTCTTGATCCTCGCGATCTGCCGGTTCAGATTGTAAGCCACGACCTCCAGGCCTCCCAGGATCAGGGTCTGGCGCATGACGTTGAGGTCGGAACTGAGAGGATTGACTACGTGGACGCAGTTTTCGGACGGCCATGCGAGCAGTCCGTCATAATACGCACCCTTAGTAAGGGAATTGTTCATCGTCTCGGTGAACCCGTTTGCAGCGAGGAAGTTGGAAATCTGGTTGCGTATGGCTTCAGGCTGGGGGGTAGGCGAAGCCGTCACGCTCATCTTCATGTGCTGAGGAAGGTCGACATTGTTGTAGCCGTAGATGCGGAGTATCTCTTCAACCACGTCGCATTCCCTGTAAACGTCTATCATGTAGCTGGGTGCCTCAACCCTGGCGCCGTCCGCGCTTTCTTCGAGGAATTCGTAATTGAGGGAGTCAAGTATGGTCTTGATGTCCCCGGCGCTTATTTCCTTCCCTATGAAATCGCTGATCCTGCGATAATCGATGTCGATTATCCTGCGTTCGAGCTTCTCGGGGTAAGACTCCTGTACCTTGCCGACCATGTGGCCTCCGGTGAGTTCACAAATCAGAAGGGCTGCACGCTGGAGGGCATATCTGGTTACCGCAAAGTCGGCTCCGCGTTCGAAACGGAACGACGCATCGGTCTGAAGGCCCTGGGTCTTGGAGGTACGGCGTATCGAAGCCGGATCGAAATAAGCGCTCTCGAGGAAGACCCTGGTGGTGGCCTCGGTGACGCCGCTGTCTTCACCGCCGAATACACCTGCTATGCACATGGGCCCTTCGGCATTGGCGATAACCATGTCACGGTCGCATAGGGTATGATCCACGCCGTCGAGGGTGCGTATATGCTCACCCTGGGCTGCACGGCGCACGATCACCTTGCCTCCCGCCACCTTGTCAGCATCGAAAGTGTGCAGGGGCTGCCCCATCTCAAAGAGGATGAAGTTGCTGATATCGACTACGTTGTTGATGGGCCTCAGGCCTATGGAAAGTAGCTTTTTCTGCAGCCACTCGGGCGAAGGAGCTACCTTTACGCCCTCGATGGTGACTCCAGAATACCTGGGAGCCCCGTCGGGATCCGGAACATCGATGGAAAGACCTTCTCCTTCGGCTTCGCGGAAGGCCGACACGTCGGGATACTTCATCTTGCACGGGACCTTGTTGAACACGCACCATGCATACAGGTCGCGGGCTACGCCTATGTGGGAAGCCGCATCCACCCTGTTTGCGGTGAGCTCGTATTCTATGACCGCTTCGGTCTTGAGATGGAGATAGTCCTTGGCCGGCGTCCCGATCACTGCATCGTCGGGAAGTACCATTATGCCTTCATGGCTGGTGCCGATTCCCAGTTCGTCTTCGGCACAGATCATTCCCATCGATTCGGTGCCGCGGATCTTGGACTTCTTGATCTTGAAATCCCCGGGCAGCACCGTGCCTATCTGGGCGAAGAGCACCTTCTGCCCGGCAGCGACATTGGGAGCGCCGCATACCACCTGCAGCAGTTCTCCGGTACCCGCATCGACCTTGGTGAGGTGCAGATGGTCGGAATCGGGATGCGGAATGCACTCCACGACCTTTGCGACGACCACGCCTGCGAGCCCGCCGGGTATCTCTTCCTGCTCTTCGAGGCTGTCGACCTCTATGCCTATCGATGTCATGGCCTCGGCCACCTGTGCGGGGGTGAGGTCCATTTCAAGATAATCCTTGAGCCAATTGTACGAAAGCTTCATATTCTATTTCTTTAAATCATCGGGGTTGAAAAGGGAGGCCACGAAACTGTCGCGGTCGAAGGGACGGATGTCGTCTATGCCTTCACCGGTGCCTATGAACTTGACAGGGACGCGGAACTGGTCCACAAGTCCTACCACCACGCCTCCTTTCGCCGTGCCGTCAAGCTTCGTGACGGTAATGGACGAGATGGTGGTCGCGCGGGCGAACTCCTTGGCCTGCTGGAAGGCGTTCTGGCCCGTGGAGGCATCGAGGATAAGCATCACTTCATGCGGGGCGTCAGGGATGACCTTGCCGCAGACGTTGCGTATCTTGGTGAGTTCGTTCATAAGGTCCACGCGGTTATGAAGGCGACCTGCGGTATCTATTATGGCAAGGTCGGCACCGCGTGCCACTGCGGCTTTTACGGTATCGAAGGCAACCGATGCCGGATCGGAACCCATCTTCTGCTTGACTATGTCTACTCCGGCCCTTTCGGCCCATATGTCCAGCTGGTCCACGGCTGCGGCGCGGAAGGTGTCGGCTGCGCCGAGGATGACCTTCTTTCCCTGGGCCTTGTACATGTGCGCAAGTTTGCCTATTGTGGTGGTCTTGCCCACTCCGTTAACGCCGACTACCAGTATGATGCAGGGCTTCTTGTCCAGGTCTACCGTGGCTGAGACTTCGGGACCGAGATCGAGGAGCTTGCCTATTTCGTCGCGGAGATATCCGGTGAGTTCGTCAAAACCCATCATCTTGTCCCTGTGGACCCGTTCCTCGAGCGCGTCAATGACCTTGAGCGTGGTATCCACACCCATGTCTGACTCGATGAGGGCCTCTTCTATATTGTCGAGGGTATCGTCATCCACATGCGACTTGCCCGCAATCGCCCTTGAAATCTTCTGAAAGAAATTGAATGCCATATATCTTACAAAGATACATATTTTAGAACAAAAACAGAGCC
>ONSD01000005.1 GCA_900320385.1 uncultured Bacteroidales bacterium
TGCGAGGACGCCTGCACCCGCGGCACCATCGACCGTCCGATCGCCATCGATGCGGTCAAGAAGTTCATCGCTGAACAGGACCTGCACGCGGAAACGCGTTTCGTCCCGGAGGTAAACATCTGCTCCAACGTCAAGGACCACTGGGAGGAGAAGATCGCCATCATCGGAGGCGGTCCGGCCGGCCTGTCCTGCGCCTACTATCTGGCAGTGCAGGGATACCGGCCCACTGTGTTCGAGAAGAATGAAGAACCTGGCGGCATGCTCCGCTACGGCATCCCCTCCTACAAGCTGGACAAGGATGTCATCCGGGCCGAGATCGACATCATGCGCGAGATTGGCGTCAATATCCGCACTGGGGTTGAAGTCGGAAAGGACGTCACCATCGCCGGCCTGCGCGAGCAGGGTTACAAGGGCTTCTATGTGGCGATAGGCTGCCAGGGCGGCCGCCTGCCGGGCATACCCGGCGAGACGCTCCCCGGCTCGGTGACGGCCATCGATTTCCTCCGCGAAGCCAACACCGGGAAGAAAAAGCTCTCCGGCAAGGTGGTCGTGGTCGGCGGAGGCAACGTCGCCATCGATGCCGCCCGCGTGGCCCTGCGCAGCGGCGCATCCTCCGTCACCATGCTCTCCCTGGAGACCGAAGACATCATGCCAGCATCCCTGGAGGAACGCACGGAGGCCCGCGAAGACGGTGTTGTCATCAACCCAGGATGGGGCCCCAAGGAAGTGCTTGGTACCGATAAGGTTACGGGCATCGTTTTCAAGAAGTGCACCTCCGTCTTCAACGCGAAGCACAAGTTCGCCCCGGCCTATGATGAACAGGAACTCATCACCCTGGACGCGGACCTGGTCATCTTCGCCATAGGCCAGACCGTGTTGTTGAAGGACCTGCTGAAGGACACGAAGGTCGAGTTCTTCCGCGGCGTGTATCCGGTGGCCGACAAGCTGACCTACCAGACGGCGGAGCCCGACATCTTTGTGGGCGGCGACGTCTTCACCGGCCCCAAGTTCGCCATCGACGCCATCGCCGCCGGCAAGGAGGCCGCCGAGTCGCTGCACCGCTTCGTCCAGCACGGGCACATGACCATCGGCCGCAACCGGCGCGATTTCATCGAGTTGAACAAGCAGGACATCGTGGTGGAGAATTACGACAACGGTTCCCGCCAGGACCCCGGCACGGTGCGCACGGAGGACAAGTTCGCGGAATACCACGGCACCCTCACCGCCGAACAGGTGAAGAAGGAGACCGCCCGCTGCCTGGGCTGCGGCGCTTCGGTCGTGGACGAGAACAAATGCATCGGCTGCGGCGTGTGCACCACCAAGTGCGGCTTCGACGCCATCCACCTGCACCGGATGCACCCGGAAGCCAGCGTCATGCGCACCTCCGAGGACAAGTTCAGCGGCATACTTCCCTACATGATAAAGCGCACGGGAAAGATCATGCTCAAGAAAAAGTGACATGCACGAACTTGGAATAGTCTTCTACATAATCCGCGACGTCAAGCAGGTCGCGCAGGAGAACGGGGTGAAGCACGTCTCCGCCGTGGTCATGGACATAGGCGAAGTTTCGACCATAGTTCCGGACTACCTGCAGGACTGCTGGCGCTGGGCGGCAGACAAGGAAGACATCCTCAAAGGCTGCGAACTCCGCATAAACACCATACCCGCAGTTTCCTGGTGCAATGCATGCCAAAGCGAATACGGCACCGTGGAATACGGACGCACCTGTCCGCGCTGCGGCAGCGGGGAAACGTGGTTACTTCGAGGAGGCGAAGTAGAGATCAAAGAGATAGAAGTTAATTAAAGTATAATATCATGGCTTGTTTTATCGTACCCCTGGTACAGGCTATAGGTACCAGCATCTACCGCAAAGCCGCGGAAAAATCCATACACAATCCCGAGGCGAACCCTCTCCTGCGCAATGTCCCCGCATTGGAGAAAATGCTCTGGGGAGGCAGCGTCATGCTCATCGTAGACCATATCATCAATGGAGAACTCACCTGGGCCTTCCCCTTCTTCACCGCTCTCGCCAAGGACGGCGGCGGATGGAGCGTGATGCTCCATGAGATGCTCACCGTAGGCGTGCCCATGTCCTTGGTACTCACTGCGGTATGGGCTATATGGGCTTTGCTCCGCGAGAAAAAGGCAGTTACAGTTTAATCCTTATACACAACCTAAATCAAAAGCTTTATGTTCTTCCAAGTTTACGGGGCCAACGCCCTTCCGCAATGGGGAATGCTGATCGTGGTCATACTCGGCCTGATCCTCCTCAACGAATTTGCACGCCGCACCAAACTCGGCGGCCTTATCATGTTCGGTCTGGTTCCGCTGGCCATGACCGTTTATTGCGTAGCCATAGGCATCGGCGCGCACAACGGGGCAGCATGGGCATTGAACAACCAGACGCATGTCTACATGAACGGATGGTTCCACTACGCCAAGGTTTATGCCGCCCTCACCGGCTGCATAGGCTTCATGATGATCAAATACAAATGGGGAGTTGGCGCGAAGGAATGGTTCAAGCCCTTCCCGTTCATCATCGTAGCGATCAACATCCTCATCGCCGTGGTCTCCGACTTCGAGTCGGCGGTGAACGGCTGGAACAAGTGGTGGCTGACCACCGAAGGCGTATGGCAGTACGGCGGTGCTCACAATGTGATGAACGGCATTGCCGGTCTGCTCAATATCTTCTGCATGACCGCCTGGTGGAAGGTCTATCCGTCCAAGGACAAGAAGGATATGATCTGGGCCGATATGACCTGGGTATACATCCTCGTCTACGATGTCTGGAACTTCGCCTACACATACAACTGCCTGCCTACGCACAGCTGGTATTGCGGCATCGGCCTTCTGCTCGCCCCCACCATCGCCGCCCTCCTGTGGAACCGTGGCGGATGGATCCAGAACCGCGCTAACACCCTTGCAATCTGGTGCATGTTCGCACAGCTCTGGCCTCTCTTCCAGGAGACCTTCAAGGATGGCAGCCAGTGGTTCAGGTGGGCGGTGCTTCCCGTCCAGTATCCCCAGGGTGTCGACACCATCAAGCAGCTCTATGACGCTGCAGGCGGTGCTGCAGCCACTGTCGGAACGACCGTGGATCCCTCGGTAGTCGCTGCCAACCCCACGATGATGACCGTTATCAGCGCCCTTGCGCTCGTAGTAAACCTTGCAGCCCTCGTCTGGATTATCGCCATCGCGAAGAAGCGTCATATCAATCCTTACAAGGAAGATGTCTTCACCTTCCAGAAGTACTACAAGGATTCCATGGCGCGTGCAGACGTTTCATAATGCACCCCGTATAAACGAGGACGGCCGGATCTGGGATCCGGCCGTCTTTGTTATACTCCATGGCTACTATCAGCAACGGATACCGTCCAACATCGCAATCGCCTGCTCTCCCAGGGCGGTCTTTACCACTATGTGCTCACGTATGCTGCGCACGAAGGGATCGTTATCGAAGGAGGCGCCCCGCACATGCTCGAAGTCGGCCTTCCGGTCCTCGGCGTCGCCGTCAGCTCCGAACGAAGTCATCATGCTAAGCGAGAACTCCTTGCGTGCATCTTCGATGAGTATCCGGTCGAGTTCCACCACGGACTCCCTCCACTTGCGCACCACGTTCATGAGGGTCTCAGGACTTGCCGTAGCAAGATCGATCCCATACCAGGTCTTGAATACCCCGTATGCCCAGGTCCACTCGTAATCGTAATAATTGAGGTGGAGATCCCGGAAACGCTTTCCGATGGCATCGACATCGCCAAGCTTACCGTTCTCCAAATCGTCGAGCACCCTGTCCACCTCGCTTTTGGGAGCTATAAGGCCTGCGAGGTCCACCCA
>ONSD01000007.1 GCA_900320385.1 uncultured Bacteroidales bacterium
CGCCATACAGATGCGCTACCACGACTATACGCTCAACCTCATCGACACCCCCGGCCACGTGGACTTCAGCTACGAGGTCAGCCGCGCTATCGCCGCCTGCGAGGGCGCACTCCTCGTGGTCGACGCCACGCAGGGCATCCAGGCCCAGACCATCTCCAACCTCTACCTGGCCATCGAGCACGACCTGGAAATCATCCCCGTGCTGAACAAAATCGACGTGGACTCCGCGATGCCGGAAGTGGTGACCGACCAGATCGTGGACCTGCTCGGCTGCAAGCCGGAGGATGTGCTGCGCTGTTCGGCCAAGACCGGAGAAGGCGTGGCGGAAATCCTGGACGCCATCATCGAGAAGATTCCCGCTCCGACGGGAGAGGCCGACGCCCCGCTGCAGGCCCTGATTTTCGACTCGGTCTTCAATTCCTTCCGCGGCATCATCGCCTACTTCAAGGTCGAGCAAGGCTCCATCCGCACTGGCGACAAGGTAAAGTTCGTCAACACCGGAAAGGAGTATGTGGCCGACGAGGTGGGAGTGCTCAAGATGAAACTCTGCCCGCGCGACGAAATTCCCTGCGGCAGCGTGGGATACATCATTTCGGGAATCAAGACCGCCGTGGAGGTGAAGGTGGGCGATACCATTACCCATCTGGAAAACCCCTGCGACAAGGCGATCGCCGGCTTCGAGGACGTTAAGCCGATGCTCTACGCCGGAATGTTCCCCGTGACTGCGGACGAATACGAGGACCTTCGCGCTTCGCTGGAGAAGTTCCAGCTCAACGACGCTTCGCTGGTATTCGAGCCGGAGAGCTCGCTGGCGCTGGGATTCGGCTTCCGCTGCGGATTCCTCGGCCTTCTGCACCTCGAGATTGTACAGGAGCGCCTCTTCCGCGAGTTCGATATGGACGTGGTGACCACCGTGCCGAACGTCTCATACAAAGTCTTCACCACCCAGGGGCAGGTGATGGATGTCCATAATCCCTCCGGACTTCCCGCGCCCACTCTGATAGACCATATCGAGGAGCCTTACATCTCCGCCCAGATAATCTCCAAATCGGAGTTCTACGGCCCTATAATGAAGCTTTGCCTCGACAAGCGCGGCATCCTCAAGGGGCAGCACTACCTCACCGCGGACCGCGTGGAACTCACCTACGAGATGCCCCTCTCCGAGATCGTCTTCGACTTCTACGACAAGCTCAAGAGCATCTCCAAGGGCTACGCTTCGTTCGACTACCACATCATCGGTTACCGCCCGGCGAGGCTGGTGAAGCTCGACATCCTCCTCAATGGGGAGCCCGCAGACGCCCTGTCCACCCTCATCCACGAAGACAACGCCTACGACTTCGGCCGCAAGATGTGCATCAAGCTCAAGGACCTCATCCCGCGTCAGCAGTTCGATATCCCCGTCCAGGCAGCCATCGGCGCCAAGATCATAGCCCGCGAGACCGTCAAGCAGGTGCGCAAGGACGTCACCGCCAAATGCTACGGCGGCGACGTGACCCGCAAGCGCAAGCTCCTTGAAAAACAGAAGGAGGGCAAGAAGCGCATGCGCCAGATAGGTAAGGTGCAGGTGCCTCAGAGCGCGTTCATGGCGGTGCTGAAGCTCGACTGAGCCCCTCTTTTGGCACACCCTTTGCTTTTGGTGATACCCATCCAAGTGTATTTAAAAACCAAAAGCCATGAACAAAATCAGTATTGTGTCAGCTCTGGCGGCCCTTGTCCTGGCCGCCGCCCCGGGGTGCCGCAAGGATGACATCATCAGCATTCCCGATTCTGATTCTAACGCGGCCTATGATACTGATTCACATTCTTCATCATCATCTTCCTCCTCGTCTTCCTCTTCATCCGATGTGGATGAAGTCGATCCCTACAATGCCAGCGACGAAGTATCGACCTTCACTCCCGAGGGTACCGTGAACGTGGTATTCTCGCAGGGTACAGTGGTGCTCGACGGCGACCTCGACCATATTACCTACACGGCCGATGGTGCGCATCTTACCGTAATCAACAAGGATACCGTTGCAATCAAGTATGTGCTGAGCGGCAGCAGTTCCGACGGCTTCTTCAAGCTCTACAGCGAAAAGAAGCAGTTGCTGGAACTCAGTTCGCTCTCGCTGACGAATCCTGCCGGAGCCGCATGCATCAAGGCCGACGGCGATTTCGTTATGAACGGGGGAGTGCTCACCTGCACGGCCACGGGCAGCGGCGGAAAGGGCATTTCCTGTGACGGCACCGGGTTTTTCAATGGTGGTACGGTCAATGCAAGTGCTGCCGGAACCGATTTCACAAAGGGATCTGTGCATCCCAAAGCCATAAAGTGCGACGGAGATATCGAGGTGACGGGAGGCGAGATTACCGTGTCGTCTAACCGCCACGAAGCGATGACCACCGGCGGAGCCTGGAACCAGAGCGGCGGCTCGGTCATAGCGGACGCCTACGACGACGCCGTCAATTCGGCGGGTACCATGACCATCACCGGGGGCTGTCTTTACGGTCATGGCACCAATAACGACGGCATCGACGCCAACGCGGCCATCTATATCAGCGGAGGCATAGTGATAGGAGTGGGAGCCAAGGCTCCCGAAACCGGAATCGATTCGGTGGAAGGGACCACCGTCACCGTGAGCGGAGGGTATGTGATTTCCCAGGGAGGAGATGCAGGTTCGTTTTCCTTCAGCAACGATATGGCTTGCGTGAGCACCACCCTGTCCTCCGGCACGAAAATAGCCCTGTACGACGGATCCAAGTTCCTGATGGCCTATGCTGTACCCAGCGGCGGCACTTCGGCCCGGATCATCACTCCCGACCTCAAATCCGGAAGTTCATATACTCTCTACAAGGGCGTCAGCTTCACTCCCCAGTACCTTGGATGCTTCGCTGTCGAAGGCATTTCGGGCGGATCTGCGTCCGGCACCCTCAGCGCCTCGTCGGCGTCAAGCGGCGGCGGACCCGGAGGTGGCGGCCACGGCCCGGGCGGCAGGTAGCAAGCATGGAAAGCACCGGTGTCTGGCGATGACGCCGGTGTCATTTTTTTACTATCTTTGTGAAAACAACACATCTGCATCATGAGAACATTGCTATTATTCCAGAACATCGGCATTTGGGAAGTCCTCATCATCGCGTTCATCGTCCTGCTGCTCTTCGGCGGCAAGAAGATTCCGGAGTTGATGAAGGGACTGGGCAAGGGCGTGCGTTCCTTCAAGGAGGGCATAAATGAGGTCGAGCAGGAAATCAACAAGCCCCTGATGCCTGAAGAAAAAAGCGCTCCCGCTGATAAAACCGCTGTTAAACAGGCTCCCAAGGCAGAAGGGAAAGAGGAGTAATGTCTGCGGAGGAGATGTCCTTCTGGGACCATCTGGAGGCACTCCGCTGGTGTCTGTTCCGGGTGGTGATCGCCCTGGTGGTGTTGCTGGTGGGGTGCTTCTTCGCCATGCCCCACATCTTCGATTCCGTCATCCTCGGTCCCACGCATTCCGACTTCTTCGTCTACCGCCTGCTCGGCTTTGCATACGGCCCGGCGCAGGACGTGCAGATAATCAACATCAATGTCGCTTCGCAGTTCCTCACCCACATCTCCACATCGCTGTGGGTGGCGCTGCTGCTGGTTTTCCCCTATCTGATGTACCAGATATGGGTGTTCGTGAAACCGGCGCTGTACCCCCGCGAAATCCAAGGGGTGGGGCGCTCCTTCATCTGGGGCACGGCCCTCTTCTATACGGGCTGCGCCGTAGGATACCTGGTAGTGTTCCCCATCATCTTCCGTTTCCTTACCCAGTACAGGATAGGGGATCTGGTCGTGAACCAGATCTCGCTCAATTCGTACATGGGCAATTTCCTAGGGCTCATCTTCATAATGGGGCTGGTGTTCGAGATGCCTGTGCTGGCCGCCCTTCTGGGACGTCTGGGACTCATAGACAAGGCCCTGCTGCGCTCATGGCGCCGTTATGCCGTGGTTGTGCTGCTGGTGCTTGCGGCGCTCATCACGCCCACCGGCGACCCCTTCACCCTTATGGTGGTTTTTGTGCCGCTGTATTTGCTTTATGAACTTTCTATAATGATGGTTCCGGGCCGGGCACCCGATTTGCAATGATGTTTTCAGCTAAATCATATCAATATGGAGAACAAAGGTAATTTTCTGGCAGGCCTTGCCATCATGGTGGGCCTCGTCTTCCTGGGGCTCTGCATCCCCAAGGCGGTCAATGTCATGAATGCCAACAAGCGCAACGTAAGCGTCCGCGGCCTCTGTGAGCGTGAAGTGCAGGCCGACAAGGTCATATGGCCTATCCAG
This sequence comes from uncultured Bacteroidales bacterium, assembly GCA_900320385.1. GTDB lineage: Bacteria > Bacteroidota > Bacteroidia > Bacteroidales > UBA932 > Cryptobacteroides. The sequence continues at coordinate 4,283 of ONSD01000007.1, forward strand.
TACAGCGCAGCCGGCGACGACCTGGCCTCGCTGCTTGCCGAAGTCGAGCGTAACAACGCCACTATCAAGGAGTTCCTGCTCGCGGGAGGCATCGCGGAGGACGAAATATCTTCTTCGGCCCCCAGCATCTCCGACAAGTTCACCCAGGAATACGGCTCCAACGACCGCAGGTACCGTTACGTGGTTAAATCGACGGTCACCCTCTGCACCGGCAAGGTTAACGAAGTGCTCGCCCTCATGAAGAACCAGAGTTCACTGCTCAAGAAGGGGCTGCTGCTCTCGAACGATTGGGACAGCAAGCCTTCGTTCAGCTTCGAGGGTCTCAACGACGTCAAGCCCGAGATGATAGAGGAGGCGACCAAGAACGCGCGCGAAGTGGCCCAGAAGTTCGCTGACGATTCGGGCAGCAAGCTGGGGAAGATACGCGACGCCTCGCAAGGTTACTTCACCATCGAGGACCGCGATGCCAACACCCCCTACATCAAGAAGGTGCGCGTCGTGACCAATGTGAATTACGGCCTTTCTAGATAAGATAGGCGCAGAAGCCCAGCCCGGCTAGCAGGGCGAAGATGAAAGAGCTCATCACAAGCATCGGAAGATACTTGTCGAGGGCCCTTTCTGTATGTGTCCACACCCCGCGGAGATGGGCGGCGAAAAGGGGCAGGGTGACTGCCCAAAGCCAGTGGCGCCAGTCGGCGATACGCATCAGACAGAACGCGGTCATGCATGCCCATCCCATGAAAATGAGCACGGTCTGGTATATGCGGGCATTGTGCAGGCCGAGTTTCACCGCCACGGTAATGCGGTTTGGCGCGTCGGTCGCCATGTCGCGTATGTTGTTGGTATTCAGCACTCCCATGCTGAAGAAGCCGATAGTGGAAGCCGGAAGCAGCAGGAGCCAGCCGCTTACGGTGTGCGCGCACACGAAGTAGGCCCCCAGTACCGATACTAGGCCGAAGAAGATGAATACGTACAGGTCGCCAAGGGCCCTGTAGCCGTACGGATTGCGGCCCAGGGTGTATCGCATTGCGGCGATGATGGCGGCGGCGCCGAGCATAATGAGGCATACCGGCTCCAATTGCAGCAGCGTACCGAATGACACCCATATCATGGCGATGCCCGAGATGCAGCAGAGGACGAGGACCGCTCCGATGCAGCCCTTCATCTGCCTGACGGTGAGATTGCCCGAGTTGAGGCCGTATTGCGGGCCCTGCCTATCGGCGTTGTCGGTTCCGTGAAGCACGTCGCCGAGCTCGTTCGAGAGGTTGGAGAGTATTTGGAGGCAGACCGTAGTGAGGCATACCAGCAGCACCACTATGCCGCGGACTTTATAATCGGCAACTGCAAGCAGGGATCCGAGCAGCACTCCCGCGAGGGACAGCGGCAGGGTGCGCAGGCGCATCGATTTGAGATAGTATTTGAGCTTTGCCATATAGGGGGCGATTGATATCAAGTCGTTTGCGAAACATGCGGCCGGGCTCCTGCATACAGCCGGCAGATGCCGAAGGTGAGGGAACGGTGCGTGCAGTCCGTGAAGCCGCAGCGCTCCATGGTAGCGAGCCATTCCTTTTTGCCCGGGAAAGCCAGCACCGATGCCGGCAGATACCTGTAGGCGGACTTGTTCCTGGACATCCTTCCTCCGATCAAAGGCATTACGTGCCTGAAATACAATCCGTAAAGCCATTGGGCCGGCTGCCACGAAGGCACCCCGAGTTCCAGCATCACAAAGCGTCCGCCGGGTTTGAGCACGCGTAGTATCTCGCGCAGGCCTTTCTCGCGGTCTTCGAAATTGCGGACCCCGAAGGCTACCGTCACCGAGTCGAAGGTGCAGTCGGCGAAAGCGCTTGCCGTGCAGTCGCCCTGGACGGAGCGTACCCGGTTGCCCAGACCCTCGGCCTCCACCTTGCGCGCCATCACTTCCAGCATGCCTGCAGAGAGGTCGATCCCGGTAACGTTCCATTCCGGCCTCGCCTTGGCTGCAGCTATGGCGAAGTCACCGGTGCCGCATGCGACATCGAGTACAGAGGGCCCCTTGGCCAGACTCAGGGCCTTGCGTCGCCAGCTTTTGTCTATTCCCATGGAAGTCAAGTGGTTGAAGGCATCGTAGCTGGGCGCGATGTCGTCGAACATCTGCTGTATCTTCTCTTTCTGCGGCATATTGCAGCTTATGGAACGGGATCGTATCCGCTGCCGCCCCACGGATGGCAGCGCAGTATGCGTTTGAAAGCCAGCCAGAACCCCTTTAGCGGCCCGTATTTGCGGAAGGCCTCCAAAGCGTACTGGGAGCATGTGGGGGTATAGCGGCAGCTCGATGGCAGATAAGGCGAAATGCACTTCTGATAGAACTTTATCAGAAGCACCGCGGGGGCGATGAGCACCTTGCGGAGCGTGGGTATGCCGCTATCTTCCGCCATCGAAGGATTTTGCCGCCACGGCGGCGAGTACGGCCGCCACTTCGGCCCGGATTACAGCATAAGGGAACAATTCGTTGGAATTGTACTGAAGGAGCACGTCGGTCCCTCCCAGGGAGGTTGCCGGAGGCAGCAGGAACTTCTGGGTCCGGTAAGCCTCGCGTATCCTCCGTTTGAGAAGGTTCCTTTTCACGGCCCTTTTGAAGAATTTCTTGGGCACGGAGACAAGGATACGGTTCACTCCGACGCCATTGGAGTGCCAGCAGTACTTGATATGTCCCATGGAGCCCCAGTGGCCGGTGGACACGAGGGTGTCGATGTCCTTCTTGCCGCAGATGCGTTCCCTTTTGGAGAAGCCGTTGGCAGGCTCGGCCGCTGTTGCCGGGCTGGTCATTTGCCGCTCAGATATAGTTCGACCGCCTTTGCCGCGGACGAAGCTTCGGGCGAGGGGGCCTTTACCAGCGGAGTGATGCCGGCTTCTTCGAGAGCCTTCACTATGCTGTGGCCATAGGAGATTACATGCAGGTCTTCCGGCTTGAAACCGGGGAAGTTCTGCTGCAGGGACTTTACGTCGGAAGGATTGTAAAGCACCGTAAGGTCGTAGGATGCAAGGTTGAGGTCATGCAGGTCCTGCGTGACGCTCTTCACCAGCACGGCTTCCGAGAAGTCGAGCCCGGCGGCCTTGAACAGCGAGGAGATGGCCTCGGTGTTGGAGCTGTCGGATTTGGTGATGAGGAATTTTTCACCTTTGTGCTTCGGGCCGATGAGCGATACTATCGACTGCGGGGTGCCGTCACCGAAGAAGATCTTGCGCTTGCGGTACACGATGTGTTTCTGCAGGTAAGTTGCCACCAGTTCGGTGGTGCAGAAATACTTTTCGGTCTCCGGAACCTTTATGCGCAGCTCTTCGCAGAGTTTGAAGTATGCATCTATTGCGTGGCGCGACGAGAAAACGATGGCTGTATATTCCGCGAGATTGATTCTCTGCTCGCGGAATTCCCTCGACGTGAGGGGCTCTATCGTGAAGAAAGGCCTGAATTCCAATTCGGCTCCGAACTTGCTGCGGAGCGGCTCCCAGGCCATCATTTTTGATGGCGCTTTTTGAGAAACGAGTACTCTCATGTGTCACACGATGTCCTGCATGAACAAGGCGGCAACCGTCAGCGCGCCAAGCGGCAGGATTTCAAGGGTGCAAAGGTACAAAAATGTTGCGAGATATGAGCAATGTGTCCTGAAAATCTGACCGATACGTACCAGCATGTAAAGGAACATCACACCCAGGATCGCCCACAGCGCCACTCTCACTACCGTTTCGCCTGCGAAGGTTGAAAGGATTGCGACCGCCACGAGCATGAGGGCCACAGCCACGATGAAATAGTTCCTCGGACCTTTGTGCATGACCGCCCGCATTTCAGAATCGGCCTTCCCCGGAGGCTCCACTATTAGGATAAGGGCCCAGATAAGATAGCGGAGCAGCAGATACGCGATAATGAGCGCGGCCGTTACCGCCACCCTGAATTCGGGACGGAACGATTCCGGTATGCCCGTGCCGAGCAGGTGGTAACGGTCGGCCAGCAGGCAGAAGCAGAGCAGGGAGATGTAGAATGCGGTATTGCGGTTGCGTGCGTCGCCGAGGCTGTGCTCCATCGAAACGTTCCCACGGCTGCGAACGAGACAGTCGGTGAGCATGGGCCAGAGATTGATGTAGTCGGAAAGGGTGATCAGGAAGAGGACGGCCGTCACTAACAGCAGGATACGGTTGACGGTGCAGTCGGACCATAATATGGGGGAGGCCGCTTCAAAGGCTTCCGAACCCAGGTGCAGTGTGCCGAAATCGATCATCAATTGCCTCTTTTGGCATTGTATCCCATGCCCTGCAGGATGGCGACGACCTTGTCGCGAAGGTCTCCCTGGACGGTTATTTCGCCGTCTTTTGCGGTACCGCCGACTCCGCATTTGACCTTGAGTGCCTTAGCAAGGGCGGCGAGGTCGGAGGAAGAGCCTTTGAATCCCTTTACCAGCGTCACCTGCTTGCCGGCGCGCTGCCTGCGGTCGATGGCGACGATGAGCCTCTGGGCCGAAGGTGGAAGGGTTTCTTCTTCGGCTTGTACGGCTTCGGTGTATTTGAAATCGGGGTTCGTGGAATAGACCACGCCCAGACGCTTTTTCCAGTCGTTGCCGGCCATTTGGGGGATAGTTTTTGCAAAGATAATGAATTCATTTTGTATCTTTGCATGATATGACAGAGAAGAAATTCAATATTTGGAGCAGGATATGCGCGACAATAGCCTTCGTGGTGTCGCTGGTCACATATCTGTGCACGATCGAACCCAGCGCCTCATTCTGGGACTGCGGCGAGTTCATAGCATCTTCATATAAACTTGAAGTGGGCCACCCTCCGGGGAACCCGACCTTCCAGCTCATCGCACGCCTCTTCACCTTGTTCGGCGACGGCACCAAGGCCGCCGTGCTGGTGAACGCCATGAGCGCGCTCTGTTCCGCACTCACGATCCTGTTCCTCTTCCTTACCATAGCCTGGTTCGCCAAGCGGCTCATCCGCAAGGAAAACGGGGAATATACCCTCGGACAGACCGTGGCGATCTGCGGTTCGGCCCTGGTCGGAGCCCTTGTCTACTGCTTCTCGGACACCTTCTGGTTCAGCGCCGTCGAAGGCGAAGTATACGCCATGTCGTCGCTTTTCACCGCCATGGTGTTCTGGGCCATGACAAAATGGTACGACCATGCCGACGATCCCTATGCCAACCGTTGGATAGTGCTCATAGCCTTCCTCATGGGTCTCAGCATAGGAGTGCACCTGCTCAATCTTCTCTGTATCCCCGCCCTGGTGTTCATCTTCTGGTACCGCAGGCGTGAAGACCGCCCATATTCCTTCTGGGAGCTGGTCAAGATATTCCTCATCGGCGTGCTTATCCTCGGCGTCATCAATTTCGTGATGATACCGCTCCTGCCGAAGTTCGCGGCATATGTCGACCTGTTCTTCGTGAACACTCTCGGCCTGCCTTACAACAGCGGCGCCGCCTTCTTCATGATAGCCCTTCTGGCCCTGTGCTTCTGGGGCATCTTCCGCACCCTGCGGAAAGGCAAATACTTCTGGAATACGGCGCTGCTGTGCCTTACTTCGATAATCATAGGCTTCTCCATCTTCTCGGTGGATATCATCCGTTCCTGCGCCAAGACCCCTACCAACGAATACCAGCCCGACAACGCCTTCACCCTTGTGAGATACCTCTCGCGTGAGCAGTACGGCAAGTCGCCGCTGCTTTACGGACAGTATTACGGTGCCACGTGGGACGTGAAGCAGACCAAATACTGGGCCCCGCTCGACGGCAGGTACAAGCATGTCGAGGGACCGGTCGAGGCTGAGTACGACTCCAGCAGCAAGATGCTCTTCCCGCGCATGTGGGCCACCAGCAGCGACGGCAAGTACGAGGAGTTCTACCAGTCGTACCAGAACGGCAAGGGGACCACGATACCAGGTTCCAAGTACAAGAAGCCTTCGATGGGCACCAACCTGTACTTCTTCTTCGACTACCAGCTGAACTGGATGTACTGGCGCTATTTCATGTGGAACTTCGTCGGCCGTCAGAACGACATCCACAGTCCCGTTCCCGGGAATATCTTCTACGGCAACTGGGAGAGCGGAGTCAAGTTCATTGACGACTGGCGACTGGGCGACCAGAGCGATGCTCCGGCGGTGCTTGCGGAGAACAAGGGCAAGAACCACTACTTCTTCCTGCCCCTGCTGCTGGGACTTCTGGGCCTGTGCTTCCAGTTCGAAAAGGACAAGCGCGGCAGTTGGCTCACGTTCCTGATGTTCTTCATGACCGGCATAGCCATAGTCATCTACCTGAACCAGCAGCCATATCAGGTGCGCGAAAGGGATTACGCTTATGCGGGTTCGTTCTATTTCTTCAGCATATGGTGCGGCCTTGCGGTTGCGGCGGTTTACAGGTGGCTGCGCAAGGATTCTCCGCTGGTGGCGGGGGCGATTTCGCTCGTCTGCCTGCTGGTGCCCGTGCAGATGGCTGCCGAAAACTGGGACGACCACGACCGCTCCAACCGGCGCACGGCTGCTGAAATTGGTTACAACTATCTGAATTCCACCGGGAAACAAGGCATTCTCGTCACCCATGGCGACAACGATACCTTCCCGCTCTGGTACGACCAGGAAGTGGAGGGCGTCCGTCCCGACGTGCGCATCGCCAATACCTCCCTGCTGGGTACCGACTGGTATATCGGCCAGATGAAATATGCCATCAACGATTCCGCCCCGCTTGACCTCAAGATAGGCCAGGAGCAGTATCTGTATGGCACCAATGACTTTGTCCGCATCATCGACACCCGCGACCAGGTCTTCCCGCTGTCCGATGTGATGCGCATTTTCCGCCATCCTGATGCGAAGATAGTGCTTGAGGACGGCTCCCGCGTGGACTACCTGATGTCCCGCCGCTTCAGCATCCCGGTCAACAAGGAGAACGTGCTGAAATCCGGCATTTTAAGCCCTGAATTCGCCGACCAGATCCCCGACGAGATAGTCTTCACGATATCCAAGGACAAGGACTACCTCTCGAAGCCCGAGCTGTTCTTCCTCGACCTGCTGTCGACCTACGACTGGTCCAGGCCCATCCATATGCTCAGCCAGGGCGGCGAAATCAACGTCGGCCAGAAGGAGTACCTGATGACGGACGGCTTCTCCTCCCACCTGGTTCCTATCAAGAACCGCATCAAGAACAGCGACCTTGGCAAGGTGGACGTGGACGAATATTGCCGCAAGATCGACGAGGTCTACACCTGGGATGCCCTGAGCAGCACCGGCTGGTTCGTCGACTACCAGAACCTCTACACTTTCCTCGGCGTGGTGCCTCAGCGTGAGCTGTTCCTCAATGCTGCGGAACTGCTCCTGAAGCGCGGCGACAAGGCCAGGGCGGTCCAGATGCTGGACAAGTGCCAGGTGTGCGTTCCCGAGGAGAATTTCCCGCTTGAATCCATATGCCTTGGCTTCTACCACAACGACGTGGTAATCATCGGTATGGTCGAGGCCTACTACAAGGCCGACGCCTTCGACAAGGCCCACGACCTTGCGGAGCGCTTCTCGGTGAAGCTGCTTGAGTCCATCCAGTTCTTTATGGAGTATTACGAGTACTCCAAGAGCGACTTCGAGCTCTGCTGCAACTGCCTCTACTACCTTGCCGACACGGTCAAGCTTCACGGCGACAACCAGATGAATGAAAAGCTCATAGCCGCCATCGACAGCATAATGAAGCTCTACTCCCTCGACGAGGAGGAAGAATAAATGCGAGGAATATACATCGGTCTGACGACGCTGCTGCTGGCCCTCGGGGCTTGCAGTGGCGGCGGCAGTCGCCCGGCGGTCACTGGTCAGCTGGCGAGCGGCGGGGGAAGGTTGAGACCAGGTAGCCTCCTTCGAGGGTGAAGTGTCCGGCATCGAGATTGAGGCTGGGGGCGTAAACCATTGTGCCGGAGCAGGAATAATCAAAGGTCAGCCCTCCTTCTATCTGGGGCTCCTTTATAATGACCGACGCTTTTTCCACCTTATAGAGGATAAGGCTCTCTCCCTCTTCAGAGGCGGAAGAGCATAGTCTGAGACTGATGTCGCAATCTTTCTCCGTGAGGGAGCCTTTGCCTGACTTTCCGGCGGGAACCGCCATCCGGAATGACAGGGACAAATCGTCTAACATCTTGTCTGTTAACACTTTGATGTCTTTCGCGTCTTCCGGAATCTGTGGGGAGGCATATATGACGATGGAGTCTTTGCGCTCATTGTAATCGACGGACAGAAGCACTTTGCTCCTGTAATGCGAGCAATAGTAATCATCGTTGAGCAGGAATCCTATCCTGGGGCTGTTGATGCTGTTTTCCCTTTTGCTTTTCTCGCCGGCAAAGAAATCGCTGTATCCCTGGGCGTTGGGGCAACTCACATACAGGAGGCCGTCGTATATGGAAAAGGACTTGCCGCCGAGATCAAAGACGCCGCCATCATCAAAGGTCCCGGAACACTTGAACCGGCAGAATATATTATCCTCGTCCACCATAGCAATCTTCAGCTGCGACGTTTCCGCCTTGTATCTGACCAGATATTCAGGGAAGGGATGTTTCGCGGAGAATGTATAGAAAGCAAGGCGGAAATCCATTTCATCACCTTTGAAGGTCTGCCCGTATTTCATCCTTTTCTGGGGGATTCCTATGCGGAGCGTGCATATCACGGAGTTATCCGATTTGTCCGCCATCAGTCCGGCAATCTGAGATTCCGGGCAATTCAGGACCGTATAGAATATGACTGAATCCCCCAGGGCATTGTACTGGGCTGAAACCTTTCCCGATTCAGACTTGTAGCTTTCGTCATTCAGGTCGAAAGTTATAGTATTGATTGTCGTAGGCAGGTCGGGGATATATACAAAAGAGGAGCAGCCGGCGGCAATTATTGCAACCAGTACAACCGGCATTATCTGCAATATTCTTTTCATAAGGCTCTATCCAAGAATCTGTTTTCTTTGCTCAAGAAGAGTTTTATAGGTATATGGCCACATCTGGGAATAATCCAACAGGCTTGGGAACTTGCACTTGAGGTTGCCGTTTTCCAAAGAGAACTCTTTCCAGTACAGACCGAAATCCAGGTCGTCGACGTGACCGGAGCAGGAGAAGTCACAGTTCCAGCTGTCGCCTTCGTTTAATCCGGCAGCTTTTATTGAGAGGTTCACGGACTCAACTGCATATGGGATAGAATATTCGGCCGCCTTTGCTCCATCCGAGAAGAAAGCATACCAGAACATCTTGACAGCCACATCTTTCTCGGTCAGGGACGCCCCTTCGGCAATCTTGGACACGGGGATGGCCATACGATAACTGAGTATGCATCTGGTGTCAAGTCGGGATTTGTTATTCTCCGTGGCGTTGAAGGTCTCTGCCATCCGGTCCAGGATGGCATTCCGCTCACGTTGATAGTTCAATTCGTTCAGTGACGGCTCGGCATATACAATCACCGAATCCCGGCCGCTGTTGTAGTCAACGCAGACTGAGCCCCTGCTGCTAAATCCGTCATCTGCGACGAATCCCTTCCCGGTCAAGTTGAATGCAAATTTCGGAATCAGGCCCAGGAGCTTCTTCCTGTCGTGTTTTTTGACATTATACTCCATATCGCGATAGGACCAGCTATGGGTACCATTAAGGCAGAACGAACCTGATTCCATAATGAAAGACTGACCTTCGTAGCCCAGCTTCCCGCCGTCATCTATCCGGCCCGTGCACACGAATTCTCCCTTCAACCGTCCATCCGGCAAGCCCGAGGTGCTTATTATCATCCTGGTTGACAGGATGTTATATCGGATATAATATTCTTCATACGGCGCCTCGGGCGAGAATGTATAGAAAAACAGTTTTATGCTGACGTCCTTTTCGTCAAGGGTTGCACCCGCGGACGCTTTGCTCAGCGGAATGGCCATCCGGAACTGGGCCACCCAGGACATACCTGAACGTGAGAATCCCAGACCGCCATCCCAATCCGGGCACATCGTTGCAATGATCGAGTCCCTTTGTTCACTGTATGTTATATC
>ONSD01000015.1 GCA_900320385.1 uncultured Bacteroidales bacterium
CCGGCGAGCCAGCCTGCGATGGCTCCGAAGAGTAGAGTTAGGATGATGTTCATGGTATATTAGTACTTGGTCCTTGGAGCAAATTTACAAAAAAAACTTATATTTGTTTGTTCAGTATCAAAAACTTCAAATCATGGATCCAAGCAATGTCCGCCCTTCAGAAATGGAGCGCATCGTCAATGACGCCCTCGCAGAAAAATTCATAGATGCACAGGTTCAGGCAATCAAAGAGCAGGTCGGTGACCGGAAGGTGCTGCTGGCCCTCTCCGGAGGCGTTGACTCTTCGGTAGTTGCCGCGCTCCTCATCAAGGCCATAGGACGCCAGCTCGTCTGCGTACATGTCAACCACGGCCTGCTGCGCAAGGGTGAACCGGAACAGGTGATCAAGGTCTTCAGGGACGAAATGAACGCCAACCTGATCTATGTCGACGCCACCGACCGCTTCCTCGGTCTACTCGCAGGAGTATCGGAACCGGAACGGAAGAGGCACATCATAGGTGAAGAGTTCATCAAGGTTTTCGCCGAAGAGGCGGCAAAACTCGAAGGGATACGCTTCCTTGCCCAGGGCACGATCTACCCCGACATACTCGAGAGCGAAAAGGGCATCAAGGCCCACCACAATGTAGGCGGACTTCCCCCGGAACTGGACTTCGAGTTGGTCGAGCCCGTAAAACTCCTGTTTAAGGATGAAGTGAGGGTTGTAGGCAAGGCGCTTGGCCTTCCCGATGCCATGGTCTACCGCCAGCCTTTCCCGGGTCCGGGACTCGGGGTACGCTGCACCGGCGCCATCACCCGCGAACGGCTTGAAGCTGTCCGCGAATCCGATGCCATCCTTCGCGAAGAATTCGCAAAGAACGGCCTGGAAGGCAAGGTATGGCAGTATTTCATGATAGTTCCCGACTACAAATCTACCGGCATCAAAGACGGGAAACGCAGTTTCGAATGGCCGGTGATCATCCGTGCCGTCAACACCCGTGACGCCATGACAGCTTCGGTACCGGATGTCCCCTTCGCTCTTCTTGAGCATATCACCGAACGCATCGTTTCGGAGGTGAAGGGTGTCAACAGAGTCCTCTACGACCTGACCCCTAAGCCTACAGGCACTATCGAGTGGGAGTAATATCCAACACTTCCTTGTAGACGGCGCCTTTGACTGAAGGTGCCCATCCCGGATTGCCGGATTTGGCGAAACCGGTCCAGGCGTCCAGCATCTTTTCGGAAAGAGCGGAATCCGCTTCGGTAAAGGGCCTCCAGGATTTCTTCAGGGTTCCGAACATGTACCACAGGTCCGCGGAATGGAAGGCTCCGTCCATTTCGGGATACTTGTCGTCGTCTTCAGCCGGAAGGTCCCGCTGGAAATAATACTCGTACACGGGCTTGTCCGAAAGGGACGAGCGCACTTCGGCGAAATTGTCGATGGCGTTGCTGCGCATGCCCGCCATGTCCCGGGTAGTGCAACCGATCATGTAAGGAATATCTGCGACAGTATTGCCGTAGACGGCTTCGTCGAAGGACTGTGTGAGGACACGCCCGTCCTTATGAGGAGCCAGGCGGACGCGATTGTCTTTCTTGTATTCGGCAAGTGCGGCGAGAAGTTCACTCTGGGAGGCTGCGCGCATCGCGGCGATGGAAGTGAGCCCGGCCTGGTCCATTATCCTCTTGCCAGTAGAATCAGGATTAACCTGCACTGCCGGCGTACGGAGCCCGTCTTGCGGGGCGAGACCTCCGCCGCTCTGGATTATGGCTTTGGCTATGAGGCCCTTGGATAATGGTGATGCACAGAGGTTCTTCACGCTCCCGGCACCTGCACTCTGGCCGAGGATGGTGATGTTTCCGGGATCGCCTCCGAAGGCGGAGATGTTGTCTTTCACCCATTCCAGGGCTTTGATCTGGTCCATCAGCCCATAGTTCCCCGATGCACCGCCCTGGGCTGCAGTCAGCTCAGGATGGGACAGGAAGCCGAAGATACCGACGCGGTAGTTGATAGTAACCATTATCACTCCCCTCTTCGCCCATTCCGTTCCGTCCATCGTCACCTCATATCCGTACCCGTGGTCGTATGCCCCGCCGTGGATCCACATCGCAACCGGAAGGCTCTTTCCACGGGCATCGGCCGGTGCCCAGACATTCAAATAGAGGCAATCTTCGCTCATTTCAGGCGACCCCATCCAGTAGAACTCCCTCCAATAGAAAGTTCCCTCCTCGAATTCTTCCTGGGGGCAGATAGGCCCGAAAGTATCACATACCTTAATGCCGTCCCAAGGGACGACAGGCTGGGGAGCCTGCCAGCGCAGGTCTCCGACCGGAGGTGCAGCAAAAGGGATTCCGCGGTATACGGTGACACCGTTTTCCACGACGCCTTTGATTTTTCCGCCTTCTACGCTTATGACTGGATTTTGCTTTGCGCAGGAGAGGGTGATGAGCAGCACGGCGGCTGCCAGAAATGTCTTTTTCATATTAAAAGAATCGGGTCTGTACGAATATTAAGGCTTTACATAACGGTCGCCTGTATGCTCCTTCACCATTTCGATGAAAGCAGGGGCGTAGGCCGGCGAGGAGTAACGGCCGGGAACCACAACACCGTCCTTGCTTGGACGCATTATCTGGTCGTTATGCTTCACGATAAGCAGGCGGGCCAGTTTGTCCCAGCGCTCCATCATACGGTCGGTATACGCGAAGGTCTTGGCAGTCAGGTAGCTTTTGAGCTCTCCGCGGGTAAGTCCGGAGGCTTTGGATTCAACCTCCTTCTGGTCTTCGGCATAATAGTCTTCAAGTTCCTTCTGGGCTTCCTTGAGATCCCCTATCATCGCACTGTAGCGGGGATAGACCATGTTTGCCACAAAGTTGCACATCCAGAAAGCGCTTTCGGTGCTGAATTCCAGGATGTTGTTGTTCTCCCTGCGGAAAGGTTCCGGCACCGAGTCGATGCCGCAGTACACAGGTACGTAAGCCACCATCGAGGCATCGTCCATATTGAAGTAGGTCACTCCCCCGACGGGATCCGGGAGGAAGGAACGCATCTGGCAGACCATGGTCATCCCGCTCTGCTGGCAACCGATGGGGCGCTCGCGGAACATCGGAGTGCCGTCCGGAGCCTGGTAGTTGACCGGCTGGTTGCGGTAAGGAGAAGCCCAGGGCCCGGCACTGGCGTCGGCCGTCATGTCCAGGGCGGTTCCCTCGTAGTGGTCGCGCATGTCATCCATAATGTCGCGTACCGACACCTTCGATTCCGGTTCTATCCAGAGCGGAAGTTCGTCGCAGACGTCGAACTGTGCGTTCAGGAATGGCAGGTAAGCATCCATGGCTGCCTTGTCGGCAGTGTGGCGGCGGAAAAAGCTCCATACGCGCGCTTCGCAATAACGCACCGTACTGAAATCCAGGGGGCCATAAGCTTCGCGAAAGCTGAATTCGGCATCGGGTCCGCTGTAATACCCCATTTCCCTGGCGAAGGAAATCACATCCTTCGAGTACATGCATTCGCCTTCAACCTCACAGTAATCGAGCTTCTTATTGGCCTTCTTCACCTGCGGGAACTGACGTATGCGGCTAGAATTGGCATATGCGGTGATGCAGTTGTCGGGGAGCCGGCGGGCTACCCAGACTCCACCCTTCCTGCCCGGGCCTTTGCCTATCAGTTCCATGAACCAGGCTTCGTCCTTGTCGCAGATCGCAAAGGATTCCCCGGTGCTGTTGTATCCGTATTCCTGAACGAGGGCGTTCATAACGCGTATGGCTTCCCTGGCGGAGGCGCTGCGCTGAAGGGTAAGGCTCATTAGGGTGAAATAATCAAGCCATCCCTCGGGGTTGCGCAGTTCGCGCCTGCCGTCCCAGGTGGTTTCTACGATGCTGACCTGCAGCTCGTTCATGAGCCCCACAACCGCATAGGTGTATTCGGCCTGGGGAATATAATGGGGCTCGTCGCTGCCCCAACTCCTGATGGCTATCATTTCCCCGGGAGCGTGACGCCCCGGAGCGGAATATGACAAGGGAGATGCAAAGCCGAATCCGTCGCAATTGTAGGTGCAGATTACGCTGCCGTCGACAGATGCGGCCTTGCCGACTATGAGGTTCGTGCATGCAAAACCGGCAGTGCCGATAAAGCACAGGATCAGGGTTACCAGTAAACGTTTCATGTCTTCGATTTATGCGCTATCTTCTATTTTGTCGGGACCGGGGTCAGACGGTATGCGACCACATCGTGGGAAGCGACCGTCACGTTGAGCACTTTGGGTACCATCTGCTTGCGCTTGGAGCCCTTCCCCTTTACCAGAGTATTACCGGCAGAGACGCCCTTCCAGATGTCCCTGACGGCGTAATTGACCTTGCTGAAGGATGTCTTGCGGCCGCTGAACCTGTCGTTCACTTCCAGTTCCTGCCAATCGATGGAGAGAGGCACATCCGCTTCTCCGGTGTTCATCACACAGAAGGCCCAGTCGCCACCTTCCAGCGGTTTGAACCAATACTGGAGGCCGTTTTCATTCTTCAGGCGGAGCCCCTGTATTCCCAGAGGATCCTGGTCGACGGCGATCATCTCCTTGTTCTTGATTATGGCCAGGGTCTCGGGCGTGATGGTGGTGAGGTCGTTGCCGAGTATCAGCGGGGCGGCCATCATGCACCACAGGGTGAAGTGGGAGCGGTTCTCGGCTTCCGTCATCGCCATCCACTTGCCGTTCACCATACCTTTGTTGCCGACTTCGAGCATGTCGGGGTCATTCCAATGTCCGGGACCGGCATACTCGCGGAGAGGCTCGTTCAATTCTATGATTTCCAGCACGCTCAGCGGCTTCCAGAGAGGATTACCGTCCTCGTCATAGCTGACGGGGATGGGCCCGAAGGAAGGGCCTATGTCTCCAGTAGTCCTCCACGAATGGCCAACTTCGGCAGCCCACTCCCAGGGTTTGTTACTCCCCCACTCGCACATGCTGAAAAAGATGGGCCGTCCAGCCCGCCCCAAAGCGTTGCGCATGAGGGTATAAGCCCCTATGGGATTGATGTTTTCGGCATAGCACCAATCGTATTTAAGGTAGTCCACGCCCCATTCGGCATATGTGAATGCGTCCTGGTATTCGTGACCGTTGCTGCCGGCATAGCAGGCGCAGGTAAAGTCACCGGCGTCGCTGTAAATGCCGAGCTTCAGGCCTTTGGAATGGAGGTAATCGGCCAAAGCCTTCATCCCGGAAGGGAACTTTGTCCTGTCTTCCTGGATGAAGCCCTTCTTGTCCCTTTCGCCGTGCCAGCCGTCGTCAAGGTTCAGATAGATATAACCTGCATCCACCAGGCCGAGACTGACCATCGCATCGGCAGTGGCCTTGATGAGGTCTTCGTTGATGTTCGTGGCAAAGCAGTTCCATGAACTCCACCCCATCTGGGGCGTATCGGCTACATGTTCCCATTTGGGGAAGTCGGCCGACGGCCGGGGCTGCTGGGCTGAAACGCCGGTCGGAAGGATGATTGCGGTCAAGGCAATCAGCAACAAGCATTTTCGCATGATATAAGGCTTTTCGGGTTTGCTTATTTCTTATCGGTACCGATGAGATCCTTGGCGGCGAGGACAAGGAACATGTAGTGGGAGGATCCTCCTCCGAGGACGTATTCAACCTGCTGCCAGAGGAACGGGAATTCGAGCAGTTCGGGATAGTCGGGCCTTATCAGCGCGGTACCGGAAACGGTGCCGCCCGGGATATAGGTCCAGTCTGCGCGGTTGAAGCCGTAGCCGATGGTAGCCGACTTTGCGCCCACACCGCCTGCGAACGAGGCCTGGTTGGATCCGGGATGGCGTCCGAGGATGAAATTGAGGGCATCAAGCACCTGGTCGGGAGCGAAGATGTCGGGATATTCTTTGGCAAGGAAGAAGTGGCGGTAGCCGAAGGACTGGATATCCCAGCCTGCGCCCCATATACTCGGGCGGTACGGGACTCCATACGGGGTTTCGGCGCTCAGGCGCGTAATGCTTTCGCTGTATTTCTGCAGTTCCTCACGGAAAGCGCGGCACTGCTTGCGGAACTTCTTCTGACCCTCCATCTGCTTCTCGATGCGGGCAAGGTACCATGCGCAGCGGGGCACGGACGAGAGGACGTAATCCCAGTTGTCGGTAATATAGTTGAAGTACTGCTGCTCGCCCGTAGTGAAGTAGAGTTCGGCAGCGAGCTGCATCTTTTCCATTGGTGTGCGGCCTACTGCCTCGGCAAAGACCTTCCTGGCGATGTTGACGCAGTGCGTGGCAAGGGTGTCGTTGAAACCTCTCAGGGCACGTGCCGACGCTGCGGCGTTCGCCGCCATCGATATGCCTTCGCCTTGATCAGCATAGATCCAGCGGTCATCGTCGGTTCCGGGGACGCCGTCAGTCATGGATTCGAAGTCGCCCATGGTGGCGTAACGGCGGACGTTGTTAGTGATGATGCCGCGGCAGAACCGGCCGAGCGCAAGATAGCCGTTCACAAGATGCAGCATTCCGTGCTCGATCTGCTGGAGGATATCGTCCTTTCCGTCGGGCTCATGGATTTCCACAGTACGCTTATGCTGGTCGATCGCCGTCGCATCTATCTCGGGATGGAAGTACTCAAGGGCCATGGTGAGGATATAACATTCCGCAGACGTGGTGTAGCGGATGTCATCGTCTCCAGCATCATGCCAGCCACCCACGTTGACTCCCGGCACGTGCTGCCAGGGCTTGTAGGAAGTCTTGTTGTCCATCGGCTGCGAATAACCGTCTATGTGGTTTCCGGGAGGCGCCATTGCGGCATCGTCGAGGTGGCAGGCACCATGCCATACCTTATATTTCTCAGAAACCATCATGTGGCACATCTGGGCCGGGAGGAAGTACTCGATGACAGGCTGCCATACACCGCGGTCGTAAATATCGGGAGCGATGCGGAAAATCGGAGAGCGCTTGCCTCCGTAAATGACGCAATAGAGTCCCTCGTCGGAGACATCCGAGAAATCGGCCTTCAGATAGTTGTAGCGCAGGAATTCGCCGTTCCACGGCACTGCTGGGATGTCTTTGACAAAGTGCTCACCGTCAGCTTCAATCTTTACAAGGGTGGCGTTGGCCAAGGGAGCGTCCCTGCGGTCGGTCTCGATCA
Organism: uncultured Bacteroidales bacterium; assembly: GCA_900320385.1. Lineage (GTDB taxonomy): Bacteria > Bacteroidota > Bacteroidia > Bacteroidales > UBA932 > Cryptobacteroides. The sequence goes on from ONSD01000015.1 coordinate 7,083, forward strand.
CAGCGACCTTGCTCTGCGCGGGCAGGTAACCCACCTGGGAAGTCTGCACGATGGGGCCGTGCCTCCAGCCGGGAACGATGCTGGGTTCGATGTACCACTGGATTGCACCCTTCGTGGCGCCTGCCGGGATGTCGGAACGGAGGACGAACCAGCCGTTGGTGTGGTTCATGCGGCCGTCATAGAGCTTGAGCGGGGTATCGGTGATGGCCCGGATGGTCAAACGGCTGTACGGGTCGTCGGGACGCGAGGTGAAAACCTTCCCTACTGCATAGGGCTCGGCAATCACTGCATCTGCCGTGAGCGGGCTGTAGCCCTCGCCTATAAGATGGCGGTAGTCGGTATCCATCCTTCCCTTGGGGCGGTAATCGCCGAGCTTGCCGTATACATAACTCTGCTGGGAGATTACCGGAGAGTTGGGCTGCTGGGGATAAATGCCCTGCTTGTCGTCCATGATCCAAGGCTTTCCGAAGAGGGAGCCCGGGAAGAACTCAAGGTTGAAACCTGCCCTGCCGAGCAGTTCTTCGGGAACCGGGGTGTCGAGGTCCACGGTGACGATGAAACCCTTGCCCTTCGGTTCCAGGGAGACGGTATAGGTCACATTGTACTCCGGATAGATCATCGGGTTGAAACCGGTGAGATGCCGGCTGGAATCGGGGAAGCAGAGTGTAGTTACGATTTTGTCTGCCAAAACCTCCCGGCGGAGCTGCTTGGGCACAGGCTGCCATTGACCGGGAGTAGGTTCGAAGCGGATGTCTCCGTTGCTGGCCACGCGATGACCGTTCATGAGAACCGATATACCGCCTTGATGGCCTTCGGGATAAAAATCATTGAACGCCATGACGTCAACTCCCTCATTGTTGTAATAGCCGGACGGGGTGAGCCGGAAGTCCTGTGCGCCGAGAGAGAGCGCAATGGTCATTGTGGCGAACAGAGCCGCGATCTTCTTGTAATGCATAGTATTGGTTGGTTGATGGATGATTGCAAAAACGTACTATACAAAAATAATCAGTTAAAACTATTTTTGCAATACCGCGCTTCACCGTTTGTGCCGGGTGTGGGCTGCCTGCACGGCAGTGCGTATGTTCTCTGCGCTGGCACCTCCCACAGTACATTCCGCGCCGAGCATGAGCTTGCCGGCGGGCGAAGCCAGGATGACGGAATCGACTGTGGCAGAGAGCTCTTCGGGGCTGGAGTGCACTATCTCCTTGTGGCGGTCGAGGCCACCCAGGACGGGCCGGCCGAAGAGTTTCACTGCGTCAGCGACACTGAAATACTTGCCGGCGATATAGATGGGGGTATTCACAATCTGGCCCGGGTAATCGGCATATCGGGTGAGGTCGTTGTAAGCGCCTTCCCAGTCGCAGATATGGAGTATGTTCACCTTGGTGCCCTTCACACATTCCTTCATCACTTTCATGTCGTTCGGACGGATGATTCCCTCGAACCAGCCGGGAATCGCCTCGAATTTGGCTTCACCTCCCTGGGTGCACATATAGAAGCCTTGGATGCCTATCGCCTTGCATTCCTTCACAAGCCACAGGAGGGCGTCGGCATAATAATTAAGAACACGCTTCAAGTCCTCCGGACGCTCGACCGCGGCCTGCACTATGCCCGTTTCGGTGAGGGACTGGCGTGCGACCTGATAGGGAGAATACAGGGTAGGAAGCACATAAGTGTCCTCCCCTACGGCCTCCTGGAGTTTCTGTATGATCTCCAGCGTCGGCCGGTAGAAATCCTCCGGCAGCGGACGTATGCTGTCCCAGGTCTGCTGCAGGTCAAGGTCGCGGATGCGCGGGACCGACTGCTCAAACTGAACCTTCATTATATCCATTCCCGAATTGTTGAAATGCCGCAGATGCGCCTGCACTGCAGCGTCACCAACTTTTTCGTCATTGCCGAAATGGATGAAAAAAGCGGCAGGAACGTAGGACGGGTCGAGTTTCCCGGCCACGAACTGGTCCATGATTTCTTTTTTGGTAGAAGGGATGCGCTCGGAGCATGAGGAAACGACCACTGAACACAGCAGCGGGAGCATCAGGAAGAACAGGAGCTTTTTCATTGGATTATGACGTAACTATGGTTTGTTTTCTTGAATTACAAATATAGTGTTTTAGGGAGACTAAACATAACTGACACTTATATCCTCTGTCAAAACTTGACAAAAATAAGCCGTTTCTTTGCTGACGAAAAAACAGTTATATTTACAATAACAGCATAACTATGCAAGATAAAGACGCACTCCAAATCCCTTACGAAACCGATGTATTCCATATCTTCGGTGTAAAGAAATTCGACACCAACGCCTTTTGGGGCAGAGTGAATGACTGTATGAACGATCGGGGTTATCCCGGCGTTATCCTCATCTCCACCTTCGACCCTGAGGATGGCGTATTGGCTCATTACGAGATTGTCTCCAAAGGCATCTCTTCCCAGGGTCTTAATCTCACCCAGATGGATGACTACAATCTGCACCTTGAGCTTCCCTGGTTGGCATCCCGGGGCGATGTAGAACTTGCATTCGCAATTATGTCCACCCTGGCAGGCAAGTATTCGAAGCTGGAGGTCTACCTCAATAACAACACCGAGCATCCCATTGCCCTGGTGGACGGTAACATCGAGGCAATGATGACCCAGC
>ONSD01000072.1 GCA_900320385.1 uncultured Bacteroidales bacterium
ACCGCCATCGTCGCGGATCCTGCAGCTACCTATGATTTCGCATGCATCATCAATTCCGAGGCAGCCGGCGCCTGCACCGTCAAGATGACCGACAATTCCGATCCGGGCGGCCGCGAGTTCTTCTATGACAACGGGGTATCCCTCACAGCATATGAAGATTTCGCCTTCAGCAAAACCGGCGTTTCGATGGATGTCACCGGAGACGAAAAGCAGGATATAATGATCGTGTTCGACTTCGGCCGCATCCCTGCCGGTACTCCGATAAGCGTCAGCGGAATCTCGCTCATCAAGCACTGAGATGAAACCGGCACTTATTACACTTGTCCTCGCATCCCTCTGTCTCTGTGCATGTTCATGCACGGAGAAGGGGGGCGGACAGGAGGATCCCATCGCACAGGACAATGTGCTCACCAGCCCTACTGAGGTCCTGGCTGCAGCAGGAAAGGGGGATTATACCCTTGAAGTCACTGCTCCCGACTCGTGGCAGGCTTACAGCAACGACTCCTGGATCACTGACGTTTCTCCCTCCTGGAGCAGTTCACCCAAAGGTACAGTCACTTTCAAGGTGGCCGAGAATCTCACCGCCGAAGGACGGGAGGGTGCAGTCGTGATAAAATGCGGCAGCGTACGCCACAGCGTGAAGGTCACCCAGCCTTCGGCGTCTTCCGAGGATGGAATCAGCTGTCCGCTGGACGGCTACAGGCTTGTTTGGCACGACGAATTCGACGATGAGAGCAGCTTCTCTACGGACTGGAAGTTCGAGAACTGGCGCAAAGGCTATGTGAACAATGAACTCCAGCGCTATGTCGCGGGCGGCGAACTTGACGGCCACAAGACGGCATCGGTCGAAGGCGGCGTGCTGCACATCACTGCCATGAAGTACAACGGCGAAGTCATCTCGGCACGCATGAACACCCGTAAGTCGTGGCTCTACGGATATATGGAGGCCCGGATCTGGCTCCCGAAGGGACTGGGTACCTGGCCGGCGTATTGGATGATGCCCAACGACCAGAGCGACGGATGGCCCAAATGCGGCGAAATCGACATCATGGAAGAAGTGGGCGCCAACGCCAACTACACTTCTTCCTCCATCCATTGCGACGCTTACAATCATGTGAAGAATACGCAGAAGACTAAGGAAACCTATACTGCGAACGCCGAAGGATCCTTCCATATTTACGCCCTTGAATGGACCGAGGGGTACATAAAGACATACGTAGACGGAAAGGAACTCCTTTACTTTGCCAACGATGGCAAGAACAATGTGAGCACCTGGCCCTTCGACAAGACCTTCTACATTACGCTCAATCTCGCCTGGGGCGGAGACTGGGGCGGTTACAAAGGAGTGGACGAAAGTGCGCTCCCGACAACGATGAAGGTAGACTATGTTCGTGTTTTCCAAAAGTAACGTATTTGTTTTACTAGCGGGGATACTGCTTCTTGTATCTTGCAGAAAAGGGGAGACGGAGAATTCCGCCTCCCTGGATTCTGTAAGCGTGCTCAGTTCCGACGTAAGGATTACAAAGGGCGGCACAAGCACGGTCCGTTTCATCACCGATCCTCCCGAACTCCAATTCAACTACCATGTTGGTGCTTCCGGCTGCTGCATTTCGCTGGGCGGTTCTCCTGAAGGATTCTATCTTGCGGAGGTTTCCCGCGTGGGGACCGGCATATACGAAGCCACGCTGCGAGACAGCGGCGGAGACGAAGCCTACATCGACAAGGCGTGCATAGTCTACAGCGACGCCGGAGGCTCCGTTTCCTCCAATACGTTCACGGTGACCCGGGTCTATACCGAAGAACTCGCCGATTATGAACTGACGGGACTCCCGGTTGTCTATCTCGATACCAGGACTCCTGTGAAGTCCAAGGATATATGGACGGAAGGAAGCGTCCGCATCGACGGAAGGGAGTCGTCCGCCAGCATGGAGCAGGTGAGCTGCAGCGTCAAGGGCCGCGGCAACACTACGTGGACTTGGCCCAAGAAACCGTATACGGTCCGGCTCGAGAAGAAACGTGAGGTGCTCGGCATGCCTGAGCACAAACGCTGGGTGCTTCTCGCCAACTTCATGGACCGTACCCTCATGCGCAACATAGTATCGATGCATGTCGGTTCCCTTCTCGGCAACCTTGCATGGACTCCCCGATGCCGCAGCGTGGAGCTGGTGATGAACGGAAAGCACCAGGGGACATACCTGCTGATAGAACAGGTGCGTGTTGACGGAGACAGGGTGGATATCGGCGGCAAGGACGCCTTCATGCTCGAGAGCGATTTCCACTACAACAACAAGGTGCAGTGGATCGACCATCACGGCAGCTGCAACAACTGGAGTTACGGCATACCCTTCTCGGTCCGCCATCCCGACCCTGATTCGGTGTCGACCGACCAGGTGGAACGCATAAAGAAATACATCTCCACGGTGGCCGGTGCCCTCTACAGTGACGGTTTCGAGGAGAAATACCCGGCGTATCTGGACGTGGACTCGTTCATCGACTACTGGATAGCCTTCGAGGTCATGGGCAACCATGAACTCCAGAATCCGGGCAGCGTTTTCATGCACAAGGACGACGGCGGCCTTCTCACCGCCGGGCCGCTTTGGGATTTCGACTGGGGCGTGTTATCGTACAGGACCTCGCCTGGCGCACAGAGGGGTTTGATAAACGACCATGCCATCTGGTACGACCGCCTGTTCGACGATCCGGCATTCCGCAAGGCGCTCAAGGCACGATGGGAGCAAGTGCTTCCGGAACTGCGCGGCGTCCCATCGTTCATCGATTCCCAGAAAGCGGCGCTTGAGGCCAGTGCGAAGCTCAATTTCGCCATGTGGAATCCAGCCGATGACGCCAGCCAGAACGGAGGACGGATAATCAACGGCGACGAGAACATGAGCTTCGATGCCGCTGTGGAGCGGCTGAGAAGCATATACATCGAGCGCCTGGATGTGATTTCCGCCTCGCTCGCAGCCATGTAATAAGATTTTTTTTATATTTACCCATATGAAAACAGGATATCTGATTGCCCTTGCAGCAATCATTCTTTCGTCGGGGTGCAGCAAACGGAACGCTCAGGACGACACTGAAAAATGGATTGACCAGACCCTGGCCGAGATGACGGTAGCCGAAAAGACCGCCATGGTACACGCGCAGAGCAAATTCTCTTCCCCCGGGGTGCCTCGCCTGGGCATACCCGAATTATGGTGTACCGACGGACCCCACGGGATACGTCCCGAAGTCCTGTGGGACGAATGGGACCAGGCGGGCTGGACTTCCGATTCCTGCACCGCTTTCCCCGCCCTTACCTGCCTTGCTGCGACCTGGGACACCGAGCTCGCCCGTCTGTATGGCGAGAGCATAGGCGAAGAGGCCCGTTACCGCGGTAAAGACATCCTTCTCGGCCCTGGTGTCAATATCTACAGGCATGTGCTTGGAGGACGCAATTTCGAGTATATGGGCGAAGACCCCTTCCTCTCGGCGAGGATGGTCACACAGTATGTGAAGGGTGTACAGAGCAGGGGAGTCGCGGCATGCGTAAAGCATTACGCACTCAACAACGACGAAGTCAACCGTCACACCGTGAACGTAGTGGTTGACGACCGCACCCTCTACGAAATCTACCTTCCCGCCTTCAAGGCTGCCGTAGTGGATGGCGGGGCTTGGGCCATTATGGGCTCGTATGGGATGTACAAGGATATGCACAATTGCCATAACCAGATATTGCTCAACGATATACTCAAAGGGGAGTGGGGGTTCGACGGAGTGGTGATTTCCGATTGGGGTGGATGCCACGACACCGATCAGGCG
>ONSD01000107.1 GCA_900320385.1 uncultured Bacteroidales bacterium
ACATGCTCACGACGGTGATCGCCCTCCTGATCATCGACAAGGTCGGGCGCAAGAAACTCGTCTGGTGGGGAGTCGGAGGCATGATAATATGCCTCGTGATGATTGGACTGTGGTTCCTGCTGGGCTCGCTGCCCACATGGTTCCTGCTGGTGTTCTTCCTGCTCTACGTTTTCTGCACAGCCATCAGCATCAGCGCCGTGGTGTTCGTGCTCCTGAGCGAGATGTACCCGAACCGCGTCCGCGGCCTTGCCATGAGCGTAGCTGGCCTCGCACTCTGGGTGGGCACCTACCTCATCGGGCAGCTCACACCGTGGATGCTCGAAAACCTCACGCCTGCCGGGACCTTCTTCCTGTTCGCCTTCATGTGTTTCCCCTACCTCTGGCTGATGTGGAAGAAAGTGCCTGAAACCACTGGCAAGACGCTCGAAGAAATTGAAGATTATTGGAAAAAATGAAAAAGAGACTCCTGTTCATAGCCGGCCTCCTGGCCTGCAGCTCCTTTGCCCTTCCGGCACAGGAGAGTATCCCGGGCAGCGACCGGATGCTTACCGTATCGGGGCGCAGCCTTTCCAGGGGCGACACCCTCAGTTTCAACTGGAGCGGAACCGAAGTGAGGATACGCTTCCAGGGTCGTTCGCTCAAGATGACCTGCGCCGATTCAGGTGCAGACTGGTTCAATGTGTTCATAGACAAGCCTTTGTCCACAAGCGCCGACAAAATCCTGAAAGTCGGGAAAGCCGGTTTCAGGGAGATATCCCTTGTTGAGGGCGCGCGCAAGGGCACGCACGATGTAATCATCCAGAAACGCACCGAAGGCGAACAGGGCCGCCTGGATATTGTATCTTTCGAGACAGACGGCAGGTTCCTGCAGGCTGACGGCCTCAGGGACAGGCACATCGAGTTCATCGGAGATTCCTACACCTGCGGATACGGCGCTTCGGTGACAGGAAGGGACAAGCCGTTCAAGGCTGAAGAAGAAGATGCGAATCTCTCATACGCTTCCATCCTCGGGAGGTTTTTTGATGCGGACGTAAACCTCGTCTCCCATTCGGGGCGAGGGATTATCCGCAATTACGGGGACGGTAACCCCGGCAGTACAATGCCATTGCGCTATCTCCGCACTTTCGACGCCAATGCGGGAGAGTTGTGGGATCCGGCAGCAGCTGCCTTCATCCCGGATATAGTGGTCATTTACCTTGGCACCAACGACTTTTCAACAGGAAAGCAGCCGCGGCTCGAAGACTGGCTCGCTGCCTACAAGTCATTGCTGGAGACCGTGCGCGGGTGGTACGGCGAGGGGGTTCCCATCCTCTGCGCCGCCGCTCCGAGCGGAAGGGAGATGGCTGAATACGTCGAGATGGCAGCCAGGGAGAGCGGAGTGCCGAACGTATACTGGACGGCACTGCACGACGGGGTTTACAATCACGAGGAAGACCTCGGCGCCGACTGGCATCCAAACTACAAAGGGCACCGGAAGGTGGCCTCGGCCCTCGCTCCGCACATCTCCACCCTGACCGGCTGGCCATTGCCGGACAAGGCCATTGAATGAAACGGTTTTACCGAAAAATTGTTATATTAGCGGTACATTAAAATCTAAATCACAATGAAAAAGTATTTTGCTGAATTCATCGGTACCTGCGTGCTCACGCTTCTGGGCTGCGGTACAGCAGTATTCGTAGGCTGCGGCGAGCCTGCAGGCGTTGTAGGCACCGCCATCGCCTTCGGCCTTGCGGTGGTAGCCATGGCTTACACTATCGGAGGCATCTCCGGTTGCCACATCAATCCTGCCATCACCCTGGGCGTTGTCCTCAGCAAGCGCATGAGCTGGAAAGATGCATGCGGCTACTGGTGCGGCCAGATCCTCGGCGGTATCGCCGGTGCAGCCCTCCTCTACTGGATTATCTGCGCTACCGGAGCTCCGGGCGCCATGGGTGATCCCGCAGGAATGGGCGCCAACGGCGTAGCCAATGCCGGCGGCCCGTGGGGTGCGATCCTCGTAGAATGCATCGCCACCTTCCTATTCGTCCTCGTAGTGCTCGGCACCACCGACTCCAAGAAGGGTGCAGGCAACTTCGCTGGCCTCGCAATCGGCCTCAGCCTCGTGCTCATCCATCTTGTCTGCATCAACCTCACCGGCACTTCTGTGAACCCGGCCCGTTCTTTCGGTCCGGCTCTCTTCGCCGGCGGTGACGATCTCAAGGACGTGTGGGTATTCTTCGTAGGACCTCTCCTTGGCGGTGCTATCGCTGCTCCGGTATGGGCATGCATGGCAAAGGAGAAGTAATCCCCTCTGCAGATTCTGAAAAAGCGGTCCGAACGGGCCGCTTTTTTTGTACTCAGAATTCCAGGACCGCCGTAACGGGAAAATGGTCGGAAATGAAGGGCCTGGAAGCGAAGGTATCGGTGACAGTCCTGAAACTCAGGGCCTTGCGGAAACCGCTGTAATAGATGTAGTCTATCTGCTCGGCGCGCCTGTAGCCCCATGCGTTGTAAGAACCCAAGGTATCCGATACCTCCGCCGTTTCCCTGGCAGAGAGCATGCGGCCTTCCAGCGAAAGGAGGCAGGAATCCGTCGGAACCACGTTCAGGTCTCCGGTCAGCACCATTGGATAGCCCTCGGGGTTGATGCTCCCTATCCTGTCCACGATGAGCGAGAGGCCATTGCGCCGGGCAAGCTTCCCCACATGGTCGAGATGGGTGTTCACATAATAGAATCTGCGTCCGCCCCTGAGGGCTTTCAGACGGCACCAAGTAGCGGTGCGCATGCAGGCGGCATCCCAGCCCATCGAGGGGACCTCCGGGGTCTCCGACAGCCAGAAGGTTCCCCAATCCTCCAGTTCGAAGCGGTCCTTGCGGTAAAAGATCTCCATGTGCTCACCTTCTTCCACGCCGTCTTCGCGTCCCACTCCTATGGCACCGTACTCAGGACAGGTCTCCTTCATGTAATCTACCTGGAACCTGTAGGCTTCCTGCAGGCCGAAGATATCGGGGGCTATGTCCTTGATCATGGCGGGCGAGGCGTCCTTGCGTATATCCCAGGAATTGGGGCCGTCGTCGGCAACGCCAAGACGTATATTGTAGGAGACGACCTTCAATTGGCGGGGCGCACAGGCCGAAAGCAGCAGTATTGCCGAAAGGAGAAAGATCTTTTTCATCGTTCAGTATTTCTTGAAATCCACGTAAAGATTGCGGTAATAATTGGCGAGAGGGGCAAAGCCGGCGAAGAAGGGCCAGAAGAGCGGCAGGAAAAGCCTCAGTGCGAAATACACCGTATGGGTCCAGGCCTTGTCCTTTATCCGGGAGAGGATGATCTCTGCCGGCAGCCAGATGGGGAAAGAGGCAGCCGCGAGCAGAATGAAGAAGGGCAGGAGCAGCACCCCAAGCAGGGCCCGCAGCAGCTTCCGGTCATGGCGGCGCTCTCCCCAACGGTCGATGAGTGCCAGGTCTCTCTGCCGGAGTTCTTCACAGAGTTCGCGATATATCGCCGCGTCCGGCATCTCCGCACGGTCGGCGATGAACCTTCCCAGTTCCAGGGGCTCACCCACCCTTATGGCGGCACGGCCCATCTCATGGAAGAAATACTGGTACTCCAACCCTACCGGAACGACGTAGACCGGCCTGGACGCGGACTCCAGCGCCTGCCTGGCTATCTTGAATATGCCCTTTTTAACCGGCATCATGCCCGGCGCCGCACGGTGGGTCCCCTCACTGAAAAGACAGAAAGGCAGGTCGTGCGCCAGCGCTTCCACGATCTCGTCTATCACTTCGAAGTCCTTGGCGACTTCCTGTATGCCGTCGCGCTCGCGGGCGAGCGGCACTATCCGCAGCCAGCGCAGTATCTTCGCCACGACGGGTTTGCGGAAGATGTCCGCCCTCGCCCCGAACCCTATCGGTTCGTGCGGCCTCAGAAGGAGCACCAGCAGAGCATCCATCAGGGCTCCGCAATGGTTCGGACCGAGCATCACGGCTCCGTCGGTGGGGAACTTTTCCTTCCCTTCGACGATAACCCGGGAGAATTGGGTGCGGGTGCAGAGGTCGACGTACCCGCGCCAGAAATTGTACCTGGGATTATGTTCCCAGATTTTCATCGGCCGGCCCTTTTCCTGTCCTTGAGATTGAAGAAGCCGGCTACCGAAAGACCGGCGATTATATGCCATATCCCCCACCAGGCGGTAATTACCAGCATACCTCCGGGCACTCCGTGGGGGTACTGGGGCATGAAACCGGAGAATATCTGGTTCGCTCCCAGCATGAGGGCGAGGCCGAGTCCGCTGTTCTGGATCCCGGTCTCGATGGTGAGGGTGCGCCGGTCGCGGTCCGGGAGGCGGAACAACGAACCGTTGCAATAACCGATACACAGGGCTAGTGCGTTATGGAGCAGCACTATCAGGAATATGTACTTGACGCATTTGAGGAACGCGTCGATGTTGCCCATGAACGAGAGCACCACCATGGCGATGAAGAACAGTAAGCTGAACCACTGGAAGGGTTTCTTGAGTTTTTCGGCCGCCCGGGGAAGGAAATGGGCCGTGAGGATGCCGAGCGTGAGCGGGATCCCGAGAAGGATGACTATCGTCTTGAACACATCCCAGAAGGGAATGTGCAGGTTGGGAACCTGTCCCACGAAGGAGGAGAGGTCCGCCACTTTGATGTACAGGTTGCCGTAGAACCAGAAATTGAACGGCGTCATGAGCATGGCGAGGGCGGTGGAGATGGCCGTGAGGCTTACCGAGAGTTCGACATTGGCCTTGCTGAGGCTGGAGATGAAATTGGAGATGTTGCCTCCGGGGCAGGCCGCAACCAGGATCATGCCCATGGCCATGGAGAACGACACGGCAGGTCCGAGAGCCCAGGCGAGCAGGAAGGTGAAAAGGGGCAGCACAATCAGCTGGGAACCCATTCCGACGAGAACCGACTTTGGTTTTTTGAATACCTCTGCGAACATGCGCGGCTTGATTCCGAGCGCGACCCCGAACATGACGAAGGCCAGGACGATGTTTATGGTATTCATGCCGCCGGCATTCAGCGTGACGTTTATGCTATCCAGTTGCTGTACAATATGTGGTTCCATGGGTTTCAGGTTTTAATCCCCTAAAGGTAGGAAAAATACGCATATACGCCAAATTGAAAGGTTTGTAAAAAAATCACTATCTTTACAATTTGTAGATATGAAAACTCAAGTTACAAGCATTTTGCTGGCCCTGGCGCTGCTCGCCACGGGCTGCGCACGTCAGGAGCTGCGCAGCGGTGACCTGCTTTTCGTCGCACTGCCTATGGATTATGAAGCCGACACCGCATCCATGAGCAGCGGGATAACGGCGGCCACCGGCGGTGGCGAAGCCCTCAACTATATCCACACGGCGATAATAGAAGTGGCAGACGGATCCACATGGATCATCGATGCCACCATCAAGCACGGAGTGGACAGGTATCCGCTGGACACCTTCCTCACCGACTTCACCCTCAAGGACGGCAGCTATCCCGTATTCGAGGTGCTGAGGCTCAAGGACGGCAAGGACGCGCAGAGATATCTCAGTAAGGCCAAGACCTTCATCGGGGAACCGTATGACGTTTACTTCCTCCCCGACAACGGAGCCATGTACTGCACCGAACTGGTATACGAAAGCTACCTTAACCCGGACGGTTCCCATGTGTTCGGGACGGTTCCCATGAATTTCAAGGCACCGGACGGCACTATGCCGCCGTACTGGGAAAAACTCTTCGGCGCCCTCGGAGTGCCGATACCCCAGGGGGTCTCCGGCACGAATCCGCAAGATATGCACGCTTCACCCCTGCTAAAGAAGACTGGAATCTCCATAACAGACAGATAACAAGAGATATGCAAGCGATAATACTGGCTGCTGGAATGGGCAGGCGCCTTGGCGCCTACACCAAGGACAACACCAAGTGCATGGTCAAGGTGAACGGTATCCCGCTCATCGACCGGATGCTGGGGCAACTCGCCGAACTGGGGCTGGAGCGCGTCGTAATCGTCGAAGGGTACAAGGGTGCGGAACTCAAGGCGCACATCGGCAGGCGATACGACGGAGTGCTGAAGATCGAGTACATCAACAATCCCGTCTACGACAGGACGAACAACATATACTCCCTCGCCCTTGCGGGTGCGGAACTCGCCAAAGACGATACCTTGCTGCTGGAGAGCGACCTCATTTTCGAGCCGCAGCTGCTGCGCATGGCAATCGACGACCCGCATCCCAATATAGCCCTGGTGGCCAAGTACGAGAACTGGATGGACGGGACGGTGGTGCGCATCGGAGACGAGATGAACATCGTCGACTTCATCACCAAAAAGGCATTCCGCTTCGAGGATTCCGCGTCGTATTACAAGACGGTCAACATCTACAAGTTCTCCAAGGAGTTCTCGCGCCATACATACCTCCCCTTCCTCGACGCCTATTGCAAGAGCATGGGCGACAACGAGTATTACGAACAGGTGCTTCGGGT
>ONSD01000003.1 GCA_900320385.1 uncultured Bacteroidales bacterium
ATAAGTTCGAAGGCGGGAAGATGGTCATAACCGACCCTGCCACCGGCGCAACCGAAACCCTGGAAGGTATCCCGACCGAAGGCAGGCCGCAGCTTGCACCCAACGACAAATTCCTCATAATCAGCACGATGCAGGAAGGACCCAAAGAAAGGGATGACGTATACGAAATCATAAACCCCGACGACCGTCAGCCCGGATGGAGGAACCGCAGCGGCATAGCGTCATACAATCTGGAAACCGGTGTGTACCAGCAGCTCACCTTCGGTCATCACAGCGCCTATCCGTCCGACGTCAGCGCAGACGGCAGCAAGCTGCTGTTCATGGTAAGCCGCTGGCAGAAGGAAAGGCCCACCACCGTTTCGGACGTCTACCTGATGGACCTCTCCACCCTCGAGACAGAGAAACTCGTCGACGGCGACGGCTTCCTGGGAGGCGGCACCTTCTCCCCGGATGGCAGCATGATCCTTTTCCAGGGCAGTCCCGAGTGCCTGGGAGGCGTAGGCAAGAATGTCCGCAAAGGCCAGATACCCAGCATGACCGACCAGCAGCTCTACCTGATGGACATAGCCAGCCGCAAGGTCACTCCCCTCACCAAGAAATTCGATCCCTGCGTACAGAGGGTCGAGTGGAGCAGGGCCGACGGCATGATCTACTTCACTGCCGAAGACAAAGACTGCATCCACCTGTTCCGCCTGGACCCAAAGAACGGCAGATTCACCCTTCTCCCCGTGCCTGAAGAGGTCATCGAGGGATTCAGCGTTTCGGCAGCCGCACCCATCCTCGCCTGCGGCGGGCAGGGCACCAGGAATTCCGACCGCATTTACACCGTCGACCTTGCCGGCGACAAGGCCGTGCTTCAGGAAGACCTCAGCGCCGAAATCCTCAAGGACGTCGAACTCGGCGACTGCATCACCTGGAACTTCACATCCTCGAGGGGAGACAAGATATACGGCCGCTACTATCTGCCTCCACACTTCGACAAGAACCGCAAATATCCCCTCATAGTCAATTATTACGGCGGTTGCTCCCCCACCAGCCGCAACTTCGAGACCCGCTATCCCCAGCATCTCTACGCTGCGATGGGATACGTGGTTTACGTTATCAATCCGAGCGGAGCCACCGGCTTCGGACAGGAATTCTCGGCGCGCCACGTCAACACCGCCGGAGAAGGGGTCGCTGAAGACATAATCGAGGGTACCCGCAAGTTCGTCGCCGAGCATCCCTTCGTGGACGGCAGCAAGATAGGATGCATCGGAGCATCCTACGGCGGGTTCATGACCCAGTACCTGCTCACAAAGACCGACCTGTTCACTACGGGCATATCGCACGCCGGCATCAGCGACCACACGTCATATTGGGGCGAAGGATACTGGGGCTATTCGTACAGCGAAACCTCCATGGCCGGTTCGTACCCCTGGACCGACAAGCACCTGTACGTCGAGCAGAGCCCGCTTTTCAACGCCGACAAGATCCACGCTCCCCTGCTGTTCCTGCACGGCAGCGCCGACACCAACGTACCGATAGGCGAAAGCATACAGATGTACACCGCCCTAAAGCTCCTGGGCCGACCCACCGCATTCGTCGTGGTCGACGGACAGAACCACCACATACTCCAGTATGAAAAGCGTCTCCGCTGGCAGGACACCATCTTCGCATGGTTCCAGAAGCATCTCCGCGGTGATGACAGCTGGTGGGAAGAGATGTATCCAAGCAAAGAACTTGAATAACAATGAAAAAGATATTCGCATTCTGCGCAGCGCTGGCAATGCTCGCCGCCTGCACAAGTCCGGTCTCGACAGGAGTTCCGGCCAAAGTAAAGCCTGTCAAGAACATTATCCTGATGATCACCGACGGCACTTCCACAAGCCTGATAGCTACCGCCCGTTGGTACAAGCGCTACATGCAGGACAGCCTGGACATGCCGCTTGCAATCGATCCCTACATCTGCGGACTTGTCCAAAGCCGTCTCTCGGATGCAATCATACCCGATTCTGCTCCGGCGATGGCAGGATATACGACAGGGGTTCCTCAGAAGGTTGCCAACATCTCCATCTATCCTGAGCCCCATCCCGGCCAGGACGTGGTGCCTGTCGACGGCTCCAGGACCTACCAGCCTGCGGCTACCATACTTGAAGCCGCCAAGACAATGGGCAAGGCTACCGGCATAGTGGTCACCACGGTGTTCCCCCACGCAACTCCGGCTGCCACAGCCGCCCATTCGGCATCCCGCCACCGCTACCACGACCTCGGCTGGCAGATGGCATCGCAGGACCTCGACGTCATGTTCGGCGGCGGCATTGGAATACTGAACGACGCCATGCGCGAAGAGATACGCAGCAAGGGCGCAACCCTTCTGGAGAACGATGTGAAAGGCTTCCGCGAATTCAGCGGCGGCAAGGTCTGGTCGCTCTGGAACGACGATATCATGGACTACGAGATCGACCGCGACCCCCAGGACGAACCATCGCTCAGCGAAATGACGTCCAAGGCCCTCGACCTCCTCAGCAAGGACAAGGACGGATTCTTCCTGATGGTTGAAGGCAGCAAGGTGGACTACGGCGCCCACTCGCAGGACCCCGTCGAAGCCATCACCGAATTCATAGAGTTCGACAACGCCATCAAGGTCGCGATGGACTTCGCCAGGAAGGACGGGAACACCGCGGTGGTCATACTCCCCGACCACGGCAACTCGGGCATAACCCTTGGCGACGCCCGTTACCGCAATTATGCGGCAAAGGGTCTGGACTCGATGTTCGTAGGGATCAAGGACTGCCGCATCTCTTCCTGGAAGATGTCCCGCCTCCTGCAGCAGTGCCCCAAGGAAGAGATACCCGCCACCTTCAAGGAGTGGACCGGCATAGACCTCAAGCCCCAGGAGATAAAGGTGCTGAATTCAGTCCTCGGATATACTGAAAGCGACTACATGAAGGTTTCGCATGCCTATAACCTTCAGGGCGTTATCTGCGGCATATTCACTTCCCGCACCCACATCGGGTTCACCAGCGGCAACCATACCGGCGAGGATGTGTTCCTTGCCTGTTACAATCCGCACGGCCAGCGCCCGAACGGCATAATCACCAACACCGCACTCAACGACTACATGTGCCGCATGTTCGGAATGCCGTCGCGCGAAAAGCTGGTCGAACTCTCGGACGAGCACTACATCCCGCATCTGAAACTGTTCGAAGGCTGCGAAATGGAAATGGTGCCGGACGAAGACTTCCCCACGCTGTTCGTTCGCAAGGGCGACGTAACCCTGCGCATTCCTGCATGGCACTCTGAGGTTTACAGAATCGCGCCGGACGGAAGCGAGACCATGGTCCCCACCATATTCCCGTCGGTGTATATGCAGGAGAACGGCCAGTTCTACGTCGACCGCGCCCTGGCTTCCCAGCTATAGGGGCCGGATCCTAATCCATCCACGCCAGCGAATCAACGTCGCCGGCCAACCAAACCGTATCGCCGGCCTGGAATACCACGTCCGGTTTCGGATTCGTGATGAATTCCCCGTCGCGCAACATGCTGATTATCATGCAGCCATAATTGCGGAGACTGAGGGCGCGCAGGCTTTTGCCGGTCATGAAGGAATCCTCCCTCAGCAAGATGGGAGCGACCTTGAATCCCGCGCCCTTTCCTTCCCCTCCCTTTACCAGCGAAGCGTCAAGAAGCCTTCGGAAAGCGGAGATCTGCTCTCCAGTGCCCACTGCTAGCACCTTGTCGCCGGGATAGATCACGCGGTCGCCGTCGGGGATGTTGAAGATATGTGAGCCGCGCGTTATCTTTATGATATTGGCTCCCGATTCCGCCCGCAGGGGAAGGTCCTTGAGTTTCTTTCCGGCCCATTCCGAATCCGGGGGAACAGCGACTTCCTCTATCTTCACATCATATGCACCCAGGCTGCCCTGCACCGAAGAAGTGACAGGCCTGAGCTTGCGGGCGCGTTCCTCGCGTTCGTTGAGATTGCTCAGGAAACGGCTTTCAAGGGCATTGAAACGCTTGAAATAGTACCGGCTTATGATGAAGAACAGCACGCCAGCGACTATGATGGCCACCACCACCCATCCGGCGAGCTCCACATGTCTTGCAATGGCTGCGAGGATAAAGCCGAGGGCTATGAATATGCGGGCAAGGGTAATGCCGAGAAGGGGCCAGACGTTGCTCTTCTTCTCTTCCATGAGCTTGCGGGCCGAAGAATTCACGCCGGTTCCGCTGGCACCAAGGCCGTACAGGAAGGGAGCCATGACCAGCAGGGTGACGGAGATATTGATGAGGTTCTTTGGTCCGGGCGCCATCTCGGGGAAAGTCCCGTCAAGGAAGCGGGTAAGGACGGTGTCGGAAAGGATGAGTATGGCTACCAGCAGTACTCCGTATATCAGCACGCGTGTGAAGAAGGCGCTGATGACCTTCTTCCATTCATTCTGCTCTGCGGTAGAGCGCTTGCCGGACGTATCCTGGCGCTCTATGCGGCTCAGCAGGTTGGACGGCAGCTTACGCTTGAGCCACGCATATACAGGATCGGCGAGCCTGAGGGTATAGGGGGTGGTAAAGATAGTGAGCACCGAAACAGCGATGATCACCGGGTAGATGAAATCCCTCATGACCCCGAGGCTTATGCCCACTCCCGCGATGATGAACCCGAATTCACCGAGCTGGGCGAGGCTGAAACCGGTATGGACCGCATTGTCGAGATTCCCTCCCCCGAGCACGACGCCCACGGTGGCGAAGAATACGTGGGTAATGACCACCAACACCGAGAGGAGCAATATGATCCACCAGTGAGCGGCTATCTGGGCAGGGGCTATCATCATCCCCACCGAAACGAAGAACACGGCGCCGAACAGATCCTTGATGGGGCTGATAAGTTTGTCGATATGCTCGCTTTCCACGGTTTCGGCAAGGATGGAGCCCATCATGAAGGCACCGAGTGCCGACGAAAAGCCGGAAGCGGTGGCCAGGGTTACCATGCCGAAGCACAGGCCGAGGCTGATGATAAGCAGTATTTCGTCGCTGAGGTATTTGCCGGTCTTCTTCAGGACCGTCGGTATCAGGTATATGCCTACTATGAACCAGAGTATCAGGAAGAACAGGAGCTTGCCCAGGTTCAGGAGCATCTCCCCGCCGGAGAATTGGTTGGATACCGCGAGGGTGGAGAGCAATACCATGAGCAGTATGGCTATGAGGTCTTCAACGACCAGGGTGCCGAAGACTATGCTCGCGTAGGGCTTCCGCTTCAGGCCGAGGTCGTCATAGGTCTTGATGACCACGACTGTGGAGGACATGGACAGCAAGCCCGCCAGGAAAACGCTCTCCATGACCGTCCAGCCCAGCAGCTGTCCTATGAGGAAGCCTATGACAAAGACGCCGAGGAACTTGCTCCCGGCCGTCACGAGAGCCTGGCTGCCTGCTTTGAGAAGCTTCTTGAAACTGAATTCCAGTCCGAGACCGAACATAAGGAAGATCATACCGATCTCCGACCATTGGTCGACGGTCAGCTGGCTCGATATGCCGAATATGCCAAGGTTTGGACTGATCAGGAATCCTGCGATGATGTACCCGAGGATCAGCGGCTGTTTGAGGGCCCGGCAGATGACGGTGAAGATTCCGGCGGAAATAAGGATTATCGCCAGGTCCTTGACAAAGTTCAGTTCCTCTCCCATAGATTACAAATATAGCTAAAATTGAGTACATTTGCATTCCCAAAAACAGACGGACATGCAAGAAAGGAAAGAAGTACCGGTACTGCTGCTCACCGGATACCTTGGCAGCGGAAAGACGACCCTGGTGAACCGCATCCTCACCAACGAGAAGGGAATCAGGTTCGCGGTCATAGTGAACGACCTGGGCGAAGTGAACATAGACGCCGACCTTATCCAGAAGGGCGGCGTGGTCGGGAGCGGTGACGACAGCCTTGTCGCCCTGCAGAACGGCTGCATCTGCTGCACACTCAAGATGGACCTTGTCAATCAGCTCTGCGACCTCTGCTCCGACGGCCGTTTCGACTATATAGTGATAGAAGCCAGCGGCATCTGCGAACCCGGCC
>ONSD01000014.1 GCA_900320385.1 uncultured Bacteroidales bacterium
ATAAACATAGCGCCCAACGCCTGCGTCATCAAGGACAACAAGCCGCAGTTCATGGGCGTGGACGAGATACTCACCTACGACACCCTCCATACCCGCGACCTGCTGGAAGCCCAGCTGCGCATCCGCCTGGGCAAGCTGGAGGCCGACTGGCACTACACCTCGCTGGAGCGCATCTTCTTCGAGAACCGCATCTACAAGGTGCTGGAACAGGACCAGAAGACCTGGGAAGACCAGCTGGACGAAGTGTTCGCCAGGATGAAGGAATACCAGGACCTGCTCCGCAGGGAGATCGTCATGGACGACATCCTCAAGCTGGTGGAAAAGCCCGTGCGCAAGATTTCGAAGTTCGACACCAGGGCCATCGACGAAAAGATACTCCGGATCGAAGCCGAGATGCAGCAGACACAGCATGACATCGATACCATAAACGATTATGCCATAGCCTGGTTCCGCAAGCTCAAGAGCGAATACGGCAAGGCTTTCCCCCGCCTGACCGAACTCACCGGCTTCGAACAGATCGCCGCCACCAAGGTGGTGAACAAGAACGCCAAGCTTCAGGCCAATCTGGCGGAAGGCTTCGTGGGCATCAGCCTCAAGCGCGACGACGGCGGCGAATACATCTGCGACTGCTCCGACCTTTCGGAGATCATCGTGGTCGGCAAGGATGGCAAGTACCGCATCACCAAGGTAAGCGACAAGGCGTTCTTCGGCAAGGACCTCCTCTACGTCAACGTGTTCAACCGCGGCGACGAGCGCACAATATACAACGTCATTTACCGCGACGGCAAGACCTCCCTCTACTACGCCAAGCGCTTCGCCGTCACTTCGGTCACCCGCGACAAGGAATACGACATCACACAGGGCAAACCGGGCAGCCAGATAGTCTGGTTCACGGCCAACCACAACGGCGAGGCCGAAACGGTGCGGGTGCAGCTCCGTCCCAAGCCCAAGCTCAAGAAGACGTCCTTCGAGTACGATTTCGCACCGCTCACCATCAAGAGCAAGACCGCAAGGGGCAACCTGGTGAGCAAGAATTCCATCAGCCGCATCTCCCTCAAGAGCAAGGGTGTGAGCACCATAGCGGGCAAGGACATCTGGTACGACTCCGACATCCAGAAACTGAACGAAGACGGCCGCGGCATCTACCTTGGCCAGTTCGAAGGCGAGGACAAGGTGCTTGCGGTATTCCGCAACGGGTCCTTCTACACCACCTCCTACGATCTGGTGAACAAGTACCAGGGCGACGTGCTTCTCATAGAGAAGTTCGACCCCGAGAAGACCTTCACCGCCCTTTATTACGACGGCGCGGCTAAGACCTTCTACGTGAAGAGGTTCAGCTTCGTGCTGAGCGACAACACCCCCCTCAGTTTCATAGCCGCGGCGCCCAAATCATACCTGGCCGGCCTGAGCGGCGATGCGCGCCCGCAATACCGCTGCATCTTCAAGGACGCGTCCAGGAACCCGGAGGACATCGACGCGGAGCAGTGGATAGGAAAGAAGGGCTATACGGCAAAGGGCAAGAAGTGCCACGACCGCGAAAAACTGAAGAAAGTCCTCTTTATCGATCCTCTCCCCGTCCCCGACGAAGAGGCGGTCCCCGAACAGCCGGACATCCCCGCAGGAGAACCGGATATGCCGGAACCCGCCGAGCAGGCTCCGATCGAACTGGACTTCAGTCTCCCTACCGATGTGATCGACCTTCCGGAACCGGAACCCGCTCCTGAAGCTAAGGCTTCGAAGACCGCGAAGAAGTCCGCTCCCAAGCCCAGGAAGGAGGAAGAGCCGATAGAGATTTTCGAAGAACCCACACTCTTCTAAGGGCATGGATATCATCTCCCTTACCGGATTCATGGGCTCGGGGAAGACAAGTGTCGGAAAGGAACTTGCCATCCTCCTGGACCGGGATTTCTTCGACCTTGACGACATGATCGCAGAAAGGGAGGGACGGACGGTTTCCAGAATCTTCGCCGAAGACGGCGAGAAGGGTTTCCGCGACTCCGAACTGGCCGCGCTGAAGCATTTCCTGAAGCCCCGCCGCGGTACCTCAGGCCATTCAGCGAAAGGCAGGGTCCTCGCCCTGGGCGGAGGAACGATACTCCGGCCGGAAGCGCTGGAACTCATAAGGAAGTATTCCACCTGCATATACCTTCAGGCAAGCCCCGACACCCTTTTCGGGAATCTTTCCGGGGATTGCGGAAGCAGGCCGCTGCTTGGCGGCGCCAAGGACCTCCGGAAAAGGATAGAAGAATTGCTCTCAGCCAGGGAGGAAGCCTATCTCGCCGCGGCCGATGCCTGCGTAATCACTGACGGGCTTTCTCCGGCCCAGGTGGCAGGGAAGATAAAGGCGCTGCTGCAGGGAAAAAACCTTCAGGTCACTTAGGCTGTTTGCCTATATAGGCCAGGATACCTCCGTCGACATAGAGTATGTGTCCGTTGACGAAGTCGGAGGCGTCGGAGGCGAGGAACACCGCCGGGCCTTCGAGGTCCTCGACCGTTCCCCAGCGTCCTGCAGGGGTCTTCGAGACGATGAAGCTGTCGAAGGGATGCCGGCTGCCGTCGGCCTGGGGTTCACGCAGGGGCGCAGTCTGGGGAGTAGCTATGTAGCCGGGGCCTATTCCGTTGCACTGGATATTGTACCCGCCGTATTCGCTGGCGATATTGCGGGTGAGCATCTTGAGGCCGCCCTTGGCCGCTGCGTACGCGCTCACGGTCTCGCGGCCGAGTTCACTCATCATGGAGCAGATGTTGATTATCTTGCCGTGGCCCTTGCGTATCATGCCGGGAATGACGGCCTTGGAGCAGATGAAGGGGGCTGTGAGGTCTGTGTCGATGACCTGCCTCCATTCCTGTTCGCTCATTTCGGTCATGGGAATGCGCTTTATTATGCCCGCGTTGTTCACGAGTATGTCCACGGTTCCGAGGTCCCGCTCTATTGCCGCGACCATTCCGGCAACTTCCGTTCCGTCGCAGACATCGCAGACGTAGCCTTTGGCCTCTATGCCCATAGCCCTGAACTCTTCTTCGGCCTTGCTCACGTTCTGTCCGTTACGGCTGTTGAATGCCAGCTTCGCTCCAGCTTTCGCGAGGGCCTTGCCTATCGCCATTCCTATGCCGTGCGCTCCGCCGGTTACGAGCGCAACCTTCCCTTCGAGGGAGAACATCCTGGTATAATCTTCCATAATCCTGTGGGTTTTATTCCTTGCCCATGCGTTGCCGGACGGCTTCGAACAGCAGTATGGCCGCGGAAACGCTTACGTTGAGCGAGTCCTCCACCCCGAGCATGGGGATGCGGATGTGGGCCGTGGCGGCTTCGCGCCATACGGGAGTGAGGCCTGTCGCTTCGGTTCCCATCACTATCGCCGTAGGGCCGGTCATGGGAACGTCATAATAGAGGCTGGAGTCCTGCAGTTGGGCTGTGAGTATCTGTATATTGTTGTCTTTCAACCATTTGATGGCGTCTGCGGAGCTGCAGCAAACCGTGGGGACGGTGAATATGGCTCCCACGCTGGCGCGGATGAGGTTGGGATTGTAGAGGTCGGTGAGGGGGTCGCAGACTATCACCGCGTCGGCGCCGGCTGCGTCGGCGCTGCGAAGCACGGCGCCAAGGTTCCCTGGCTTTTCCACCGACTCCAACACTACGATCAGTGCCGGTTTCCTGCCTGCAGGGGCCAAGTCGCTGAAACCGTCTCGCTGCCCCTGCAGGCCCTGGAGGTCTGCGAGGGTGAGGGTGCGCCAGGCTACCTCGGCTATAACTCCTTCGGTTCCGCCGCGGTAGGCTATCTTTTCGTAAAGGGCCCGGGGGACGAGGAAACAGCGGGCATCTTCGGGTGCGAGGGCCTCGATGGATGAGAATCCGGAATCGGAAAGGATTTCGGGGCAGCGGAAGAAGGTGCGGGCGGAGAAGCCTGCGCCGAGGCAACGCTCGAGTTCGCGGCGTCCCTCGACCAGGAAGAGCCCCTTCTCGCGCCGTACATTCGACTTGTAACCTAACGAGAGGGCCTCCTTTATCTTCGGATTCTGGGCCGAAGTTATCGTTTCCGTCCTCATCTTTCCGTACTAGAGGGCCGCCTCGGGCCTCATCTGCGGGAAGAACAGGACATCCTGGATGGTGTTCTGGCCGAGCATCAGCATGGTCAGGCGGTCGATGCCTATCCCGATGCCTGAGGTGGGCGGCATGCCGTATTCGAGGGCGCGCACGAAGTCGTAGTCGACGAACATGGCTTCGTCGTCGCCTTTCATCTTAAGCTTGGCTTCTTCCTTGAAGCGCTCCAGCTGGTCGATGGGGTCATTGAGCTCGGAGTAAGCGTTGGCGAGCTCGTGACCGTTGACGAAGAGTTCGAAGCGTTCGGTAAGGGTGTCGTCGTAGCGGCAGCGCTTGGTGAGCGGCGACATTTCGACCGGATAGTCGGTGACGAATGTAGGCTGGATGAACTTGTCCTCGCAGAAAGCTCCGAAGATGGCATCGATGAGTTTGCCACGTCCCATGGTCTTGTCGACCTCGACGTTCAGCTCCTTGCAGGTGCTGCGGAGGGCGTCTTCGTCCATGTCATGCACATCTACTCCCGCATATTCCTTGATGGCGTCAAGGATGCGCACGCGGCGCCATCCGGCCTTGAAGTCTATCTTGTTGCCCGCGACGTCCACCACCGTGGTGCCGTGGAGCCTGAGGGCTATCTTCTCCAGCATCTTTTCGGTGAAGTCCATCATCCAGATATAATCCTTGTATGCCGCGTAGAGTTCCATCTGGGTGAATTCCGGGTTATGGGTCTTGTCCATGCCCTCGTTGCGGAAGTCCTTGGCGAATTCGAACACGCCGTCGTAACCGCCGACTATGAGGCGCTTGAGATAGAGCTCATCGGCGATGCGCAGGTACAGCGGGATGTCCAGGGCGTTGTGATGGGTGATGAACGGCCTGGCGGTGGCGCCTCCCGGGATCGACTGCAGTATCGGGGTCTCGACTTCGAGGTAGCCCGCCTCGCTGCAGTGTTCGCGCATTGTGTTGATTATCTTCGTCCTGCCCACGAACACTTCGCGCACCTGGGGGTTCACGATAAGGTCGACATAGCGCTGGCGGTAACGCAGTTCGGGATCGGTGAAAGCGTCGTGCACCTTTCCGTCGGCTTCCTTAACGATCGGGAGCACCCTGAGCGACTTGCTGAGGAGGGTGAGTTCCTTCGCGTGCACGCTCAGCTGGCCGGTCTGGGTGAGGAAGGCGAATCCCTTGATGCCCACGATGTCACCGATGTCCAGAAGCTTTTTCCAGACCGTGTTGTACATGGTCTTGTCCTCTCCGGGACAGATTTCGTCGCGTTTGACATATATCTGGATGCGGCCGGTGGAGTCCTGGAGTTCGGCGAACGACGCCGCACCCATGATGCGGCGGCTCATCAGCCTGCCTGCGATGCACACATCGCCCAGAGGACCCTGGAGCGGGTCGAAATCTTCTTTCTGTGCTGCTTCCCTGTCGAAAGCGTCCTCGATTCCCTTAGCGGTAGCATTCACCGGATAGAGAGGCGCCGGATAGGGTTCGATTCCAAGTTCCCTGAGCTTGGAGAGTGACTCGCGGCGGATCTGCTCCTGCTCGCTCAATTGAATATCTGCCATCTTGATTTGATTGTTAGACCACAAAAATAGCACTTAAAAATGGATTTTTAAAATATTATAGGTATCTTTGTAGGATACGTATGGAGAACAAGTGGAACATACGCGAAAGCGGCGATCCAGAGAAGATCGAGAGGCTGGTAGCCGAAGTCGGCATCGATCCCGTGCTGGCCAACCTGTTGGTCCAGAGGGGCGTCGAAACCTTCGAACAGGCGCGCCGCTTCTTCCGCCCCAGTCTCGAGAACCTTCACGACCCCTTCCTCATGAAGGACATGGACAAGGCAGTGGACCGTCTGCACAAGGCCATTACCGGCGGCGAGAAGATACTCGTTTACGGCGACTATGACGTAGACGGCACAACCGCCGTTTCCCTTGTCTACTCCTTCATCAAGCGCTACTCCCCCAACGTCGACTTCTACATCCCCGACCGTTACGACGAGGGTTACGGAGTCTCCGAAAAGGGCATCAAACATGCTGCCGACGGAGGGTTCACGCTCATCATCACCCTCGACTGCGGCATCAAGGCCATCGACAAGACCCGCCTCGCCGCATCCAAGGGCATAGACGTCATCATCTGCGACCATCATCTTCCCGAAGAGGAGCTTCCGCCGGCAGTGGCCGTGCTGGATCCCAAGCGCGAAGACGACACCTACCCCTTCGACGACCTTTGCGGCTGCGGGGTCGGGTTCAAACTGGTCCAGGGCTATGCCCAGAAGTACGACATCCCCTTCGATACCCTCAGGCCCCTGCTGGACCTGCTGGTAGTGAGCATATCTTCCGACCTTGTGACCATGGTGGACGAGAACAGGGTGCTGGCCCATTTCGGGCTCAAACGGCTCAACGACGACCCTTGCAAGGGCCTGCTCGCCATGATAAACCTGTCGAACCTCGAACCGGGGCACATCACCATCGACGACATAGTGTTCAAGATCGGCCCGCGCATCAACGCCGCGGGACGCATGGAAACCGGCAGGCTTGCCGTAGAACTGCTCACCGCCACCGAAACTGGCGAAGCCTTGCGCATCGGGGAGAAGATCAACAACAACAATAACGATCGCAAGAACATCGACCGCGAAATTACCGCCGAAGCGCTGGAGATGGTGCAGAGCGGCAAGGCCCTTTCCAGCGGCAACGCCACCATAGTCTACAACCCCGAATGGAACAAGGGTGTAGTGGGAATAGTTGCGTCCAGGCTGGTGGAAGCTTTCTACAAGCCCACCGTGGTGCTCACGAAATCCAACGGCTTCGTCACCGGTTCCGCACGCAGCATCCAGGGCTTCGACCTGTATGCGGCCATCGAGAACTGCTCCGACTTGCTGGAGAACTTCGGAGGTCACGTCTATGCTGCCGGCCTTACGCTCAAGGAAGAGAACCTGCCGGAATTCGTGAGCAGGATGGATGCTTTCGTGAAGGACAGGCTGACTGAAGAGATGCTCACGCCCGTCATCGACATCGACTCACGCCTTGACTTCTCGCAGATCACCCCCAAGTTCACCCGGCTTCTCAAACAGTTCCAGCCATTCGGCCCCGGAAACCAGAACCCCGTATTCGCAACCGAGAACGTGTACGATGCGGGCAACGGCCGCAAGGTGGGTGCCGGCGGAGTGCACATGAAACTGGACCTTATCCAGGAGAGCCAGCCCTACCACCAGATACCGGCCATTGCGTTCAACATGAGCGGCCACTACGACTACATCCACGAGGGGAACCCCATGGACGTATGCTACTCTATAGTGGAGAATTACTACCGCGGCAACTCCAGCCTCCAGCTCCGCATCAAAGACCTGAAGGAACGCGATGAATTCATCTAGCCGCTTCGGCCTCATTGGAAATCCCGTAAAGGGTTCCGGAAGCCCCGCCCTGTTCGCCAGGGCCTATGGGGGCAGGTGGCCCTACGACCTGATCGAAGGAGCCTGCTTCGAAGCATCCTGGGAGCGCTTCCTATCCGGCTACCGGGCGATAAACATCACGGCACCCTTCAAGGAGCCTGCATTCCTCCGCGTACAGTCCGAGGGTATACTCGCCCCTGAATGCGAAGCCATAGGAGCCATCAACATAGCCGTAAAGGCTCCCGAAGGGATACGCGGATTCAATTCCGATTATCTCGGAGTGAAGGCACTGCTCTCCGGAAAGGGTTACGGCCCGGGAAGCATAGCGGTGGTGGCGGGATTCGGAGGTGCCGGAAAAGCGGCAGCGGCGGCGGCCCGTTCCCTGGGGATGGACGTGGTGGTATGCAACCGCAGCCGCAAGGCGGACGGCATACGCCCGCTGGAAGACCTCCCCGCCCTCTGCGGCATCTGCGACATCCTCATCTGCACCCTCCCCACGGCCGTCCCCCAACTCGAAGGCCTTCATTTCCCGGCGATTCTCGAAGCCGACTACCGCAACCCCCGTCTGGAACACGCCGCGGACAATTATATTCCTGGCACCGAATGGCTCCTGGAGCAGGCCAGGACGGGCTATGCCCTGATGACCGGCGAAACGCCGTTCGGACTTTGAAAAAAAATATCTATCTTGCGATGCTCCGCCCACGATGGACGGAGCCATGAACATTTTTACGAGTATGTCACTTAACAAAGTATTTTTGATCGGTAACGTTGGCAGAGACCCGGAAGTACGTTACCTTGACGGAAATTCCGCAGCAGGCGGAACTGGTACCAAAGTAGCAACTTTCACACTCGCGACATCCGAGAGATACAGGGACCGCAGCGGAGAGCTCCGCGAAAACACCGAATGGCACAATATCGTCGCCTGGAGGAATTCGGCCGACGTAGCCGAGAAATTCGTGCACAAGGGCACGCAGCTCTTCATCGAAGGCCGTCTGCGCACCCGCTCCTACACCGACCAGCAGGGAGTCAAGAAATACACCACCGAAATCACGGTCGACAACATGCAGCTTCTCGGCAGGCGCGAGGGCGCCGACGAGGGACAGGGCGGCTTCCAGCGCGGTGGCGGCCAGGGCGGATGGCAGCAGCCCTCCAGACCCCAGCAGCCCGTTCCGCAGGCTCCCGCCCAGTCTCAGACCTATGCGGAGCCCGACGCCGGTGCTCCGGACGGCGGTGACGACCTGCCGTTCTAGGCCTGCGCAAGCAGAAAAATTCGTATATTAGCAGTCCTAAAACCCCAACTGTAATGGCAGAAAAACTTAGAAAATTCCTAAACGATTATCCTGCAGCAAGATGGGCAGCCCTGATCCTCATCGCGCTCATGATGTTCTTCGGCTACATGTTCGTGGACGTGATGAGTCCGCTGCAGAGCCTCGTAGAACAGCAGAGGGGATGGAGCCCCCATGTATTCGGCACATATGCCGCATCGGAGTACATCCTCAACGTCTGCGGATTCCTCATCATAGCGGGCATCATCCTCGACAAGATGGGCATACGCTTCACCGGCATCCTCGCTTCCAGCATGATGTTCCTTGGAGCGGCCATCAAGTACGTAGGCATCTCCGACTGGTTCCAGGCCACCGCCTTCAACGAGTGGCTCGGTTCCTGGTGGACCAGCATGCCAGGAAGCGCCAAGATGGCAAGCCTCGGCTTCATGCTCTTCGGATGCGGCTGTGAAATGGCCGGCACCACGGTGTCCAAGTCCATAGCCAAGTGGTTCAAGGGAAAGGAAATGGCCCTTGCCATGGGCATCGAGATGGCCATCGCCCGCGTAGGCGTATTCGCCATCTTCAGTATCAGCCCCGCCATCGCCGCCAAGATGGGCAGCGTAGCAGCTCCTGTAGGCTTCTGCACCATCCTGCTCCTCATCGGCGTGATCAACTTCATAGTGTTCAGCGTGATGGACACCAGGTTCGACAAGCAGCTCATAGGAGCCGGACTGATGAAGGCCAAGGCCGACAGGGATACCGAAGACGAATTCCATATCAGCGACCTCGGCAAGGTGTTCGGTTCCAAGAGTTTCTGGACCGTGGCGATACTCTGCGTCCTCTATTACAGCGCTATCTTCCCGTTCCAGAGGTACGGCGCCAACATGCTGCAGTGCAACATCGGCGACCTCACCCCGCAGCAGGCGGCCAACATTTTCCGCTGGTTCCCCATCGGAGCCGCCGCCATCACTCCCTTCCTGGGCGCATACCTCGACCACAAGGGCAAGGGAGCCACGATGCTCATCTGGGGCGCGGTGCTGCTGATAGTCTGCCACCTTGTGTTCGCGTTCGGACTTCCGGCTACGCACAGCAAGCTGCTCGCATATGCCACCATCGTGATCCTCGGCATAAGCTTCTCGCTCGTTCCGGCAGCCCTCTGGCCTTCGGTTCCGAAGATCATCCCCGAAAAGATACTCGGTTCGGCATATAACCTCATCTTCTGGGTTCAGAACATAGGCCTCTGCTTCGTTCCGCTGCTCATCGGTGCAGTGCTCGAGAGCTCCAACGCCAACAATGCAGCGGTTGTCGCCGCAAAGCAGGCGGGAGCCGAGTTCATCCCGTACAATTACACCGTTCCGCTGATCATCTTCGCATGCTTCGGCGTCGCAGCCCTGGTAGTCGCAATCTATCTCAAGGCCCTCGATTCCAAGAAGCATCTCGGACTTGAAGAGCCCAACATCGTCAAAGAGGCATAGTGGACCGGACACATAAGAAAATCCTAGGGAGCAAGGCGGCGTGGATTGCGCTCGCCTTGCTTGTAGTACCCATGTTCGGGTCGTACTTCTTCGACGACATGTTCTCGTCGGTGTCGTACCTCTTCGAACATCCGGAATTCCTTGAATTAGGCTGGAATTCAGCCGATTATGGCTTCTACACCAGCGGGTATTCCACCCTCTGCGTCTTCGGGGGGCTGATAGTCTGCGGCATGCTCCTGGACAAATGGGGCGTCCGCATAACCGGGACCATATTCGTGGGTATGATGGTGGGCGGAGCCGCGCTTGTCGCCTGGGCAATCACCTCGGGGATGGCTCCTTCCAAGTCGCTTTCGGCGGCATACGCCGGCTGTATGCTCTTCGGACTAGGCAGCGAAATAGCCGGAGTAGGCGTCACCCGCAGCATAGCGAAATGGTTCAAGGGCAGGGAGATGGCACTAGCCATGGGCCTGCAGCTGGCAATCGCCCGCCTCGGCACTGCCTTCGCCCTGATCCTTTCCCCGCGCCTGGTCGCCGCAAAAGCGGCGGGAGAGACCTACACCCTTGCCGAAACCGCCCGTCCGGCATTCTTCGGACTCATGCTGCTGCTCGTCGGAGCCGTGGTCTGGGCGGTGTTCATTGCGATGGACGCACGTTTCGACCGTGCAGCGGGCACCAGTGACAGGACGGCCACCTCCAAAGAAGACGCCTTCCATTTTTCCGACGTGCTCAAAGTATTGGGCAACAAGCACTTCCTGATGATCGCGCTGCTATGCGTATTCTTCTACAGCAGCATCATCTCGTTCAAGAAGTTTGCAGGCGCCATACTTATACCACGTTTCGACATTCCTGCCGAAACCGCCAGCTGGATGGTGAGCATGCTGCCTTTCGCCACAGTGATCTTCGCTCCCCTGTTCGGCATAATGGTGGACAGGATAGGTCATGGCACGCGCTGGATGCTGCTCGGCTCGGTACTCGCCCTGGCAGCCCATCTGCTACTGTCCTTCGCACCTCAGGGCGTGCCGTTCTGGGGGTATCTTGCGATGGTTTTCCTGGGCTTCGGCTATTCGCTTGTCCCGGCCGCGATGTGGCCCAGCGTACCCAAGATAGTGCCCGACAAAGTGCTGGGCACCGCATATTCGCTCATATACTGGATCCAGAACCTCGGCCTGATGCTTTTCAAGATGCTCGCAGGGCTCATCCTCGGCAAAGCTGCGGCAAAGGCTGCGGGCTCAGGGCCTGTAAGGGTTGAGTTGATGTTCGTAGGAGTGTGCCTGGCGGCGCTGCTCCTGTCGTGGATGCTGCGGGGCTCATCCGCGCGCCATCCCGAGCTCCAGCTGGACGAACCCAACAAGAAGAAGTAAACGGGAAGGAAGGATGTACGATATTCTGGACAGGATAGATTCTCCATCAGACCTCAAGGGCCTGAGCATAGGCGAACTCAAGGAGCTGTGCTCCGAACTGCGCCGGTATATGGTCGAATGCTGCGCCGTGACCCCGGGGCATCTTGGATCGAGCCTCGGAGCCGTGGAGCTCATCGTGGCCATGCACTATGTGTACGACGCCCCCAAGGACAAGCTCGTTTTCGACGTCGGTCACCAGGCCTATGCCCACAAGATACTCACGGGCCGCAGGGAGGCGTTCAAGACCCTTCGCACCGGCGGAGGCATCAGCGGTTTCCCGAAAAGGGACGAGAGTCCGTACGATGCATTCGGAGCGGGCCACTCTTCCACCTCGGTTTCGGCGGCGCTGGGTTTCGCCGAGGCCGCCAGGATGCAGGGCCTGGACCAGAAGGCAGTAGCCCTCATAGGGGACGGCGCAATGAGCGGCGGGCTCGCCTACGAGGGCCTGAACAACGCCGGCGACAGCAAGGCCGACCTTCTGGTTATCCTGAACGACAACGAGATGTCGATAGACCTCCCCCATGGCGGCCTTCACAACCATCTGCTCAAGATCACCACGTCCGGAAAGTACAATTCCTTCAAGGACAAGGTATGGGAAAGCCTCGGGGAACACAATCTGCGGCGCTCCCTTTCGACCTGGATACGCAGCATCAAATCGTGGCTGGTCAAAAGGACCGGCGGCGACTACTTCGAATCCCTGGGATTCCGCTACTTCGGACCCGTCGACGGCAATAATCTCGAAGAGGTGATCGGCGCCCTGCAGAGGATCAAGAACCTCGGCGGACCGCGCCTGCTGCACTGCATCACCCGCAAGGGCAAGGGCTATGCTCCGGCCGAGCAGGATCCCGTGGTGTGGCACGCTCCGGGCAGGTTCAACCCCGAGACCGGAGAGCGTTTGCCCGGCCAGAAGAGCGCCGACCGCTACCAGGACGTGTTCGGCAGGGTGCTCCTGGACCTTGCCGGGAAAGACCCGAAAGTCGTGGGCATCACTCCCGCGATGGCAAGCGGATGCGGGATGTCGCTGCTTGCCAGGGAAAGGCCCCAGCAATTCTTCGACGTGGGCATAGAGGAAGAGCACGCCGTCACGTTCTCCGCCGGCCTGGCCGCAGGCGGGATGAAACCTTTCTGCAACATTTATTCTTCCTTCGCCCAGAGGGCATACGACCAGGTGATCCATGACGTCGCCCTGCAGAAGCTCCCGGTAGTCATCTGCCTGGACCGCGCCGGGCTCGTCGGCGAAGACGGAGGCACCCACAACGGAGCCTTCGACCTGGCCGCTTTCCGCTGCATACCCAATACCATCATATCTGCACCGCGCAACGAACTCGAACTCAAGAACCTCATGTACACGGCCTATCTCCATGATACGGGACCGTTTATAATAAGGTATCCGCGCGGGCTGGGCGAAGGCGTCGCATGGAAGGACTCTCCCATGCAGGAACTGCCTCTCGGGAAGGCTGAGACCCTGCTCGAAGGCGACACCGTCGCGCTGGTATGCATTGGCCCCGTGGCCAACCGCGCAGTCGAAGCCGCGCAGGACTTCCCCGGCAGGGTGGGCGTCTACGATTTCCGCTTCCTCAAGCCCCTCGATCACGAAACCCTCGACCTTATCGCCGGCAGGTATTCCCACATCCTCACACTTGAGGACGGTTCGCTCAAAGGCGGACTGTACGGGGCTGTGTGCGAGCACCTTGCATGCAGGCCGGAGTGCCCCGTCATCGAAGGGGCGGGCATCCCAGACGCCTTTACACTGCATGCCAGGCAGGCCGACCAGCGCAGGGATTGCGGCCTCGACAAAAAGGGCATATCCGACAGGATCGGGAAAATTCTGGCCGCCTCTAAAAATTAGGAAAAATTTTTCCTGAATTATTTGCGGAATCCCAAATAATGTCTATCTTTGCAGTCCCTTTCCCAAAGGGCTTGAAATACGCCGATATAGCTCAGTTGGCCAGAGCACGTGATTTGTAATCTCGGGGTCGAGGGTTCGAATCCCCCTATCGGCTCGCTACTGTTCCTGAGCCAACGTCGGAACAATAGGGGCAAGTGCCAGAGTGGACAATTGGAGCAGACTGTAAATCTGCCGGCTGACGCCTACGGTGGTTCGAATCCATCCTTGCCCACAATTTGCGGAAGTAGCTCAGTTGGTAGAGCATCAGCCTTCCAAGCTGAGGGTCGCGAGTTCGAACCTCGTTTTCCGCTCA
>ONSD01000006.1 GCA_900320385.1 uncultured Bacteroidales bacterium
CTCGTGATCGAATCCGGCAGGTGGAAGAAATGGGTGCACGGCAACGAATCTCCCGACGATTTCGATTCCATCACCCCGGAACGCCAGCGCTGGCTCATCCAGACTGGAGCCCGCTACATATGGCAGAAACCGGAAGCCGTGGCTGCAAGGCAGACCCTCTACGAGAACCTCTCCCTCAACGGAATAGATGCCGAAGGAATCGTGCTCTCCACTATCGAGCGCGCCATCGACAAATACTACGTAGCCTTCAATCTCGTTAACCTCAACGCTTCCCTGTAATGGAGAAATTCGACATCCTCGCCCTCGGCGAACTCAACGTCGACCTGCTTCTCAACCACATCGCCGGATTCCCCGAAGTGGGCAAGGAGATATTCGCAGACGACATGACCCTGACCCTCGGCAGTTCCACTGCCATCTTCGCGGCCAATGCAGCGTCGCTGGGCGCCAAGGTCACATTCCTCGGAATGATAGGCAAGGACCAGTTCGGCACCCTCGTCAGGGAATCACTGGCTGAACGCGGTGTGGACACGTCCAACCTCATAGAAACGGAGGATGCAGCCACGGGCCTTACCGCCATCCTCAATTACGGCAACGACAGGGCGAACGTCACCTACCCCGGCGCCATGAGCATCATGGGCATTAAGCAGATCGATCCTGCCGCCATAGCCCGGGCAAAGCACGTCCACATATCCTCCGTATTCCTCCAGAAGACCCTGCACGACGAACTCCTGCCTATAGTCGAGATGGTCAAGGCACAAGGAGCGACCCTATCGATGGATGTACAGTTCGATCCCGCCGAAAAATGGGATTTCGACTATCGCAAGCTGCTACCCCTCATCGACGTCTTCATGCCCAACGAAGACGAACTGATGTGCATCACCCGCAAGCAGACTGTGGAGGAAGCCGTCGAAGAGATACGGCCCTGGCTCAGGGACATGGCCGTCATCAAGATGGGCACCAAGGGATCGCTGCTGATCACCCGCAGCATGGACAAGCGCATCCCCGCCCTGCTGAATTCCGACGTGGTCGACGCCATCGGAGCGGGAGACAGTTTCGATGCGGGATTCATAAGCGCGTACGTCAGCGGGAAAGATCCGGAGTTCTGTCAGTTCATGGGCAACCTGGCCGGTGCGGTCAACACCACCGCAGCAGGAGGCACGGGAGCCTTCAAGTCAAAAGAAGCATTTATCGAAACTGCCCGGAAAGTTTTCGGACAGACTTTATGATAATTGGTTGGTAATTGGTTGGAATGGAAAGGCCGGATCCTGCGGGACCCGGCCTTTTTTCTTGTCATTATCGCATCGGTGTTCGCACCTCACTGCGGCAGCGCTGCTCTCGGCACTTATCCCCTATTAATGAATCTGCAGAGTGCTGAATAACCGCATTTTCTTGACTCTGGGGGTGGTTATATGGGGGCAAAGTCAAGAAAACCGCTCAAAACAAGACTTTGCCGGGTGATTTTGATGGCCAAAGTCAAGAAAATGCGGTGAAACGAGACTCTGGCGGCAGAATTGAGTGCATGAAGCAAGTGAAAGCCCTAAATGAGAGACTTGAACAACTCGCTGCTACCGATATAGAGATGGGCAGGATGCTTGATGACGCAGAAAAAGATGCAGAGGAGATAGGGAAAGAAGTCGATGCCCTGCGTTCTGTATGGTTTATGAAGGAAGAGAAGAATCGTACGACAAACTGAAAATAATCGTATCTTTGCAAACACATGAAAATAACCAATGTATTATACCTATGAAGAAAATCTTCATTTATCTAACCCTATTGCTTATCGGCGGCATTGCCGTTTGCTCCTGCAACAAAGAGACACTTGATTCTGATAACCTTGAAGGAACATGGAGAGCATACAATGGCGAAATCCTTTTTGACGGGAAGGTCATTTATAGCGGCGATGAGGCAATGGAAGAGTATTCAACGATAACATTTGCAGATGGTTATATGTCTATTTATAGTGAGGATGGTGTTGCTCGTTATCCCTATACCTATTCAAATGGCATAATCACGGCGATTGCGTACATTTTACCCTTACAAATGGCGGTAAAGAGGTTGACGAAATCTGAACTTACTCTCGACATGCCCGTCCCCTCCCTCGAATCAGATTTGGAAGGTCGTTTGTTTACCACTTACAAAGGGAGGGATATCTATCGTTCAGAGAGTTATATATTAGATGACACATATTGGTATGTCTCGGGTAGTAAAATCGTAATCTGTACACCAATTGATGAAGATGACATTGACGCAGGATGGGCAGACACATATCGAATCTATATGAAAAAATAA
The DNA here is from genome assembly GCA_900320385.1 of uncultured Bacteroidales bacterium. Lineage (GTDB taxonomy): Bacteria > Bacteroidota > Bacteroidia > Bacteroidales > UBA932 > Cryptobacteroides. The sequence goes on from ONSD01000006.1 coordinate 2,290, forward strand.
AACGAAACACATGAAAAGAATCATTTATTTCGCAATTCTCCTTTTTGGGGTATGCTTCCTATCCTCTTGCCAAAAGGAAGAAAAAGTAGAAGATTATGCAACAGCCATTGTTGGTAAATGGCGTTTGACTCTTTTGGAAGAATACAAAGAGAATGGGATAATCCAATGTAGAGAGATATATGGAACGGATAGTTATAAATATGAATGGTACGTGGATGGAGAGATAGACGATACATATACCGAAGAGCCGAAAAATCAATACTTGCAATTTGAGGAGGACGGCAATGTCATCACAATAACGGAAATTAGAACACGAAGTTCAACGTATGAAGTAAATGGTTCTACTTTGACTCTTGGGGGTAATCCTTATGAAATCAAGAAACTTTCGAAGAGAGAACTTGTCTTTTATACACGAGATAGCGATGGAACAGAGTGGTGGGATTATTTCGAACGCGTAGAATAGCAAGTTTGAGAGAGTCCGCATAGAAATAATATCTGCAAAACCCATATCTGAAAAGAAGAGACCGATTTGATTATGATTATCAGTCGGTCTCTATATGTTTCTCTTTTAAGGAAAGTGAAACTTGCAAAATAGGAAATGACCCTTATTTTGTGCAACTATAAAACAAAAACCGCATTGCAGATATCTACAACGCGGTTTTTAGGTGATTCCGTTGGGACTCGAACCCAAGACCCACAGCTTAGAAGGCTGTTGCTCTATCCAACTGAGCTACGGAACCGATTTGGGAGTGCAAATATACTATTTTTTCCGCAACTCCGCCTTGATTTCGGCGGCGTCGCGGTTTTTCATTATGATGAAGCGCATGACGTACGACCAGATTCCGAGCACCAGCACCAGGATGGCATGCGACTCATGGTTGAGCATGGCGAAGAGCAGGCCCGACTCGTTGCTGAATCCGTACAGCGATGATAGACAGAGCATTATAAGATAATGATATGCGCCTATTCCGCCAGGCACCGGTATCACCGATGCGACGTTCCCCAGGGCCGAGAGGAACAGGGCGTCCGCCAGGTCCATTCCCGACATCTCCGGAATAGCCATGAGGCAGAAATAGCTCATCAGCATATACATCACCCAGATCATCGTCGTATGGATGATGAAGGGGAACTTGTTCCTGAGCCGTCCGAAACTCTTCAGGCCGGCAAGGAGTCCGTCGAGTATCGAGGCCATGCGGGAAAAGAACCTGCTCCTGCCGCGGTAACGGTACGACACCCAGATGAAGAGGACCACAAGCAGGACAAGCCCAATGACTATCCAGAGGAAAAGGCCGCGTCCGGCCAGGGGCGAAAGGATATTCTCCTTGACGAAGCCTCCAAACTCTTCCCATTTGATGCAGATTGCCGTTACGAAGGTCAACAGGATGAAAAGGAAATCCCAGCCGCGCTCCATGATCATGGTGCCGAAAACCGTTTCGAATGGTACGTCCTTGCTGGTGATGACTCCGGCACGTATGGGTTCGGAGGAACCGGGGATGAGCAGGCTGCCGAGGTTGCCTATATTGTTTGCGTCCCAGCACCGGCCGTAACGTATGCCGGGGTCGAGAGGTTTGAGCAGCTGCTTCCAGCGCTGGGACCTGAAAACGAGGGCGCCGACGGCCGCCGCCATATACAGCAGCATCCACTCCCACCGGGTGGTCCTGAGCCCCCGGGCAAATGCATTCCAGTCTATGTTCCTGACTGCAAAATACACCAGCACCGCTGCGAGGGCGATGGAAAGAGTGTATTTGAGCACATTCCCCAGCGTCTTGTTCATACGTATGCAAAGTTAAGCATTATCGCGCAATTTTAAGTATATTTGCCAAATGAAATCAATCCTTGGAATAGGCAACGCCCTCACCGATATCCTGGCCATACTGCCGGATGATTCGCTCCTCAAGCAATACCACCTTCCGCTCGGGAGCATGCAGCACGTCGATATGGAAACCGGAGACCGGATCTGGGAAGCCCTCCGCAAGGTGGGCGTAAAGTATGTTCCCGGCGGCTCGGCGGCGAACACCATCACCTGCACTTCCATCTTGGGCATGCCCTCGGGATACATAGGCAAGATAGGCGACGACGAACTGGGCCAGCTCTTCAAGAGCACCATGGAGCAGTTCGGCGTGCGTACCACAATGTTCCACAGCGACAAGTCGTCCGGCCGCTGCATGGTTTTCATCACCGGAGCCAATGCGGAGCGCACCTTCGCCGATTACATGGGCGCCGCGCTCGAAATGGGCCCGGGCGACCTGAAGCCCGAATACTTCGAGGGATACGACTATTTCCACATCGAGGGTTACCTTGTCCAGAACCAGGATCTCCTTGCCAGGGCCGTGCAGATGGCCAAGGAAGCGGGATGCATCATTTCCATCGACATGGCGTCATACAACGTGGTGGAAAGCAACGATGCCTTCCTTCACAACATCATCGAAAGATACGTCGACATAGTCTTCGCCAACGAAACCGAGGCGAGGGCTTTCACCAAGGCTGAGGATCCTCTGTCCAGCCTGCGGGAGATAGCCTCGATGTGCAAGGTGGCGATAGTGAAGGTGGGCAAGGACGGCAGTTGGATCAAGGGAGGGGAAGAAGAATACCATATCCCCGCATGGCCGGCCAATCCCGTGGACGGCACCGGAGCGGGCGACACCTATGCGGCCGGTTTCCTTTACGCCCATTCCCTGGGCCTTCCGCTCAAGGTCTGCGGAGAGATAGGCTCCATCATTGCAGCCAAGGTGGTGGAAGTGGTGGGCACCAAAATCGACATTCCCCGCTGGCGTGCAGCCAAAGAGGAAATACGCGCACTCATAGTAGCAAACGAATGAAACTCAAACGATTCGGCATAGACGCCCTCAAGGGCTTCTCGATGGGCGCGGGTGTCTTCCCCGGAGTTTCCGCAGGCACCATCGCCCTCATGACCGGGATCTTCCAGCCCATGCTGGACTCTCTCAACGCCCTCCTTACCGCCAAGAACTGGAAGATGCTCCTTCATGGGGACGCCAAAGGATTCTGGAAAGCGATCAACGGCAATTTCCTGCTCGCACTGGGCATCGGAACCCTGCTTGGCTTCGTGATCCTTGCCCGGGTGGTCGAATACACCCTGGCCAACTTCCCCATCCCCACATGGGCCTTCTTCTTCGGTCTCATACTCGTATCCACCATCTACCTCCTGGCGGACATCAAAGGCTGGAAGTTCCGCGACGCATTGATGCTCCTCCTAGGTATCGCCATAGGGGTGAGCCTCTGCCTCCTGTCTCCTGCAGGCAAGACCAATACGTCCCCATGGTATACTTTCATCAGCGGAGCCCTCGGCGTGTGCTCGATGATACTCCCCGGGATTTCCGGCAGTTTCATCCTGGTGATGATGGGCAACTTCGACTATATGATAGGAGTGTTGAACAGCCTGCAGTGGGGGCCCCTGCTGATATTCGGCCTGGGTTGCGTGGTAGGTCTGCTGGCTTTCTCCAAATTCCTCCACTGGCTGCTGGACAAGCATGAACGGCCCACCATGCTGGTGCTATTCGGTCTCGTCCTCGGCTTCCTCGTGAAGATATGGCCCTGGGCGGACAAGGCGGCTATAGAAGCGGCCCAGGTCCTGCGTACCGGTTCCGGCAGCCCCGTCGACATGCAGATCCCTGCCGCAGCAATCGCTTTCGCGGCGGGAGCCCTGCTGATAGTGCTTATCGAGGCTATCGGGAAGAAGAAGGACTCACCCTCAGCCTGAGGGCGATGCTGTCGTCGGGTAGATTCCCGGGCAGAGTCACGGTAACCGTCCCGTCCTTCACTACAGTCTTCAGCTTACGTCCGCCGGACAGCAGCACGGCCTTGCCCTCGGGAACGTTCCCTTTCCAGGATATGCTTTTCGGGAGGCTCTCCCCTTCCGGGAGAGCGTACACCGCATAGAGGTACTTGCCATCCTTCGAGGCCGTGAACCAAAGCCTGCCCTGGTGATAATCGGGGGTGATCCGCGTGCCGTAGATGGCTTCGCCGTTAACACTGAGCCAGTCGCCTATCTTCCTCAGTATCTTCACTTCCCTCTCCTCTATCAGGCCCTGCGCCGTCGGACCTACCCCCAGCACGAGGCAGCCCCCCTTGGCAGTGATTTCGGCCAGAGTGTTGACCACCGTACGGGCCGACTTGTACGGGGCGTCAGGAACCCAGCCCCAGTCGTTGCTCAGCGGCAGACAGCTCTCCCACGGATGGGCTATCTGGGCGTCAGGGACCATGCGTTCGGGAGTCTGGTAATTCTCGTCCGGGCCCCCTATGGTACGGTCGACGGACAGCATGCCGGGATTGTGCCTTCGCGCCTCTTCGAGAATACCGTCCAGGCCAATCTGCCCCCCGGCGATCCACCCGCCGTCCAGCCACAGTATGTCTAAGCTCCCGTAGCGGCCGCCGGTGATTTCACCGAGCTGGTCCTGCGTGAACTTCACGTAGCTCTCCCACCAATCGGGATGCATCTCCCTGCGGTAGTTGGGCATGCGGTCAGGAGTGGCGTAATAGGGGTTCCAGAAGCCGTGGTGATGCCAGTCCGGCTTGGAGAAATACGCTCCTGTCATGAATCCCCTGACACGGAACGCATCGAAGACATGCTTCGCCACGTCGCTGCGCGGATCGTCAGCGAAGGGACCTTTGGCTATGGTGAAGTCGGTGAAGCGGCTGTCGTACATGCAGAAGCCATCGTGATGCTTTGTGGTGAATATCACGTACTTCATCCCGGCATCGGCACAAGCTTCAGCCCACTGTGAAGGATCGAAGTCCACCGGGTTGAATTCCTTGCTGAGCCCCCAGTACCACTTTTTGTATTCCTCGTAATCCGAGCCTTCGGGGCGCGTGATCCAGTCTTCGTTGCATATGCTCCACGATTCCACTATGCCGGGAACCGAATAAAGCCCCCAGTGGATGAGCACGCCGAACTTGAGGTCCTGCCAGCGGTCCAGTTTCTCCAGAACCGCCCCGTCGGAGGGCCACATATAACCGTCGGCCTGCGCAACCACGTCTCCATGGTCCTGCGCAGGCGCAACGGTACAGATCAATGCCGCGATGGCGGCAAGGAAGAATTTATTCACTGTTTAGCCTTGATGTATTCGTCGATGGCTGCGGCGGCCTTGCGACCTGCGCCCATGGCGAGGATCACGGTAGCTGCTCCGGTGACGGCATCGCCGCCGGCGAAGATGCCGGGACGCGTCGTAGCACCCGCCTCGTCGGCCACCAGACCACCCTTCCTCGTACGTTCGAGTCCGGGAGTGGTCTTGGCAATGAGCGGGTTGGGAGAGGTACCTAGCGACATGATGACCGTGTCGCATTCCACCACGAACTCGCTGCCGGGAACCGGTACCGGGCTGCGGCGGCCGCTGGCGTCGGGTTCTCCGAGCTCCATGCGTATGCACTTCATGCCTTTCACCCATCCGTTCTCGTCCCCGATTATCTCCACCGGGTTGGTGAGCAGTTCAAAGTGGATGCCCTCTTCCTTGGCATGGTGGACTTCCTCCTTGCGGGCGGGCAGTTCGGCTTCGCTGCGGCGGTAGACAATGGTAGTCTCGGCACCGAGCCTGAGGGCAGTGCGGGCAGCATCCATGGCAACGTTTCCTCCGCCCACGATGCAGGCCTTCCTGCCGGCATGGATGGGAGTGAGGTAATCGTCGCGGAACGCTTTCATGAGGTTGTTGCGGGTGAGGAACTCATTGGCGGAGAATACGCCGCTGAGGTTCTCCCCGGGGATGCCCATGAAGCGGGGCAGGCCGGCGCCGGTGCCGACGAACACGGCTTCGTAGCCTTCTTCGTCGAAGAGGGCGTCGATGTCGGTGGTGCGGCCTATGATGACGTCGGTCTCGATGGTGACGCCGAGGGCGGTCACTTCATCGATTTCCTTCTGGAGGACCTTGTCCTTGGGCAGACGGAATTCGGGGATGCCGTAAGCGAGCACGCCGCCGGCCTTGTGAAGGGCCTCGAAGATATGGACCTTGTAACCCCACTTGGCGAGGTCGGACGCACAGGCAAGTCCGGCGGGGCCGGAGCCGATCACGGCCACCTTGTGTCCGTTGGGAGCGGCGACTTCAGCCTTGGCTGCACCGCCTTCCTTTGCATGTTCATAGTCGGCCACGAACCTCTCGAGCTTGCCGATCGCGACGGGCTCGAAACGGACGCCGAGGACGCATTTGCCCTCGCACTGGCTTTCCTGCGGGCATACGCGTCCGCACACGGCGGGCAGCGACGAGTCTTTCGCTATCACGGCAGCCGCGGCATCGATATCGCCTTCGACTATATGCGAGATGAATTCGGGAATCTGGATGTTGACCGGACAACCGGTGACGCACATGGGATTCTTGCAATGGAGGCACCTGCTGGCCTCGAGCATGGCTTCTTCTTTATTGTAACCGTAAGATACTTCCTCGAAGTTGTGTGCACGAACTTTGGGATCCTGCTCACGGACAGGCACTCTTGGGATCCTATTTGCCATAATTATCCATTGCTGCCGCCTCCTCCGGCTTATATTGACGTGAACGCCTCATGGCCTCGTCCCAATCGACGAGGGCACCGTCGAATTCCGGTCCGTCCACACACGAGAACTTGGTTTCGCCTCCTACCGACACGCGGCAGGCGCCGCACATTCCGGTACCGTCCACCATCAGCGAGTTCATGCTCACCACGATGGGGATGTCCAGCTTGACGCAGGTCAGCGTCGCGAACTTCATCATGATCATCGGGCCAATCGCAACGCAGCGGGTGTACTTCTTGCCTTCGGCCGCCAGAGCCTCGAGCTTTGCCGTGCCCACGCCCTTGAATCCCACCGAACCGTCGTCGGTGCAGAGATAAAGGTTGTCGCAGGCGCTGCCGAGTTCTTCGGTGTAGATGAGAAGATCTTTCATGCGCGCGCCGATAATTACGTCCACCGGAACGCCATGCTCATGCAGCCACTTGGCCTGGGGATACACCGGAGCGGTGCCGAGACCGCCGGCAATGAATACATAGCGCTGTCCGCGGAGCTCTTCCGGAGTCATGTGCACGAAATCGGAAGGATTGCCCAGAGGGCCTACCACGTCGGCATAGCTGTCGCCAACCCCGAAGCCTTCCACCATCCTGTGGCTGGAAGCGCCGATGAGCTGGATTACAACCGTAACGGTTCCCTTTACAGGGTCGGAGTCGCTGATGGTGAGAGGGATCCTTTCTCCCTTCTCCTCATCGCGGATAATGAGGAACTGCCCCGGGAGGGCAGCTTTTGCGATGCGCGGAGCCTCGATCACGATCTTGGCGATGACCGGGTTGAGCATCTTCTTTTCTAGAATCTTGAACATTTATTGGTTATAGCTTTGAGGTATGTCTTTTCTATCCTGCAAATATACTATTTTATAACGAAAAAACCCGGCCTTTCGAGGTCGGGTTACTTTAAGGCGATGCCGCCTGATCCTAGAACAGATAGCGGATGCCGAGGGCGAAACTGTTCCAGCCTAATCCGCCGTACATGAAGCGGAACATCGGCCTCCAGTCGAGGGAGAGCTGGAGCGGGATACCGAATTTATACTCGAGACCGAGCTGGCCGCCCACGCCGAGGTTCATTCCGGACTTATCTCCGTCATTGTAGAAACCTACGGTTGCACCCGGGCCGGCATAGAAACCGAAACCGCCGTCATCGTAAACCATGAAGTCGTAGATGCCGGATACATAGAAACCGTCATGCATCCACCAGCCGAGGTCGAATTCGGCGAAGTTGGTACCGACATTATGCTGATAGGAAAGTTCCCCGCCGCCTGCGGCACGGACGCCGAGAGCCCTGGACTGCGCATTGGCAACGGCAGTCACGGTAAGGAGGGCGATTGTGATTGCAAGAATCTTTTTCATGTCTTTTGATTTAAGATTGTTGAACAATATTATACTATTCCGGAAAAACCGAGGAAGGCCATGGCCATGATGCCCACGGTGATGAGGGCGACCGGGAGGCCTTTGAAAGACTTTGGCACGTTGCAAAGGGCCAGATGTTCCCGCAAGCCGCTGAACAGCACCATGGCGAGGCCGTAGCCGAGCGCAGTGGCGAATGCGTACACCGCCGACTCGGCGAGGTTCAGCATGTGGGGCGCGGCGCTGCCGAAGGTGAATTCCTTGGTAACCACGGTGATGGCTACGCCGAGCACTGCGCAGTTGGTGGTGATGAGGGGCAGGAAGATACCCAGAGCCTGATAGAGGGAGGGACTGACCTTCTTGAGAACTATCTCCACCGTCTGCACTAGAGCCGCGATGACCAGGATGAACGCTATGGTCTGAAGGAAATCAAGGCCGAATGGCACCAGCAGATACTGGTTAAGCAGATAGGTCACGACCGTTGCGAACGTTATGACAAAGCAGACGGCGAGGCTCATTCCGGTAGCGGTGGAGAGCTTGTTGCTCACGCCCAGGAAGGGGCAGATGCCGAGGAACTGCGCCAGGACTATATTATTGACGAATATCGCCGATATTATGATGAGAAAATATTCCATAAGGCAGTCTTACTTTTTGGCTATCTTGTTGAAAATGACCATAAGGTAGCCCAGTACCAGGAAGGCGCCGGGAGCCATTACGAATGCGAGTATGCCATCGCCCTGGATGAACTTCCATCCGAAGAAGGAGCCGTTGCCGAGGATCTCGCGTATGATGCCTATCACGGTGAGCGACACGGTGAAGCCGAGTCCTATGCCCAGACCGTCGCAGGCCGAATCGAGCCAGCCGTTCTTGCCGGCGAAGGCTTCGGCGCGACCGAGGATGATACAGTTCACCACGATCAGGGGGATGAAGAGGCCGAGGGTGCGGTAGACTTCGGGCACGAAGGCCTGCATGAGCAGCTGCAGCACGGTAACGAAGGTGGCAATGACCACGATGTACACCGGGATGTGCACCTTGTCCGGTACCTTCGGAGCAATGAGCGAAATGGCTATATTGCTGAGTACCAGTACAAAGAGTGTGGCAAGGCCCATCTCAAGGCCGTTTATGGCCGAGGTGGTCGTGGCCAGGGTGGGACACATGCCCAGCAGCAGCACGAAGGTAGGATTCTCCTTGAGGAAACCCTTGGTGATAAGAGAAAATCTTCTTCCTGCCATATTCTATTCCTCCTGCAAAGATTTTACGAGTTCACGTGCCTGTTCCACCGCCTTGGCGTAAGCCCTGGAAGTGATAGTGGAAGCGGTGATGGCATCCACGTCTCCCCCGTCCTTAGTGACGGTAAGCTTCTTGCCGGCGGCGAAGCCCTTCCACTGTGCCATGAACCTGGCGTCGGAAGTGCACTTGGCCCCCAGACCGGGAGTCTCGCTGTGCGAGAGCACCTTGGTATTATAGATGGTACCATCCGGAAGCACACCCACCATGAGGGTGAGGAGGCCGCCGAAGCCGTTGGTGGAAGTCTTTACCGCATAAGCGTTTACGACAGAGTCCATACGGCTTTCGTAGTATTCGTACCCGCCGGCCGAAAGAGCCTGTGAGATCTCTCCGCCCTCGGGAAGCACCTGGGCTATGGCAGCCTTGGCCTCAGCGGCCGCGGCATTGTCGATAGGCTCCTTGGTAAGGGCGTAAACCCCTCCGAGCAGGGCTGCGCAGAACAGGCAGACCAGCGTCAGGCAAAGAGCCATGTTCAGAAGATTCGATTTTGCTGCCATATCCTACCTCCCGTATTTTTTGTGATGGAACGCCATGTTGATGAGCGGAACCGTCATGTTCATGAGAAGGATTGCGAACGACATGCCTTCGGGATAAGAGCCGAAGTAGCGTATCATCATGACTATAAAGCCGATGCCGAATCCGTACAGCACTCCGCCCCAGTCAGCCATGGGCGAGGTCACATAATCGGTCGCCATGAAGCAGGCACCGAGGATGACGCCGCCGGTGAGCAGGTTGAAGAGCGGACCGGTGAACTGTGCCGGATCGGCGGCATGGAAGATAGCGGCCACGATAGCCACAGTGGCGAAGATGGAGAGGGTGATCCACGGCTTCACCACGCCCCTGCAGCAGAGGTAAATCCAGCCGGCCAGCAGGGCCAGTGCGGATATTTCACCCGCGGAACCGCCGATGTTCACCAGGAAAGTGTGAAGATAGTCGAGGTCGGCGACGCTCGCCGCACCGAGTTCCTTCACCTTTCCGAGGAGCGTGGCGCCCGAAAAAGCGTCGACGCTTTGGATGAACCCGTGGGGAACTGGCCAGGTGGTCATCTGTGCCGGGAAGGAGATGAGCAGGAACACGCGCCCGGTGATGGCCGGATTGAACACGTTCTGCCCTATTCCGCCGAAGGACATCTTGGCTACGCCTATGGCCACCAAGGCGCCTATCACTATTATCCACCACGAGATGCCGGAAGGCAGGTTCATACCCAGGAGTATGCCAGTCACCACCGCCGAAAGGTCGCCGATGGTGGAGCTTTTCCTGAGCAGGTACTTGGTTATGGCCCATTCCAGGAGCACGCACGAAGCGACGCTCACGGCCATTGTCAGAATTGCGCTCCATCCGTAGAACAGGAAGGAAACCAGCACCGCAGGGCACAGCGCGATTATCACGTCCAGCATGATTTTCTGGGTCGATGCCGGGGAGTGCCAGTGCGGATTGCCTGAAACTATGTAAGATTTGGCCATGTCTGTCAGTTTTTGTTTTTGGCGGCTTCGGCTGCGGCCTTTGCGGCTGCGGCCCTGGCCCGGATAATACCCATTACCTGCACCTTGGCCTGTCTTACATTGTCCAGCAGAGGAATTCCGGCCGGGCAGCTGTAGAGGCAGCAACCACATTCGATGCAGTCCTGCGCGGCGTTCTTTTCGAGTTCTTCCTCGCGTCCGCCGGCAAGATAGAGTTTGTTGAGAAGGAAGGGTTCCAGACCCATGGGGCAGGCGTCGGAACAGCGGCCGCAGCGGATGCACTGCTGCTCGGGGCGGCGGCGTGTCACTTCTTCGCTAAGATAAAGCAGCGAAGAAGAGCCCTTGACCGTGGCTGCGTCGAGGTTGGCTATCGCCTTTCCCATCATCGGGCCGCCGCTGATGATCTTTGCGGCCTTCTCGGGCACTCCTCCGGCCCACTCCGCTATGAAGCTGAGCGGGACACCGATGCGGAAGAGGCAGTTGTGCTGGCTCTCCACGGGCAGGCAGTTTCCGGTAATGGTCATGATGTTGGAAACCAAGGGCTTGTTCTTCTGCACAGCCTCGTATACAGCAAAGGAAGTAGTGGCGTTCTGCACCACCGCACCTTCGCTGATAGGGAGGGCGCCGGACTTCACCTGACGGTGCATCACGGCGTCGATGAGCTGCTTTTCACCTCCCTGCGGATATTTCTTCTTGAGCGGCTGCACCAGGATGTCCTTGTAGGGCAGGGAATCTATCGCCTTCTGCATGGACTCAATCGCCTTGGGCTTGTTGTCTTCGATGCAGATGTAGCAGACGGGGCCGCCGAGGGCCTTCTGCATTAGGGCGGCGCCGACCACGATCTCCGAGGGCCTCTCGAGCATCAGGCGATAGTCGCTGGTAAGGAACGGTTCACACTCGGAACCGTTGATGAGCAACGCCTCTGCCTTAGCCGGCGGGGCGGGATTGAGCTTCACGTGCGTCGGGAAGGTGGCACCGCCGAGACCCACGACTCCCGCTGCCTTGATCTTGTCGAGGATGACCTGGCGGTCGTCCGGGAGTTCGGTCACGAGTTCGGGGGAAAGGTCTATGCCCGGAGCCCATTCGTCTCCTTCTACGTCGATCTCTATCTGGGTTATCCTGTTCCCTGCGAGGTCCTTGCCGGGGCCTATGGCCTTTACGGTACCGGATACCGGAGAGTGTACGAAGGCTCCGATGAAGCCCCCGGGTTCTGCCAGCACCTGGCCGGCAAGCACCTTGTCGCCGACGGCCACTATGGGCTTCGACGGCGCTCCGAGGCACTGGGACATCGACACGTACACCTTGTCCGGCAAAGGCAGGACTTCGATGGGGCGGTCGGCCGCAAACTTGCTGTCGGCCGGATGTATACCGCCTATGCTGAATGTTTTCCTGTTCATTTCGCTTCCTCCTTCGCTTCGGGTTTAACGGCAGTTGCGGCCGCTGCAGCCTTGGCCGCCGCAGCGGCCTTGTTCCTTTCGGCAATACGGGCCTTCACCGCGTCTTTGTCCAGCGGTTTGGGGAAATTGATGCCATGGATGGCTCCGGTGGGGCAGACAGCCTCACATTCGCGGCATAGCTTGCACTTTGTGAAGTCGATATATGCAAGATTGTTCTCAAGCACTATCGCGTCGTGGGTGCAGGTCTTGACGCAGATTCCGCAACCGATGCAGGCGTTGCCGCAGGCCTTGCGGGCCGCGGGCCCCTTGTCGTTATTGCGGCATTCAACCACCATGCGCATGCCGCGCGGGCCTTTGTTGCGCAATTCGATCAGATTCTTGGGGCAGGCCTTCACGCAGGCGCCGCATGCCGTACACTTGGTCTCGTCCACGACGGGAAGGCCGGTAGCGGGATCCATGGCCAGGGCGCCGAAGCGGCAGGCGGCGACGCAGTCACCGCAGCCGAGGCAGCCGTAGGGGCACATGGTGTCGCCGCTGTAAAGGGATGCCTTCACCTTGCAGGACTTGACGCCGTCGTACTCGTTCACCACCGGGCGGACTTCACAGCTGCCGTTGCAACGCAGCACGGCCACCTGCGGAGCCTTTTCCTCGATCGTGTAACCGAGTATTGCGGACACCTTCTTCATCACTTCGTTCCCGCCCACGGGGCAGAAGTGCCTGGTGAGGCCCTCGTCATTCACGGACGTGGCGGCGAAATCGCGGCAGCCCGCATAACCGCAACCGCCGCAGTTGGCTCCCGGAAGAGCCTTCTCGACCTCGTCGATGCGGGGATCTTCAACCACCTTGAACTTCTGCGCAATGAAATACAGCAGAAGCGCGAGCAGCAGACCCAGACCCGCGAGAATCACAATGGTCCAGATAATAGTATCAGTCATTTTCCTTTATATAAAAAGAGTATTCGTTCCTGAGTCTTTCCCTGAAGAGCCAGAGTATGATGTAGTAGACAGCGGCGGCGGCCACCCCTGCAAGACCGGCGTAGAGTTCACGCACCCCTGCCGCCGAAAGTCCCAGCAGGACCGCCAGGAGCAGGCAGAGCGGGATTACGTATGCGAGCCATACCGCCTTGAAGCCCATGGAACGCCTGAGCACGACCTGGACCTCCTGTCCTTCATGCCAGCCGCCCAGGGTCGTGGGCACCTGTATCGCCTTTTTCACCGCCTCGCCCATGCCGCAAAAACCGGCGGCGTGGCAGGAACCGCAAGCGGTCTGCGAGACTATCTCCACTGTCGTGAACCGGGGAGTGATTTCTACAATGCGCCCTGTGTGGATCAGTTCGTCTGCCATAGCTTTATTCGAAGTCTGAATTCATTGCCGATTCCCTCGGGAAGGCGGCCTGGGCGTCGAGTGCGTCGTCGAGTTCCATGAAACGAACCCTGTCGCTCTTGAACACCATGTCGATGTCGGCGGTTTCGCCGTTACGGTGCTTGGCTATAATGATCTGAGTCTTTTCCTTGTCTTCGGGATTGTCCGAGAGGCCGATGTAGTCCGGCCTGTGGATGAAGATCACCATATCGGCATCCTGCTCGATGGAACCCGACTCGCGAAGGTCGCTGAGCTGCGGCTTGCCGCTGCCCCCCTGCCGCTGCACCGCCTGGCGGGACAGCTGCGAAAGGGCGATGATGGGGACGTTGAGTTCCTTTGCGGTAGCCTTGAGCGTACGGGAGATGGCGGCCACCTCCTGTTCGCGCATGCCCTTGAGTTCCACGGGGCCCTGCATGAGCTGCAGATAGTCGACGAGGATGAGGCGTACGCCCTTGTTCAGCACCAGGTTCTTTGCCTTGGAGCGGAACTCCATGATGGGAAGACCCGGGGTGTCGTCGATATAGAGGGCGGAATTGGAAAGGTCCTTTATCTTGTATTCCAGTTGCTGCCACTCATAGTCCTCGAACTTGGCTGCGCCCTTGATCTTGTCGGCACTGATGCCGGTTTCGGATACCACAAGGCGTTTTGCAAGCTGCGAGGCTGACATTTCGAGGGAGAAGAAGGCCACGGGCATGTGATGGTCGACGGCGGCGTTACGCGCCACATTGAGCGCGAAAGCGGTCTTACCGACCGAGGGACGGGCGGCGAGTATCACAAGGTCTGACGGCTGCCAGCCCTGGGTGATGCGGTCGATGCTCACGAAACCCGAAGGCACGCCGCTCAGGCCGGTAGTGGCCTGCTGCTTCTCGATGTCGTCCTTCACCAGGTTGATGAGCGAGCCTATGTCCTGCACTTCCTTGCGGACATTGTTCTGCACCGCTGCGTAAACCTTCGACTGGGCCTTGTCGATGAGGTCGTCGACGTTCACCGAGTCGTCGAACGCATCCTTGAGGATGTCGTACGACGCGGTGATGAGGTCGCGCTGAATAGTCTTTTGCTTGAGTATCTTGATATAATACTCCATGTGGGCTGCCGAACCCACTTTTTCGGAAAGCCCCGCAAGCACCACCGCGCCCCCGATCTCCTCCAGTTCGCCCTTCTGCTTGAGCTTGTTGCTGACGGTGACTATATCGGGAGTGGTATGCTCATTCACCAGCTCGGACATGGCCTCGAACACCATGCGGTGCTTGGGGTCGTAGAAACTGCCCGAAGTGAGTTCGCCGAGAGCCTCGTCGGCCTTCTCGGCCTCGAGCATCATGGCGCCCAGCACCGCTTCCTCGACATCCAGGGCCTGAGGCGGCTTGTTGCCGATCTCGAGACCGAGGTTGTCCAGGTCTGCCTGGGTCTTGCGCTTGCCGGGTTTCTGGCTGGGCATACGCTACTTCTCCTCCTTGTCCTCGCCGGGATTCACGATGATGCGTCCGCAGTGCTCGCAGATTATGAGTTTGCGGCCTTCGGCTATATCCACGAGGCGCTGGGGAGTGATGATGTTGAAGCAGCCGCCGCAGGCGTTGCCGCGATATACCGGAACCACTGCCAGGTGATTGTGGACGCTGCCGCGGATACGGTCATATGCACTGAGGGTGCGGGCGTCGAGCTTTGCCGTGAATTCCTTCCTGCGGTCCTGGAGGATTTCCTCATCCTTCGCGGTGGAACTCTTGATCTTGTCGAGTTCCTCGTTCTTGGCGTCCAGGTCCTGACGGCGGACCGTGATGCGGTCCTGCAGCTCGTCGATGACGGCCTTGCAGTCTTCGATCTTCTGGCGGGATTCGTCGATGTTCTTCTGTGCGATGAGGCGCAGGTATCCGGTATTCTCGAGTTCCTTGTTGATGGAATCGTATTCACGGCTGTTGGCTATGTTCTCCAGCTGGCCCTGGTACTTCTGGATTTCGGCGTCGATTTCGACGATGTCACCCTTCTTGGCCTCTATGGTCTGCCTGTAGCCTTCGATGGATTCCTGCATGTGCGCCACCTTCGATTCGAGTGCTGCTATGTCTTCTTCCAGCGCCGCTACCTCGGCGGGCAGCTCGCCACGGAGCTGTATGAGCTTTTCGAGGTCGTTGTCGACTCCCTGGAGTGCATACAGGGCGTGGAGTTTTTCCTCAACGCTGATCTCGGAATCTGCAAAATTCTTCTGCAGCGACACGAAGGTCTCCCTCTCGTCGATGGGAGTTTCAACCATCTTTGTTTTCTTTGTGCTTGTTGCCATATTGGATTTGGAATTATTACCTTGTTTATAAGAGTGCAAAGTTATGAATTTTTTGCTTGAAATCACAGGTCTTTCCGGATTTCTGCAAGCTGGGCGCGGATGGCCTTCAGGGAATCCAGCGCCTTGACCCTGGGATCCAGGCCGGTACGGTCGGCGAGGAGTATCTTTTCGGCGTTCTCCAGCTTGATTCCGCGCTCCTTCACCAGGAGGTGCAATTGTTTGAGCGTGTCGATCTCCTCGGCGGTGAAACGGCGGTTGCCCTTCGCGTTGCGCTGAGGCTTGAGCAGCTTGGAGCAGGTGTTGCACCAGTACCTTACCAACGACACCGGTTCACCCAGGATTTCTGCGGTTTCGCCAATGGTGTAGAATAGTTTTTCCATATGCTTAATCCATTGATTGAACTG
Organism: uncultured Bacteroidales bacterium; assembly: GCA_900320385.1. Classification (GTDB taxonomy): domain Bacteria; phylum Bacteroidota; class Bacteroidia; order Bacteroidales; family UBA932; genus Cryptobacteroides. The sequence continues at coordinate 18,299 of ONSD01000006.1, forward strand.
TATTTATCGACATGAACAGGAAATTTGCGTACTCTCCGGGCGAGAGCGATGCGAACAGATGGTTCACCGGGTCGGAGGGTTCGCCGTCATGGTAGACTTCGTAATGGAGATGAGGTGCGAAGGCGTTGCCGCTCATGCCCGCGGTCCCGAGCCTGGCTCCTTTGGCCACTATCTGTCCCACCCTTACCGAGGTCTCGAAAAGATGGGTGTAACGGGTGACATAACCGCCCTCATGCTCCAGCTCGACGCTCTTGCCTTCCCCTTTGCCTGAAGAAGACACGGCTACCACTTTGCCGGACTCGGGGGCCAGGACCGGGGAGCCCTGTGGAACCAGCAGGTCGAGCCCGTTGTGGGCGACCTCGGCGTTCAGGAAAGGATTGAGCCTCAACCCGGTGGAGGCACCCACCTGGGGGTACGAGACGCGTTCTACTGGAAGGGTCATGGGAGGCATGACGTATCCGTCCGAAGCCAGGGTGCGGTAAATCCTCGCGAAGGCGGAATCCACACCCACGGCAGTGGCGATCATCCTTTCGGCCTTCTTCCTGGTATAGGATACGATACGGTCGTCTGGAATGGTGTCTGCCCCGAAGAGGAAGTCCAGCGAACTCACAGGGTCGACGCTGGGAGTCTTGGAGTGGAATACTGTCTGGTAAAGGGCGTCGTCCTTGAGCTGCAGGCCGGCAACGGCATCGCCCAGGAGCGCTTCGCGGCGAACGATATCGGAATAGAGCTTTTCGTAGGCCCTGTTCTCGCGGCGCATGCGTTTTTCAGTGTCGGTGCTGAGGAACGTGGCGAGAAGCAGGTATCCCACCACGAACAGCGCCACCGATACCAGCAGCACGTTGACGACGAGGCTTAGCGTCCTCCAGAAAGAAGTGCTCCGGCGGAAAGAGAAGTTCCCGTCGTCATACTCGTATATGGTTCCTTTGTCAGCCATTATTTCCCTGTCCTTTCCCGCAGCAGCTCAAGCGAGGTCTTCTGGCGCGGGGAGTTCTCCTCGCTGCGTTTGTCTATCATCGCCCTGTATTCATCAAGGGGCATGTCCATGTCCATGAAACCGGAAGGATTCACGGGTGAGCCCATGTATATCACTTCGTAATGCAGATGGGGCCCTGTAGCCTTGCCCGTCGCGCCCACGGCGCCGATGAGGTCACCGCGGTGCAGCTGCATGCCGGGGGCCACATCGATGCGCGAGAGATGCGCGAAACGTGTCTTGTAACCGAAACCGTGGTCGATGACGATTTCGTTGCCGTAACCGTCGAACTTGAAGTCTGTGAGCTCGACCACACCGTCGCCGGTGGCGTATACGGGGTATCCCTGCCGGGTGGCGAGGTCCTGTCCGCTGTGGAAACGGGTTCCTCCGTATACCGGGTCGGTCCTGTACCCGAACGGGCTCGCTATGTTCACCTGGTTCTTGTCCGGAAGCAGCGGCGGCACCATCGGGATGTGCGAAACCATGTCGCCGGCATTCCTGGCAAGCCCCGACACCTCGTCGAGGGCCTTGCTCTGGGTCACCGTGCGGGCGCTCAGGTCGTCGAGCCGGTAAAGGGTGCTCCTGAGGCGGGCGTCGGCCCCGTCCTGGACAAGCGACGCATACCGGCTTTCCGGGAACGCCGGAGGCGAAGGCAGCGCCGCAAGGCCATAGATGGTGCGGTAGACGTTGACATCCCTTTCCTCAACCATTTCGATGGTAGTGCCATACCTGTCCAACTGCCTGTTCACCAGGTCGATACGGCTCTGCCACTCGGCGTTCTCCCGTTTTAGGGAAATGGTCTTGGGGAGGTCCCAGCCGAGCACTGAGGTGTAGATCCAGAAGTATAGCATGCACAGCCCGGCCGCAACCAGCACCCCCAAGGCAATGCGCAGCAGATGCTTGTAGCGCGGCTCCTGGGCGGGCTCGTAAGTGAGCGATTCCGGGTTGAACACATATTTCGGCATAGCCTGCAAAGATACTCATTTTTCGGCAATTGAAGCCATTTATCTAAAGTATATGGCGCGTGCGCGCATTTAATTCTGCCAATTCGCAAAAAAACAGTATCTTTGCAGGCTATACAAAAAAGTCTATGACATCTAAAGAAATACGCAAGCAGTTCCTGGAGTTTTTTGCCTCCAAGGGACATACCGTCGTACCGTCGGCTCCGATGGTGGTGAAGAACGACCCGACCCTGATGTTCACCAACGCCGGCATGAACCAGTTCAAGGACATCTTCCTCGGCAACCGCAGTTCGGCGATGAAGCGCGCCACCGACAGCCAGAAATGCCTCCGCGTGAGCGGCAAGCACAACGACCTCGAAGAAGTGGGCCATGACACCTATCACCACACCATGTTCGAAATGCTCGGCAACTGGAGCTTCGGAGACTATTTCAAGGACGAAGCCGTCGACTGGGCGTGGGAACTTCTTACCGAAGTCTACAAGATAGACCCCAAGTTATTGTATGCCACGGTATTCGAAGGCTCCGCCGATGACGGCACCACCCTCGATGAGGAAGCCCGCACGGCTTGGAGGCGGCATCTTCCCGAAGACCATATCCTCCTGGGCAACAAGCACGACAACTTCTGGGAAATGGGAGACACAGGTCCCTGCGGCCCCTGTTCCGAAATCCACATCGACCTCCGCAGCGAGGAGGAAAAGGCTGCCGTCCCCGGAGCCTCCCTGGTAAACAAGGACAACCCCCACGTAATGGAGATATGGAACCTGGTGTTCATGCAGTTCGAGCGCAAGGCCGACGGCCACCTCGAGCCGCTTCCCAACAAGAATATCGACACCGGAATGGGCTTCGAGCGCCTTTGCGCCGTCCTCCAGGGGAAGAACAGCAATTACGACACCGACGTTTTCACCGGCCTCATCGGCAAGGTCGAGCAACTCAGCGGACACCGTTACACCGAGAGCGAAAAGACCGGTGTTGCCATGCGCGTGATCGCCGACCACATCCGCGCCATAGCTTTCAGCATCGCCGACGGCCAGCTCCCCGGCAATGTAAAGGCAGGCTATGTCATACGCAGGATCCTGCGCAGGGCCGTTCGCTACGGATACACCTTCCTCGGTTTCAACGAACCCTTCCTCTGCCGCCTTGTTCCCCAACTGGTGGAAGACATGGGAGACGCCTATCCCGAGATCAAGGCCCAGCAGAAACTCGTGGAGAATGTGATACGCGAAGAAGAGATGGCTTTCCTCCGCACCCTCGACCGCGGCATCAGGCTGATGGACGACTATCTTGCCAGGAACGCAGCCGACAAGGTGATACCGGGAGTGGACGCATTCACCCTTTACGATACCTTCGGCTTCCCCATCGACCTCACCCAGCTCATCGCATCCGAGAACGGCTACAAGGTGGACCTGGAAGGTTTCCAGGTGGAACTGGGCAAGCAGAAGGAACGCGCCCGCAATGCCACTTCCAACAGTTTCGGCGACTGGACGGTATACCATGAGGGTGAGGATGTCCGCTTCACCGGATATGACGAGACCGAACACTCGGGATCCCTGCTGCTGAAGAGCCGCAACGTGGTCGAAAAGAAGAAAGAGATGCTCCAGCTGGTGTTCAACGTCACTCCGTTCTACGGCGAAATGGGCGGCGAAGTGGGCGACAGCGGCACCATCGTGAGCGCTTCCGGCGAAGAGATAAGGATACTCAACACAATTAAGGAGAACGACCTTACCATACACATTGCCGAAAGGCTCCCCGCCGACTGCGAAGGTGCCTTCACCCTCAAGGTGGACGCCGCCCGCAGGCAGAAGATCCAGAACAACCATACCTGCACCCATCTTCTCGACCAGGCCCTCCGCGAAATAATCGGCACCCATGTCGAACAGAAGGGCTCTTTCGTCTGCGACAAGTATTTCCGCTTCGACTTCTCGCATTTCGAGAAACTCAGCCCCGAACAGATCACCGCGGTCGAACGCCGCGTCAACGCCATGATACGCGCAAACCATCCCCTCGTAGAAAAGAGGGACGCCACCATGGAAGAGGCGAACGAAATGGGCGCCATAGCTCTCTTCGGTGAAAAGTACGGCGACCGCGTGCGGGTAGTGAACTTCGGCCCCAGCACTGAACTCTGCGGCGGCTGCCACACCTCCGCCACCGGCAATATCGGCATGTTCAAGATCACTTCCGAATCGGCGATAGCGGCCGGCATACGCCGTATCGAAGCCGTCACCGGCGAGCAGGCCGAAGCTATGGTGGAAGGGCTTCAGGACACCCTGCACACCATCAGGATGATGTTCAACAACGCTCCAGAAGTCACGGCCGCCGTCCGAAGGATGATAGACGAGAACGATTCGTACAAGAAGCAGCTGGCCGAGGCCGTGAAGGAGAAGACCATTCAGTACAAGCGGAAGCTGCTGGACGCTTCGACCGAGATAAACGGGCACAACGTGATAAAGATCACCGCCGTACCGGACTTCAACATGCTTCGCGAAGCTGCCACCCTTATACAGAAGGAAACGTCGAACTTCGTGATAGCCGCAGCCGTCAATGTGGCCGACAAGCCCCAGCTGCTGCTCATGTACAGTTCCGACCTGGTAGCCGCCGGCAAGAACGCCGGGGCAGACATCCGCGACGCAGCCAAGTGCATCCAGGGCGGAGGCGGCGGCCAGCCCGGCCTCGCCACCGCCGGCGGCAAGCTTCTTGCAGGCCTTTCCGACGCAATGGACAAACTCATGGAGAAGATTTAGGTGAAGAGGCTTGACCGGTTCATACTCAAGGCTTTCATAGGACCGTTCGTAGCGATCCTGGTGGTAGTCATCTTCATCCTGATGCTGCACACCCTATGGCTCTATATCGACGAACTCGTCGGTAAGGGCCTGAGCCTCAAGGTGATACTGGAATTCCTCTTCTGGGGCAGCTGCATAACCATGCCGCTCTCCATCCCCCTGGCGACCCTCCTGTCGTCGATGATGACGGTGGGGCAGATGGCGGAGAACAACGAGCTCATGGCCATGAAAGCCTCAGGCATCTCGCTCGGAAGGATCATCCTCCCCATTGCGGTAGTGTCGGTGTTCATAGCCATAGGCGCCTTTTACGTCAGCAACGACCTGGTGCCGGAAGCGTACAACCAGATTTACACGCTGAGGGACGACATCAGCAAGACCAAGAACGAAATAAAGATACCCGCCGGCACCTTCTACGACGGCATCGACGGTTATATCCTGAGGGTTGAAGGCCAGAACAACGAAACCGGCATGATGTACGGCGTGATGGTATACGACCACAGTTCCGGCAAGGGCAACACCTCGCTGACCCTGGCCGACTCTGCGATCATGAAGATGAGCAAGCACAAGGACTACCTCACCTTCAGTCTCTACAACGGAGGCAACTACCAGGAAACCAACGTCACGAAGTACCGCGACACCACCCGTCAACTGCAGCATATCGACTTCGCCAGGCAGGAACTCATAATACCCCTGCACAACTATTCCTTCGAAAAGTCCGACTCCAGCCGCTTCGGCGACCAGATAAAGACCATGAGCATGAACGTGCTCACCAGCGAAAGGGATTCCCTGCGCAAGAAGGCCGAAGGGGAACTGGAAAGGCACTACCAGCTTATACGCAATACGGCTCCGTTCACCCTGCGCTCCCAGCTCGATACTGCCAAGCGCAAGGAAATCCTGCCCATGTACGCCGGCCAAGGCAAGTGGACCTGGAACACCATCGAAAAGGAGTCCCAGGCGTACAACCAGGCTTCGAGCAAGGCCCGCCGCTATTCCAGCGACATGGCGAACTACCGCAACGACGTCCGCGAGAACTACTTCTTCCTCAGGCGCGCCGACCTTGAATTCCTGAAGCGCTACGGCAGCGCCCTGGCTTGCCTGCTGCTCTTCTTCATAGGCGCCCCGCTGGGTGCATTTGTAGGCAAGGGCGGTCTGGGAACCAACGCCATAGTGGCCATACTCTTCTTCGTACTCTATTGGGTGATAGACATTTCCGCAACCAAACTCGCCAGGGACGGCGCCGTCGGAGCTCCGATAGGAGCCTTCCTTGCCGATGCCGTGCTGGGCGGGATAGGCGTTTTCCTGACATGGAAGGCGGTCCACGACTCGCCGCTGTTCAAGAACGACGCTGTCGGCACCTGGTGGAGGAGGATCAAGAGCAGGTTCATCCGCATCTTCAGGCCTGCCCGCATAGTGTTCATGGGTACGCCCGAATTCGCAGTGGCTTCGCTCGACGCGCTTTTGCAGAAGAAATACAAGGTCGTGGGAGTGGTCACCGTACCCGACAAGCCCAGCGGCCGCGGCCTCAAGATGAACGAGAGCGCCGTGAAGAAATATGCTGTGGAACACAATCTGCCGCTGCTGCAGCCGGCCAAGCTCAAGGATCCCGGATTCCTCGACGCTCTCTCCGCATGGAAGGCGGACCTTTTTGTGGTAGTGGGATTCAGGATGCTGCCGGAAGCCGTCTGGAGCATGCCGCGGCTCGGCAGTTTCAACCTGCACGCAGCCCTTCTGCCCCAGTACAGGGGTGCCGCACCTATCAACTGGGCCATCATAAACGGGGAGAAGATGAGCGGCGTCACCACCTTCATGCTCGACAAGGAGATAGACACCGGAGGAATAATCCTGCGTGACGAATGCCGGATTTCGCCGGACGAAACCGCAGGAGAACTGCACGACGCCCTCATGGAACGCGGGGCGGCCCTCGTAGTGGAGACAGCCGAAGGTATCATCCAGCGCAACGTTGAGACCAGGGTGCAGCGCTCCTTCATCCAGGGCAGCGAAGTGCTCAAAACGGCTCCCAAACTCACCCCTGCCCTCTGCCACATCGACTGGAACGATTCCACTCGTGCGGTGTACAACCTGGTACGCGGTCTCAGTCCGTATCCCGGAGCTTTCACCGAACTTGCCAGGGAAGGCGAAAAGACACGTATCCTCAAGATATTCTCGGCCAGCGTGGCGCCCGACGGCCTGATTCCTGCAGGTGCCCGCCCCGGCAGCCTGCACACCGACGGCAAGACTTACCTTGCGGTAGCGACCGCCGATGGCGGCCTGTGCCTCGGCTCAGTGCAGCTGGAGGGCAAAAAGCGCATGGAAACAGCCGACTTCCTCCGCGGATTCCATTCTCCTGAGCAATATACCACAACTCCCGGCACCTCCAGGGCCGAAATCGAAAAAAGCAGACAGCAATGATAATCGAAGCAACAGACCTGCGCAAGAGTTTCGGCACCCTCGAAGTGCTCAAGGGCATTGACTTCACCGCGGACAAAGGCGAAGTGGTAGCCATTACCGGAGCCTCCGGAGCCGGCAAAACCACCCTCCTTGAGATTCTGGGAACCCTTTCTTCGCCGGATTCCGGTTCGCTGAAGATAGACGGCACCGACGTTCTCTCCCTCAGCGGGAACGCCCTCACCTCTTTCAGGGGCAGGCGCATCGGTTTCGTGTTCCAGTTCCACCATCTCCTTCCGGAGTTCAGCTCCGAAGAGAACGTAATGATCCCCGCACTCATCGCCGGCAAGGGCACCCGCGAAGCGCGGCAGACCGCACATGAGCTGCTGGAGAGGGTGGGCCTTAAGGACAGGCTCGGCCACAAGCCCTCGCAACTCTCAGGCGGCGAGCAGCAGAGGGTAGCGATAGCCAGGGCGCTCGTGAACTCCCCCGCCGTCCTTTTCGCTGACGAACCCACGGGGAATCTCGATTCCCGTACCAAGGAGGAGATACACTCGCTGTTCTTCGACCTGCGTGCCTCGCTTGACCAGACGATAGTGATCGTCACCCACGACCCGCAGCTGGCCGCCCTCTGCGACCGGGCACTCGTCATGAAAGACGGGCAGTTCGAGCCTTCCGGCGCTCTCTGATGGGCGTTTTCCGTTTCAAGGACTTTTCGGTAAGCGACGGTTCCTCGGCCATGAAGGTAGGCACCGACGCAGTCCTGCTCGGAGCTGCGATGACGCTCCTGCCTTCCGACCTCCACCTGCTCGACGCCGGCACCGGATGCGGAGTCATAGCCCTGATGGCGGCCCGGCGCCTTGCTGCAATGGGCTGTGAACCAAGCATTTCAGCAATTGACATAGATCCGGGATCCATCAGTGACGCACGATCCAACTTCGCATCTTCTCCCTGGGCAGGATTCCTGCATGCGGAATGTACTCCCCTGGCCCTGTACCCGCCCGGAAAGCCCTTGGACCTTATCTTCTCCAATCCTCCATATTTCGAGCAATCGCTCAAGAATCCGGACGCACGCAGCGCCGCCGCAAGGCATACCGAAAGCCTGAGCTACCGTGAACTCATCTCCTTTGCCGAAGCCGGACTCGGACCGGAAGGGCGTCTGTCGATGATACTTCCCGCCGGAGCGGAATCCGACCTGATACGCACCGCCGCCGCATCGGGACTGTATCCTTTCAGGCTCCTCCGTATCCGGAGCACTGCAGCAAAGGCATACTCGCGGCTCATAGCCGAGTTCTGCACCAGGAGGACCGCCTGTCGTGAGGATGAACTCACGCTCCTCGCTTCCGACGGTTCCCGGAGCCCGGAATACACCACCCTTACGGGTGAATTCTACCTATAATTTTGAATTTTCGCAAAGAGCGATTATCTTTGCACGTTTTATCCGGGGTTTGGCGCAGTTGGCTAGCGCATCTGCTTTGGGAGCAGAGGGTCGTGTGTTCGAGTCACATAACCCCGACCATACTATCTTGAAGAATATGAAACATCTGAAAAGAATCCTGGCCTTCGCTGCCGCAGCCCTGGCCATAGTTTCGTGCTACGACGACTCCGCACTGGAAAGCAGGCTGGACGCGCTCGATGCGAAGGTTGCCGCCCTCCAGAGCGCGGTGGACAAAATCAATTCCGACATCAGTTCGCTCCAGACCATGGTCCTGGCCCTGCAGAACAACGTGAACGTCACCGACGTGATCAAACGCGAAGACGGCTACGTCATCACGTTCAGCAACGGCACCAGTGCCAGCATCAGCAACGGTAAAGACGGCACTGACGGCAAAGATGCACCCATAGTCGGAATCCAGCTGGACAGCGACGGGTTATATTATTGGACCCTGACCGTCGACGGAATCACCTCCTGGCTTACCGACATCAACGGCAATAAAATGCCCGTATGCGGCAAGGACGGCGCCGACGGCCATACTCCGGTGATTGTAATCGGCTCCAACGGCAACTGGTTCATCGACGGAGTCGATACCGGCATATCCTCCCACGGGCAGGACGGCGCCGACGGAGAGACACCTACGGTTGAAATCGGCGAAAACGGCAACTGGTTCATCAATGGAGAGGATACCGGTATGCCGTCCCGCGGCGCAAACGGCACCAACGGTACCAACGGCAAGAACGGCAAGGACGGCAAGGACGGTACCACACCGCAGATTTCGGTAGACGCCGATGGTTACTGGTGCGTGGATGGACAGAGGATAAAGGATGCGAACGGCGATTATGTAAAGGCTTCCGCATCTTCGGCCGAGGTCGACACGATTTTCAAGTCGGTGGATGTTTCCGACCCGTACTGCGTCACCTTCACCCTGACCAGCGGCTCCACTTTCACCCTGCCCAAAGCGGTTAACATTAAGATAGGAGATGACAGCGGCAACGGCACCGTGACCATCAACGCCGCCACGACCTTCGCCCTCAAGCTCCCCAAAGGGCTGAAAGAAGCAGACTATCAGGCGATTACGGCCACCATAGTCAGCGAATCCGGAGTAGGCACCGCCATTGTCACCAAGGCTTCGTACTCTACATGGACGGTGGGCCTGACCCAGCCGAACTTCAAAAACGGGACTTACAACGGAGGCGCTTCCCTCATTCTCACGCCCAATCCCATCGACCCGGTGGTGAAAGTGGACGTATCGCTTATCCTGAACGACGGAAAGGTTTACACCACATCCAGGGTATTCAAAACCGAACTGATAAGCAGCAAGGCTGAAATAGTGTGCGTATATAACGTCACTACCACCGCTACCGAGACTTCGCTGCTGTACAATTCGGCATCTTACTACGACATCGAATTCAGCAGCATGAGCATTGACGGCACCGACGTCGCGTTCAACAAAAAGTATTCATTCCTTTCGGCCGGCGAGCACACCGTGACCTTCTACGTGAGCAACAACGGCTCGTTCACCAGCCTGGAAAGGCTTTTCTACGGCATCAAGAACCTGATTTCCTTCAAGACCTCCGCCGGTTTCAACACCACCAAGGTCACCAGCATGGATCACATGTTCTTCAACTGCGAAAAAGCCACTTCCATCGACGTCTCCCGCCTCAATACCGCGAACGCCACCAAAATCAACGGAGTGTTCTCCTCCTGCAAGGTCCTTCCTTCGCTTGATATCCGGAACTTCAATACCGGCAAGGCCGGCACCATGGGCCAGATGTTCACCAAATGCGCCAAGCTCACCGATATCTGGGTAGGTTCCGCCACCAACTCCGCCAGGATACTTGCCGATTCTTTCGACGAAATGTCTTCGTCCGGCATACTCCACTATCCTTCCGGCAGCGATTACAGCCTCTGGCTCAATTATATGAGCTCAGGCTGGACCGGCAAGGCCTATTGATGCGCATCCTGTAATAACGGAAGATGGGCGGCCATAAGGCTGCCCATCTTCGTTATAGCGCGGACCGAAAACTACATGTTCGGGTTCGCCTTCTTCCAATCGGCCACGGCCGGAATGATGCCGAGGTCGATGATTTCGTCGCGCATCTTGCAGAGATGGTCGTACGAAGCGCGCAGCGCCGCCATTTCCTCAGCAGTGCCTGCGGGTGCCTTGAACGAAACGCCGTTTGCATCGATCACCGACGGCATGGCCATCATGACGTTGGCGAATTCTCCGTCCTTCACATAACAGCCTGCCGGCCAGGTGAAGGGTTCTCCGCCCATAGCCGCCTCTATCATCTTCACGGCATTGTAAGCAGGGCTCTGGAAGGAACTGCGCCCGCGGAGCTTGATTATGTTGCTGCCGCCCTGGATGGTGTTCTGGCGGATTTCCGCCCACTGCTCTTCGGTAAGGCCCATTTCGGAAATAGGCTTGCCGTCAACCTCGGCTCCCGAAGCGAAAACAGCCATGGCTTCTCCGTGTCCGCCGTAGGTGCAGGCACCGGTGACCTTGCACTGCTGGACACCGCAGGCATCTGCGATTGCGGTCTGCAGACGGGTAGAATCGAGGGCTGCGAGTGTGGTGACCTGCTCAGGCTTCAGGCCTGAGTGAAGGAGCACTACCAGGCCGGTAAGGTCGGCGGGATTGAAGATGACCACGATGTGCTTCACGTCGGGGCAATACTTGCGTACGTCCTTGCCGAAGTCCTCGGCGATCTGGCAGTTGCCCTTGAGAAGGTCTTCCCTGGTCATACCCTCCTTGCGGGGTGCACCGCCGGAAGAGATGATGAACTTGGCGTCCTTGTAAGCTTCAGCCGGATCGGTGGTTGCAGTGACATTGGCTCCCGGGAATGCGCAGTGGTCGATTTCGGCGAGCACGCCCTTGAGGCCGGGTTCGTAAACGTCATAAAGGCAAAGGTTCGGGGTAAGGCCGAGCATCAGGGCCGTCTGGGCCATGTTGGAGCCGATCATGCCGGCGGCTCCTACGATGGTCAATTTTTCGTTGGTTAAATATTTCATAATTCGATAAGAAATGATTTCGGTCGGACTGCAAAGTTAGCAAATTATTATGATTTTTTGGGATAAGTAAAAAATGATTATATTTGCGCCGTCAATTATTGTTTATGGCACTCTTACTTACAAAAGACCTTGATGACGACGGCCACTCACGACTAGGCGTGTGGCACGTCACGGAATCCGAATCAGAACTCAGGAACCTTACTTCCATCCCCTCCGACGAACTGGAGGAAATCTCATTTATAAAAAGCGAATCGCTGCGCAGGCAGAAACTGGCAGTAAGGGCTTTGCTTGACGTGATGTTCGACGAGAAGGTATACCTCTCGCACCACGACAACGGTAAACCCTATATCGAAAACAACGCTACAAACATCAGCATCACCCATACCGACCGGTATGTAGCTGTCATCCTCAACGACAACGACGACGTGGGCATAGACTGCGAGAGTCTCGACCGCGACTTCTCGGCCGTGGAGAAGAAGGCCCTCAGCGAGGAAGAGATCGATGATCTCGACGAAGACGGCCGCAATGAGCAGCTCGCCATCTACTGGTGTGCAAAAGAGGCCGTATACAAGAAAATCTCCCAGTATGGGGTCGACTTTGCGGAGCAGATAGAGATCGATTCATTCCGCACCCGCGGCGAGGGGGAACTCTACGCCACTTTCACCCACAAGGACGGTTACGAGGAAGAATTCACCCTCGGGTACATGACCTTCGACCGCCACGTCCTGGTCTGGACCACCATCGAAGACTAATCGGGAATTAATATTGAAAAAAAAGAGGTCAGCCCAACCGGCTGACCTCTTCCCCCTTATATTAAATCATCATTTTAATGTATCCCAGTGCGTTACTTCACAACGCAGACGGATACGCGGTTGGTTTCGGGTGTCGGGAACGGATTGACGGTATCGCCATAGTATGCAGTGGAGATCCTGGAAGGATCGATGCCTGCTGCCTCGAGGGCCTTGGCGACCTCGGCGCTCCTGTTCTTGGAAAGGAACTGGTTCCTCTTTGCGGTACCGGTGTCCTTGTCAGCGTAGCTGGAGATCGAAACGGCAGTGCCGGGATTCTCGTTGAGAGCCTTTACGATAGCGTCGATCTTGGGCTGCTCGCTATCCTGGATATACCAGGTATCGATAACGAAGTAGATATTCTCGGTGAGTTCGGTGAATGCGGGAGCTGCCGGAGCGGGTTCGGGAGCTACAACCGGTTCGGGTTTGGGTTCCGGTGCAGGAGCCGGAGCGGGTTCCTCTACGGGAACGAGCACGGGCTCAGCGACGGGAGCGGGTGCGCAGCTGCGGCCGAAGTGGAAGACGAGACCGGCAAGGGCCTGGATCTGGAAGTCAACCTTGGAACCTTCCTTGGAGTTGAAGTGGTCGTCGATAAAGTTGGAGTTGGCTTCGAGGTTCAGGTCGATTGCGTCGCTCAGGCGGAAATTGAGGCCTGCACCTGCCCTGAGGGCGGGGAATATCTTGCTGCCATCCCAGAGATAGCTGTTGCCCATGGTGGCAAAGCGGTCCTTGAGGGCGTTGGCTTCGTCGTTGGCGAATGAATAGTTGGCGCCGATACCGCCGAAGAGGTAGGGTGTAACGGCACGGTCGCACCTGTTTGCTCCGAAGAGATTGGCAAGGTCTGCCATAAGGTCGAGGCCACCCTGTACATAATTATATTTATACACTTCGGTGGGGCCGTTGATGGCGCCCTTGGCCTGCCAGCCGTTCACGTTGAGCCTGGTGGCGAATACGGGAGAGAACTGATAGCCGAGGGATACGGCTCCTGCGGGAGAGAGCAGATCGGTCCATGTGGTTTCACCGATGGTTTCGGCTACGCCACCCTGCAGCTGCAGGAACCAGTGCTTGTAATCATTCTGTGCAACGGCCACCGATGCGGTAAGGGCCAGGGTTGCAATGATAGCGATTAGTTTCTTCATTTGCGTTGATATTTAATAGTATACTATTTTGCCAATTTAAGGATACAATATGCAAATATAGCACAAAAAACCGAAAATGCAAGATTTTTTATCATCTTGCGTCCATAATGGCCTCCCCGCCGGAGAAGGGCCGAAAACGGGGTGTGCGATTATTGATAAATTTATTAAAAATGTTGCGAAAACAAAAAAAATGAATTATCTTTGCAAATGATATTGTCGTTACTGCGGCCTGTCTGCGTACGCTTATCAGGGCAAGTTGAACTTAAATTTGACGCTACAAAGATTTTTTATTAAAGGAAAAGCTATTGAGTCTCTAACCGAAGACTGATCAATTCTTTTATATTAACTCATTCATTTTATTATGAACAACAAAATTCTCAAATTCTTTTTTGCGGCGACTCTCCTCGGAGGTCTCGCAGGAATGGCAGTCTCTTGCAAGGACTACGATGAGGACATCAACGGACTGAAGACTGAGATCAGCGATCTCAGCGGTCAGGTTTCCCAGTTGGCCTCCACCGTAAGCGAATTGCAGAACAAGATCAACAACGGCGCTGTCATTACCGACGTCAAGACCATTGACAATGGTTACGAAGTATTCCTGAGCAATGGCAATTCCTACAAGATCACCAACGGTGAGAAGGGTGACAAGGGTGACAAGGGCGACAAAGGTGACAAGGGCGACAAGGGCGACAAGGGTGACAAGGGCGATACCCCCGCCATCACCATTGGCGCAAATGGCAACTGGTTCATCGACGGCACCGACTCCAATGTTCCCGCCAAGGGTGACAAGGGCGACAAAGGCGACAAGGGTGACAAGGGCGACAAAGGTGACAAGGGCGACAAGGGCGCTACCCCCGTTCTTACCATCAGCGAGACCACTGGCAACTGGGTAATCGACGGTGTTGACACCGGCGTTCACGCTCAGGGCGAACCCGGCGAGCCTTCTCCTCTCTACTGCGTATGGGACAAGGAAGCTGGCATCCTCACCTTCGTAGGTCTTAAGGACAAAGACGGCAATGTCCTCGAAGACGTTGTCATCTACAGCGGCGTCAAGCTCAGCTCCTTGGTATTCATCCCCGAAGCTTACGTAGACGGCGTTGAGGCTATCGTAAAGAAGACCTTCAGCTACTATCCCATGGAGATCCTGGAAAAGGACACCCAGGACGAAATCCTCTCCTACGACGGCGAAGTAGTATGGCCCGATACCGAATCTCCGGAAGACCTTGAACTCAAGACCATTGAGGCAAAGGTTTACGCACAGTACCATGTTAATCCGGCCAATGCCGTGATTAATCCCGAAAAGGACAGCATCTACTTTGTAGTTAAGCCCAACGACAATTACTATCAGACCCGTGCTGCCGCCAGCGATGATTTCGACGTAAAGGCTGAGTTCGTCAGCTACAAGGACAGCGTCCTCACCGTCGAGGTTCTCATCAACGGCAAGCCTGCAACCGCAGACAAGATTTCCGTAGTTGCCCTCCGCATCGAAAGCAAGGAAGCCAGCGAGGTTGCTGCTGAGAATACCTATGTAACTTCCGACTACGCTACCGTTTACGAAGACAGCCCCCTCAGCCTTGTCGTCGCAGAAGTGCTCGACACCACTGCCGCTTACAAGCACTGGGCACTTCATGGTGAAGAAACCCACGACCACTACAGGTCGTTCGGACTTGGCATGGACGGAGACTACCCGATCAGCTATTCCTACTGGGATGGCTTTGCCACCAGCCATGTTGACGGCCAGGAACTCTGGGAGGCTGCTCCCCTTGAATTCGATGAGCTTGCAGAAACCTGCGACACCAGCGTGCTCGTAGGCAGCAGCATCGACCTCAACAAGTTCGTCACCGCACATGCTCTCAAGACTTCGAACCTCTTCAGCAGCAGTATATCCGGCGAGGATCTTTGGCTCTCCTGGGCCTACTATGATTACCTTGGCATAGACAGGTCTCTTGAAATAAAGTCGAAGGATGTCGTTTGCGACGAAGCTACCGACGCACTTGCAGACTTCGGTTTCACAATGGAATTCGAGCTTGTCAAGTACGGCGCCTACAAGGATGTTACCCTTGAGGACGGCGTTCTCAACGCCACCACCGCCGCTACCGGCAAGGCTGTCATCATCCGTGCCCTCATCAAGGACGCCGACGGTGACGTTGTAAACGCTGCTTATGTAAAGGTTCTCTGCACCATCGACCAGACTCCTGTCGTCATCACTGTTGACGACGAAGGCGAAGCCGGCGCAGGCGTTGACTTCGACTGCAGCAAGGACGAGGCAGAACCCTTCACCACCGACCTCAGCAAGCTCTACGAGAAGTATGACATGACCGCTGACGAGTTCCACGCAAGGTTCAGCACCTTCGAGACCAACACTGCTGAGCTCCAGGGCGAAGCTGGCTGGGTTATCGGCGAGGTTACCTTCGGAGAGAACAACGACGGTGACAAGGTTCTCACCTGGATCATCCCGATGGATACCGTATATGCCCATATCGGCGAGACCATTACCCAGAAGGTAAGGTTCGTTGACGAAGCCGGCGTTCCCGCAAATGTTATCGTAAGCGCTAACATCAACGACTTCGACAACCTCCGCGTCGCTCTCCCGATCTCCGAATACTGGGACGATGCATGGACCACCACCTACTTCAATGTGAACGTTCCTCAGAGCACCACTGACGACGATCCTGATCACGCTCAGTTCGAGAACAACCCGAACGCTTCGTTCGTACAGCTCTCCAACACCGACCAGCACCTCGACTTCAGCAAGCTCGACAAGGACGATACCGACACCCTCGACCTCGTTTACGAGTTCTACGAGCCTTACTACGATCCGGACGGTGACGGCGTTGACTCCATCGTTGTTGATCTCAACTACTACAAGACCATCTGGACCAACGGCAAGGGCGAAACCGTCCTCGACGACACCAAGGATCCGCTCAAGGTTGCGTTCATCCTCGAAGACAGCATCACCCTCGCAGCCCGCGTTTGGGATGCAGAAGCCGAAGAGTTCGGTGAGAAGGAAACCATCATCAACATCGTCAACGAAGAGAAAGACGGCAGGCTCAACTCCATCTACCTCATCAAGGAAAGCGCTGTTGCTGACACTATCCTCAACACCAACGCCCTTGTAGTTGCTCTCGGTGCAAACGGCAACCTCTGCGGTGACGAAAGGTATCCTGCTGACATCCAGTTCGGTAGGAAGGACGGCTCCAGCGAACCCTTCTTCTATGCCAAGTACAGGAAGCCCATCGAGATCGCTGCCGAGTCCGTTGACGGATTCATCGACGCAGTCGACTACGGCCAGGACGGCTCGTTCATCAAGCTCGAAGACCTTATCGCTCCTTACGACTGGCGTGGACGTTCCTTCGCTGACTACGAGAACTACTGGGGCTACTATGGACCGTTCGAGATCTTCGTAGACTTCGAATCCGCTTCCTGCGACCTCAGCGGTATGGAAGGCAAGGTTCCGAACACTCTGGAACTCAAGCAGCTCACCGTTGAAGAAGCCATCGCCGAAGGCCTTGTAGCCAAAGACGACGAGAACATCAGCGAGTATGGCTATGTAACCTACAAGAACAATGGTAACCATGTGAAGACCTTCACCCTTACCCTGCCCGTCAAGGTAAGCTACGGCTTCGGCATCATCGATACCAATGTTGACGTAGAAGTTGCTGAGACCATCGGTACCAAAGCTCCCAGGAAGTAATTTCTGAAACACTCGATAAAAAGTGGGGTATGAAAATGCCCCACTTTTTTTATATATTTGCCCCTGTATGAAAAGGATATTGACAGCCCTCACACTGCTCGTCTGCCTTATGGCCACAGGGTGCGGGGAAGGCCGGCGCAAAGAGTCAGCAAAGCCCGGGGACGCATTGGAGGCAGGACGGCTGCCAGCCATAGAATTCGAGCTCAAAAAATACACGCTTGGAGATATCAGGACGGATACGATAGCTTCTCCACGGCTGTTCGTATTCCCATTCACCAATACGGGCGAGGGAGAGTTGCAGATCCTCGAGTGTCATACCAACTGCAAGTGTCTGACGGTAGAAAAGCCCAAGGGAGCGATTAAACCTGGTGAAAAAGGAGAAATACGGGCCTGGTTCGACTTCAGCGGCCAGCCAGGTGGCGGATTCAGGAAAAGTGTGAGCGTTATAACCAACGCCGAGCCACCGCTCCGCGCACTCTATATCGAAGGCAAAGCGCTGGATTAAAGCTTCTTACCTCAGCCAGGATTCAGGATCCCGGGGATTCTTGCCCTCCCAGAGTTCGAAGTGCAGCTGGGTTTCGTCGGATATGGTGTCCACCCTGCCTATTACCTGACCCGTGCTTACCTTATCACCGGCCTTTACATTCACGGAGGCAAGCTTGCAATAGAAGGTGAAATATCCGCCGTGCTGGATCAGCACGCACTGATTATAGCCCGGCATCACTATCACTTTGCTCACTGTACCGCCGAATACGGCCTTGACGGCCGTGTTGGGCGGAAGTGCTATATTGACGCCGTTGTTGAAGGGCATCTGAACGTTCGTATATACAGGATGGTTGTGCCGGCCAAATCCCTCAACGACGGGACCTTCAGCCGGCCATGGAAGTTTGCCTTTGTTGGCCGCGAACTGGGCCTCGAGCTTGATGTCGGCCTCAGTCCTGGGCTTGGATGCAGACGCGGTCGCCGTGCCCTTACCCTTGCCTTTAGAAGGCTGGGAAGCCCGCGTAGCCTCCTCGATCATCTTCTGGATTTCGCGGTTCAGCGCTTCCATCTGCCTCTGCTTGGCCTTGAGCTGCTTCTGGTACGAAGACTTGTCTTTCTTGAGTTTGTTTACAAGGGCCTGGGACTCCCCTTCTTCTTTCTGAAGCTTGCTGAGGTCCTCCCGCCTCGCCTCACGGACGCTCCCGGCCTCGGCCCTGAGGGTTTCCACCGCCGCCTTGCGTGCCTGCAGGGTGTCGCGCATGTCTTCGATCTGCCTTGCCTGGGTATTCATCTGGCCGGAAAGGCTCTTCAGATATCCATAACGCCGCAGGCCCTGTCCGAGATCTCCGCTGGAGAGGAGCGAGATGAACCAGATGCGAGGGTCGCGGTTGCGGTAGGCGGTCTTTACCAGACGCGAATAATACAGCGACATGGTGTCCAGACGGCTCTGAAGCATTGCAATGGTATCGTTCTGGGCACTGATGCGGCCGTCCAGCTCCGCAATCTCCCGGTCAGACTCCGCAATAAGCTGCTTGCGGGAATCTATCTTGCGGCGGGTGAGCCGCAGCGAAGACAGTGCGTTGTCGCTCTTCTTGTTGGTGGAGCGTATCTGCTGGTCTAGGATGGCGATCTCCTTCTCAAGCTTGGCCTTGCGGTTCTTCTGGTCCTTCGTCTGCCCCATTGCAGGCTGCAAAACGGACAAGAGCAATAAAACACCAGCGATTATGCGCACTTTCATTCAGATTCTCCCTCCTTGGAGTCGGCAAGTCCTTTATAATACTTTGCGA
>ONSD01000010.1 GCA_900320385.1 uncultured Bacteroidales bacterium
AGACGGCATGTACGATGTATGGTACAATGCCACCACCGAGAAGCTCTACGTAATGGCCGAAGGTACAACACCGGAGGATGCAACCGAACCCGAACAGCCCGAACCTACCGCTCCTGACACCTGGGGCATCGTTGGTGCCTTTACCGGCTGGGGAGAAGACGCAGACATAGCCATGACCAAAGACGGCGACTGGTTCTACGCTACGGGCGTAAGCATCGAAGCCGGCAGCGGCTGGAAACTTCGCGGTGACAGCGACTGGACCTTCAACCGCGGCGCAGAAGGCGATGTAGAGCCGTTCGCAGTGACTGTCGGCGAAGCCCTTACCGTCATCCAGGGCGGCAAGAACCTCACCGTTTCCGAGACCGGCACCTACGACGTGTATTACGATTCGGCAAACGAGAAGCTTTACGTGATGTCCGCAGGAGACGCTCCGGCCGACTACCATTCTTATGCTGAGTACATCTACGCCATCGGCGGAGATACCGGTTGGAGCAGCGTGTACTACCTGAGCAGTTCCAAGGACGGCGACGCCTTCACAGGCAAATACAAGGGCTTCGGCTGGCTCTCCGGAGAGTTCAAGTTCAAACCGAACGAGAACGACTGGAGCGGCGACTGGGAGTTCGACGGCGAAGGCAAGATCGCTGACAACGGCGGCAGCAACTGCCCCGCTCCCGCGACGGCTGGTTACTACATGATCGAAGTGGACCTCACCGCCATGACCTACAGCCTCACGCTCATCAATGGAATCGGCGTCATCGGCCCTGCCCAGGCGGGCGGATGGGATTCCGATACCGACCTCGCTTACGACAGCGAATCCGGGCTCTGGAAGGGCACCGTCGAACTGGCGGCCGGCGAGTACAAGTTCCGTGCGAACGATGCGTGGGACATCAACTGGGGCGGCGACCTGGCGGCTCTCACGCAGGGAGGTGGAAACATCAACCTTGCTGAAGCCGGCACCTACGCCATCGAGCTGGCGGCCCTCTGCGACGGCAAGGCCTATGCTACTGTAACCAAGCAGTAAATCCTTTTGGACTGGAGCCCTTGACCGGACTCCAGTCTCCTTTTTTCAAAATCTTTCCGGCCATGAAAACCATCAGGAGCATATTTTCCGTCCTGCTGACCGCAGCAGTGATGACCTTATCTGCCTGTGGCGGAGGCAGCAATGATGTCAAACTCACCCTTTCGGTACAGCCGACGACCATGAGTTTCGAAGCAGCTGCAGCTTCTTCCACCGCCACCATCACTTCCAACACAAGCTGGACCGCCACTCCGGGCGCCGACTGGATCAGCGTAAGCCCGTCTTCGGGCAGCGGTAACGGCGAAGTGAAAATAAGCGTGAACGCCAATACCGGAAACATGCGTTCCGCCATCGTCACCATCGCGGCCAAAGGCGTGACCTCGAAGCAGGTCAGCGTCACCCAGATGAGCGCCGGGGAAGCGTCCCTCGTCCCCATCTCCAGCGAAGCCGACGGCAAGAAGCGCTCTTCCACCACCTACCAGCTTCTGGTATACAGCTTCTGCGACAGCAACGGTGACGGCATAGGCGATTTCGCCGGCATCACCTCCAAGATGGATTACTTCGACGCCCTCGGAGTCACCGGACTCTGGCTCTCGCCCATCCATCCGTCAAGCTCCTACCACGCCTACGATGTCACCGATTACTATTCCGTGAATCCCCTTTACGGAACCGAAGCCGACTTCAAGGCCATGATAGACGCGGCGCACGCACACGGGATCGAGATCTATCTCGACTATGTGCTCAACCACAGCGGCAAGGACAACCTGTGGTTCAAGCAGGCCCTCGCCGATGCTTCCAGCCCGTACAGGGATTACTATTTCATCAGCAGCAAACCTTCGTCGGATTACAGCAAGTTCCCGATGCTCACCGGCACCAAATACAACGCCGGCGAATGGAAGCAGGCCACTTCGGCCAGCGCTACCCTCACGATAAAGAAGACCGACGAAGCCGAGAGCACCGGCAATTCCAACTGGAACCTCTGGTTCTGGCAGGAAGGCAAGGAGGGCAAGGCCCTCAAGTTCAAGGACAATGGCGACGGCACCTATTCGCTCGTGAAGAAGATAAGCGGCAACTGCGGCATGCTGGTGCGCAAATATTTGAACTGGGACGCCGGATCGAAGTACGGAGCCGCAGGCAACGGTACGATCAAGGAGGGAGAGGCCCTTACGCTGGCAGCCGACGGATACAACATCAACTTCACCGGCAACGGCAGCAACTACCGTATCGAGCTTGCGAATGTGTCCGGCGCTGAAACCATCTATTACATGGGCTGCTTCAGCGACTGGATGCCCGACCTCAACTATGGCGACCTTTCGACCTGCGAGACCTATCCGTCGTTCATCGACATAGCCGCATCGGCCGACAAATGGATCAACATGGGCGTCGACGGCCTGAGGCTCGATGCCGTGAAGCATATCTGCGGCGGCATCAGTTCCTGGAACAATGCCTCCAACAAGACGTTCCTCAAGAAGTGGTACGACCACTGCAACGCGACCTACAAGGCGGCCGGACACAGCGGCGACATGTTCATGGTGGGCGAGGTGTTCAATGAGTACAACGACAGCGGCGCTCCCTACAAGACTTACCTGGAAGCCCTTCCGTCGGTATTCGACTTCAGCTTCTGGTGGAGGCTCAGCGAGGCTCTCAACAAATACAACGGCAGCTCGTTCGTAAGCAATCTGGCGGCGCAGGAAAAGGTGTATGACGAGGCCGGAGGCATAGCTTCGCTCAAGCTCTCCAACCACGACGAAGACCGTACCGGGGAGGTCCTCGACAAGTCGGCGGCAAAGGAGAAACAGGCGGCGGCCATCCTTCTCACCGCTCCCGGCAAGCCATTCATCTACCAGGGTGAAGAACTCGGCTATTACGGCAGCAAGGGCGGCGGCGACGAATATGTACGCACCCCGATGAACTGGAACGGAGGGGCCTGGGCGGACGGACAGCTGAGCGGGAAGATTGTTTCCGAACTTAAGGGGAAGGCGTATTCCGTCGACGCACAGGACAGTGACGCCAATTCCATACTCAAGGTCTACAAGGATTTCTCCGGAGTCCGCAATACCTATCCGGCAATGGCAGAGGGTTCGATGACGGCATGCAGCTTCGCCGAGAGCGCCATTGCCGCATGGTACATGAGCGACAGCGCGGGGAACAGGATGCTGGTTGTCCACAACGTTTCCAATGCGACCAAGACCATCAAGGTGAGCGACGATATGTCCAAGCCGGTGGCCGTGCTAGGCAGCGGAACCGTATCTTCCGGGAACCTCACCCTTTTCGCCAATTCTTCCGTAGTGTTCAAACTGTATTAAGATATGAGAAAACTGATCTTCGCCGCTGCGGCGCTCCTTTCGCTCGCAGCCTGCAGCAAAGGCCCCGCAGGTCCTGCCCTCCATCCCGAATGGACCTACAACACCGTGATGTACGAAGTGAACATACGCCAGTTCTCGCCCGAGGGCACCTTCGCCGGCGTACAGGCACAGCTCCCGCGCCTGAAGGAACTCGGCGTGGACATACTCTGGCTCATGCCCATGTACCAGATCGGTGTCGAAGGCCGCAAGGGCACCCTCGGTTCGTATTACGCCATATCGGACTACACGAAGACCAATCCCGAGTTCGGCACCATGGAAGAGTTCCAGGCCCTGCTCGACGCAGCCCATGCCCAGGGTTTCAAGGTAATCCTGGACTGGGTGGCCAACCAGACCGCTCCCGACAATGTATGGATGACCACGGAGCCTGCCGACTTCTACGAGCGTGATTCGCTGGGCAATGCCATCTGGGAATACGACTGGACCGATACACGCAGCCTGAACTATGAGAACAAGGCCGTTTGGGCCGCACAGGACTCATGCATGCGCTTCTGGCTCGACAAGGGTGTGGACGGTTTCCGCTGCGATGCCGCAGGAGAAGTGCCCGCCGGTTTCTGGAAGGGCATCCTGCCGAAAATGAACGAGGACTATCCCGATATCTACCTCCTTGCAGAAGCCGAGCGCGACGATCTCGCGGACGCAACTGAAACCTTCGATGCGAACTATGCCTGGGAACTCCACCATCTGCTGAACAGCATGGCCCAGGGAAGGAAAACCGTGGCCGAGCTCAAGGACTATGTCGCCCGTGACGCCGCCCGTTTCCCCAAGGAAGCCTTCCGCCTGACCTTCACGTCCAACCACGACGAGAATTCCTGGGCCGGAACCGAATTCGAGCGCATGGGCGCCGCGGCGAATGCATGCGCCGTCCTGTGCTTCACCCTGCCGGGCAGCCAGCCCCTCATCTACACCGGCCAGGAAATCGGCCTTTCCCGCCGTCTGGAATTCTTCGAGAAAGATCCGATCACGGATTGGAGCGCCAATGCCTATACCACTTTCTGGAAGAAACTCGTGGACCTCAAGCATGGCAATCCCGCCCTTGCCGCCGGCGAGAAGGGCGGTGACATCGTCTGGTGGGAACTCCCCGAGGGCGTGGACGGCCTCGTCGCTTTCCACCGCGAGGTGAAGGGCAACAAGGTAATCGTGCTTGCCAACTTCGGCATCGCCCCGGCTGAACCCGCCGCCCATCAGGACGAGGAAGCCGGGAAAGCCGAAGCTACCGACAACCGTCCCGCGGCCGAAACCGGCGGGACCCCCTTCCTTAACCTTCAGGCCGACCCCGTCACCGTCACCCTCAAGCTGGACGGCAACTATCAGGAGATCTTCACCGGCGAGACCTTCAAAAAGGGTGCGCACGACGTAGTCCTCAAGCCTGGTGACTATATGGTACTGACCAAATAAGATGAATCCTTTCATGAAAACGCTTGCGGCGACGGCTATGGCGGCCGGACTTGCCGGCTGCCAGGCCGGCTTCGACCCCGGGAGCGTGCCGGATGCTGCGGAAGGGGAGATAGTGCGCGTGGAACCGCCCTGCTGGTGGGTGGGGATGAAGACCCCGCTGCAGCTGCTCATACAGGGCCCCGGAGTGCAGGAATATGACCTGAAGATTGAAGGCAAAGGCCTGACTGTAAAACAGATACACAAGGCTCCCAATCCCGCTTTCATCTTTGTGGACGTGGAGGTTTCAGCGGCGGCGAAGCCCGGAACGGCCTGGCTCGTATTCAGCAAGGGAGAAGGAAGGTTCAAACTGCCCTATGAGATAGGACAGCGCCGCGAGGGTTCCGCGGAGCGCGGGTCCTTCGGCACCGGGGATATGATATACCTTATCAACCCCGACCGTTTCTCCGACGGCGACCCCGGTATCGACTCTACGGCCACCACCATCGAAGGAGTGCACCGCCGCCGTCCAGGCGGACGCCACGGGGGTGATATCCAGGGCATGATAGACCATCTGGACTACATAGCGGAACTGGGCGCCACCGCCATCTGGCCGACCCCCCTGCTGGAAGATAACGACAGCAGCTATTCGTACCACGGTTACGCCTGCTCCGATTATTACCGCATCGACCCCAGGTACGGGACCAACGAGCTCTATTGCGAATTCGTCCGGAAGGCACATGCAAAAGGCCTGAAGGTGCTCCTGGACGTGGTCACCAATCACTGCGGTCTCATGCACTGGTGGATGAAGGACATGCCGTTCCCGGACTGGATCCACATGAACGACCCGTACTTCACTACCAACCACAACTTCTCCACCCTGCTCGACCCCAACGCCTCGGAGCATGACCGCAAGATCATGACCGACGGCTGGTTCGTGCCCAGCATGCCGGATATCAATCTCGAGAATCCATTTGTCCTCAAGTACTTCCAGCAATGGGCGGTATGGTGGATAGAGTACGCCAACCTCGACGGATTCCGGGTCGACACCTTCCCCTACAACGACAAATACGCCATGAGCGAATGGTGCAAGGCCGTCACCGACGAATACCCGCACTTCAACATCATGGGCGAATGCTGGATCCATTACCCCGACCAGCTCGCTTACTGGCAGGGCGGCAACGCCAACAAGGACGGATTCGACACCCATCTGCCCACCATCATGGACTTCCCGCTCAACGACGCCTTCAATTCCGCACTTGCAAAGCCCAAGCGCGGCAAGGGAGGCGACATTTACGACATCTACCAGTCGTTGAGCCACGACTTCATCTATCACGACCTCGACAACATGCTGATATTCTTTGCCAACCACGACTGCGCCCGCCTCGGCGACGTAATCGGCAGGGATACCGGCAGCATGAAGATCGCCCTGGCGCTGCTCGCCACGCTCCGGGGCATCCCGCAGCTTTACTACGGTGACGAAATGATGTTCAGCACCGGTTCGTCGCAGCGCGACGACGGCAAGCTGCGCATGGACTTCCCCGGCGGATGGAAGGGCGACAGGATAGACCTCTTCAGCGCCCGCGGGCGCGAAGCCGCGGCGAAGGCCGACACCACGTGGGCTTCAGCCGCCGAACTTCACGACTATACGGCTAAGCTTTTCAACTGGCGCAAGACTTCATCGGCCGTCCAGAAGGGAAAGACGCTGCAGTTCGTGCCCAGGGACAACGCCTACGGCTTTTTCCGCTACGACGGGAGCCAGACGGTGTTCGTATTCGTGAACAACTCTTACGAAGAGCGTCCTGTACCGTGGAGCGACTACGGCGAAATCGCCTCCGGTCTTGGAGAAGGTGTGGATATCGTTACAGGACAGAAGATTGCACTGTCCGATGAAACCTCAGTCCCGGCCAAATCGGCCCTGGTGGTCGAATGGAGGTAGGGAATCTTCATCTTTAAAAAAGGGGAGGATGACTAAGAGTCGAAAGACAGACAGTCATCCTTTTTTTTGTATCATGTAGTTACGTTTCCGAGCCATCAGTCAGGCAGCTGCCTGTCGACAATGAGGCCAGGTCCGGTCGCGCGAAGGGACAAAAACGGCCGGTTTTGAGCTTTGTGATTACCAATCGGTCATACGAAAGCGCGGTAAGCGGCTTTTTCGTGCGCCCGCACGACCGAATCCGAGGTTGCAGCGGCGGTTTGGCTGCGCGAACGAGCGGCAATTGGTTTTTTCTTGCGCCCCCATGACCGACCATCCGCAGTTTTGGGACAGGCCTTCCCGCCGCCTCCGACCATCGGCACGCTGGGAACCATGGCGCCCAAATTGCTGAGTATCGGTAAATTCCCGCCTGATCAGTGTGGGCGTTTCGGCACACTGAACAAGCAGGAAAAAACTGGATATCAGGGACTTCCGTGCCAGATACATCATGCGGCGATACCCAGAACGCATTTCGCATAACCAGTCCGACTTTAAACGCAAACCTCCCGTGCAAAATGCACAGGAGGATTCACATAATCATTTAATGATTTAAGAAAAACAGGCTACCCCTTGAATCGTAAGGGGCGACCGGTGCGGTCTATTTGAACCACTCGGTGAGATGGTTCTTGGCATAGAGGTAGTACACGAGAAGTCCGATCCAGCTGGTAATGAGCACGAGCACGGAAGAAATGATCTTTCCGCCCATGCTGATGGGCTTCTTGAAGATGTCGAGCACTGCCAGGACGGCAAGTACCAGACCTACGATGTAAACGATGGTTCCCATAATTCAGTTCTTTGTATTGTATTTGTACAAATATATGAAAAATCGAACAATAATGTGTAGTTTTACGGCTTGATTTTTGCGGCCTTTTCCGCGCGAAATCCGAAAAGTATGTTCAGTATCATTCTGGCGGCAAGCCTTGTGGCCGCCGCCCCCCAGCAGGATACGGTACCTGCCATAATAACGCTCGAGGACGCGCTGCAGATAGCGCTTTCCGAAAGCCCGACGGTAAGGATCGCCGACAAAGACATCGAGATCAAGAGATACGCCAAGAAGGGTGCCTACGCCTCGCTGTTCCCGCAGATCAGCGCGAACGGCTCCTTCAGCCACACCCTCAAGAAGCAGGTGATGACCATGGACTTCGGCGGGGTCAGCCAAAGTTTCGAAGTCGGCCGTTGGAATACCGTAAACGGCGGCGTCACCGCCAGCCTGCCCCTGGTCAACGCCCAGCTCTGGAAGAGCCTTTCCATCAGCGGAGAAGACGTTGAACTGGCCGTGGAGAAGGCGCGTTCCTCCCGCCTGGACCTGGTCACCCAGGTAAAACAGGCCTATTACTCGGTGCTCCTGGCCAAGGAAGTGGACAAGGTATACAACGGGGTGTACGACAATGCCGTAGCCAACCTCGACCAAACCCAGAAGCGCTTCAATGCGCAGAAGACATCCGAGCTCGACCTTATCCGCGCCAAGACCGCGGTCGCCAATGCCATCCCCAACCTTTACAATGCGGAGAATTCCATAGCCCTCGCCCTCTGGCAGCTCAAGGCGGTCATGGGAGTGGACCTCGACGCGAACCTCGACGTGGCCGGTAGCCTCATGGACTATTCCGGCGACATGGTGAACGACCTCGCCCTCCTCTCGGGCGGCAGTCTCGAGGGGAACACCACCCTCCGCCAGCTGGCCATCCAGGCCGAACAGCTGGCAAACAACATCAAGCTTCAGCAGTACGCCAACCTGCCTTCCCTGGCCCTTTCCTTCTCGCACACCTGGAACGCGATGGAGGACAAATACAACTTCAGCCAGTACGAATGGCATCCCTACGCCTACCTGGGCCTCAGCCTCAGCATCCCCATTTTCGCCGGCGGGCAGCGCCACAGCGCCATCAAGCAGGCCCGTCTCCAGGCAGACGAACTCGACCTCACCCGTGAGAATACGGAGCGCCAGCTCCGCATAGGCATCAGGCAGTTCCTTTCCACGATGGAAACCGCTGAAAAGAGTTATGCCTCGGCCCAGGAAGCCCTCGAAAGCGCCCGCAAGGCATATGACATCGCGGCCAAATCGTACTTCGTGGGCCGCAGCACCCTCACCGACCTGGGAGACGCCCAGCTCGCCCTCACCCAGGCTCAGCTCTCCGTCAGCCAGGCGGTATATGATTTCGTGGTCGCCAAGGCAGGTCTCGAACAGACCCTGGGAGCCGATTACAACCTGTATGAACCAGCTAAATAACAGACGATGAAAAAGATATATATACCCGCATTACTCCTGCTAGCCCTTGCCGCCGCAAGCTGCGGCAATCCTTCCGAAAAAGGGAAAACTGCCGACGGAGCCGTCAGTACGGCCCTCCCGGCTGCCAAGATAAGCGTTTATACCGCCGGCAGACAGACCGTACCGCAGACCGAGACCTATTCTTCCACGGTCAAGGCATGGGCGGTGAACAACATCGCTCCGCAGACCGGCTCACGCATCCAGAAGATCAACGTCGACGTGGGCAGTTTCGTGGGCGCTGGCCAGGTGCTTGCCGAAATGGACCGCATCCAGCTCGACCAGCAGAAGCTGCAGCTTGCCAATCTCGAGACCGAACTCGGGCGCCTGAGGCAGCTCTATCAGGAAGGCGGAGTGAGCCAGAGCGATTTCGAAGCGGCCGAGCTCCAGTACAACGTGGCCAAGAGTACGGTCAAGAACCTGGAGGAGAACACCATCCTCCGTTCCCCCATCAACGGCGTCGTCAGCGCGCGCAATTATGACCGCGGCGACATGTATACCATGGGCCAGCCCATCTTCACCGTACAGCAGATCACTCCCGTGAAGCTCCTCGTGGGCGTATCGGAGACCGATTACACCAAGGTTCATAAGGGCCAGACCGCTTCCATTTCGGCCGACGCCCTGCCCGGCAGGACCTTCTCCGGCACGGTGAACCGCATCTATCCCACCATGGACGCCGCCAGCCATACCTTCAACGTCGAGATCAGGGTCGACAATTCCGACAGGGCCCTCCGCCCGGGCATGTACGCCAAGGTCACCCTCTCGTTCGGCGACAACCTCAGCGTCGTGGTTCCCGACGAGGCGGTGGTGAAGCAGATGGGATCAGGCCAGAGGTTCGTGTTCACGGTACAGCCGGACAGCACGGTAAGGAGCAATGCCGTGACGCTCGGCAGGCACTTCGGCACATCGTATGAAATCCTGTCCGGAGTTTCGGAGGGCGAGACCGTGGCGGTCGAAGGCGCTTCGGCGCTCAAGGACGGGGCAAAAGTTCAGATAGTAGAAAGACAATAGGATATGAGCCTTTACAGAACAGCGGTAAGGAAGCCGGTGACCACGGTGCTCATATTCGTGGCCTTCATCGTCTTCGGCATCTACTCGCTGATTAACACAAGCATAGCCCAGCTGCCCGACTTCGACGCCAACGTGGTGATGGTGATGAGCTCCTATCCCGGAGCCAGCGCCTCCGATGTCGAGAACAACCTCACCAAGCTGCTCGAGAACTCGCTCAACGGAGTCGAGAACCTCAAGGATATGACCTCCCGCTCCCGCGAGAACATATCCATAGTCATCCTCCAGTTCGAATACGGCACCGATATAGACGTGGCCAGCAATGACGTCCGGGACAAACTGGATATGGTGAGCATGGCGCTCCCCGACGGAGCGTCGCAGCCTTATCTCATGAAATTCAGCCTGGACGACATGCCCATCATGATAGTATCCGCCACGGCCGACGAGAGTTTCGCGGGCCTCGACCGCATCCTCGACGACCGTGTCACCACCCCTCTCGCCCGTGTGAACGGCGTGGGTACGGTGAATGTAGTGGGTGCGCCCGACCGCGAGATCCAGGTCTACTGCGACCCTTCGAGGCTCGAAGCCTACGGACTTACAATCTCGGGCATCTCCCAGGTGATCGCCATGGAGAACCGCAACGTGCCTTCCGGCAGCATTGACATAGGCACCGAGACCTTCTCGCTGCGTGTGGAGAAGGAGTTCAAGGACCCGAGGGAACTGCTGGACATCATTGTGGGATACAGCCCTTCCGGAGCGGTGTACCTGCGTGACGTGGCCACCCTGGTCGACGGCCCCGCCGAGAAGTACCAGGAGTCCTATACCAACGGCAAGCAGTCCGCCGCGATCACCATCCAGAAGCAGACCGGCGCCAACACCGTCAACGTTATCAAGAGCGTGAAGAAGAAGATGGCGGAAATCGCACCCACCCTCCCTTCGGACATCGAACTGGTGACGGTCATCGACTCTTCGGACAACATCATCAACACCATCAACTCGCTGCTCCGCACCATCCTCATCACCCTGCTGGTGGTGATGCTGGTCGTGTTCATCTTCCTTGGACGCTGGAGGGCGACATTCATCATCGTGCTCGCCATCCCCATCGCCCTGATGGGATCGCTCATCTATCTTCTCGCCACGGGCAACACCCTGAACATCATATCGATGTCGGCGCTCTCGATCGCGATAGGCATGGTGGTGGACAACTCCATAGTGGTACTGGAGAACATCTCCAAGCACATGGACAAAGGCGAGCAGCCCAAGGAAGCTGCCGTCAACGGCACCACCGAGGTCGCCGGTTCCATAGTGGGCTCCACGCTCACCACCCTCTGCGTGTTCCTGCCCCTCACCATGGTATCCGGCATGGCCGGCATCATGTTCAAGCAGCTCGGCTGGATAGTGAGCATCATCATGATAGTGTCCACGGGCGTGGCTCTTACGCTTGTGCCCGTGATGAGTTCCCGCATGCTCAGCGCCAAGGCGAAGACCGGAAAGCTCCACAGGGCCGTTTTCGGCCCCATCGAGAAGGCTCTCGAAGGCCTCTCGAACTGGTACTCGCGCATAGTTAAATGGTGCGTCACCCACCGCAAGACCGTCACCCTGGGAGCCCTTGTCCTCATCGTCGCCGTATTCGCGCTGGCAGCCCCCGGGCTCAAGTCGGGCTTCTTCCCGAACATGGACTCCGGCCGTATCTCGGTGAGCGTCGAACTCCCCGTAGGAACGGAGCAGAGCGTAACCGGTGAGTTCGCACACGAACTCTACGCCCGTTTCAAGGAAGAGATTCCCGAAATCAAGGTGTTCGAATACCGTTTCGGCCAGGCCGACTCCGACAACGCCTTTGCAAGTTCGCGCTCCAACGGTTCGTACCTTATCAGCATGAACATCAATCTGGGCAGCGTGGAAGACCGCAAGCGCAGCACTGCCGAAATAGCCAACATCATACGCGCCGACCTCGCCGAGTATCCGGCGGTGAAGCGTGCACAGGTGAGTGAGGGCGGCGGCGGAATGGGCGGCGCCACCAGCGTCACCCTTGAAATCTACGGCTACGACTTCGACGAAACCGACCGTATAGCCAAAGAGGTGCAGCAGAAGATGCTCGCCGGCGGCGACTTCGTGCAGGTCGTGCTCAGCCGTGACGAATACACACCTGAGTACCAGGTGGACTTCGACCGCGAGAAGCTGGCCATCAACGGCCTCAACTCCACCACTGCGGCCAACGCATTCAGCGCGGCCATGAGCGGCTCCGTGGGCTCGTTCTTCCGCGAAGAAGGCGATGAATACAACATCCGCGTGCGCTATTCCAAGGAATACCGCTCCAGCGTAGCAGATATCGAGAACACCACCATAACCACTCCTATGGGCGCCCGCATCCGCATCAAGGAACTGGGTACCGTAGTCGAGACC
>ONSD01000008.1 GCA_900320385.1 uncultured Bacteroidales bacterium
TGTCGAAGATTCCGATTATGAACCTGTTCCCATGGTAAGGGGAGAGTTCGCAGAGGAACAGATTGCCGAACTGGTGGATCCCGGGCAGGAATTCGTACTCTGCCGCGGCGGACGGGGAGGCCTCGGAAACAACAACTTCAAGACCGCCACCAACCAGACGCCCCGCTATTCCCAACCCGGGGAACCAGGCGAAGAAGGCTGGTTCGTGCTGGAACTCAAGCTCCTGGCCGATGTGGGCCTGGTGGGATTCCCGAATGCCGGAAAGTCCACCCTGCTGGCCTCGATCACTTCGGCGAAGCCCAAGATCGCGAATTACGCCTTCACCACCCTGGAGCCCAATCTGGGTATAGTCAAATACTACGACGGCAAGTCGTTCGTGATTGCCGATATTCCCGGGATCATCGAGGGCGCCCATGAGGGCAGGGGCATAGGAATACGCTTCCTGCGCCACATCGAGCGCAACTCCGTGCTGCTTTTCATGGTGTCGGCCGAAGAGGACGACATCGCCGCCGGCTACCGTACCCTTCTCAATGAACTAAGGGAATACAATCCCGAGCTTCTCACCAAGGACAGGGTGCTCGCAGTCACAAAGTGCGACATGATAGACGCGGAGATAGAAGCCGAAATGGAACCACTCCTTCCCAAGGACGTGCCGCACGTTTTCATCTCTTCGGTAAGCGGTGAAGGCCTCGATACCCTCAAGGATATGCTCTGGAGGGCATTGCAAGGATGAGTTTTGTCCGGTGGCTCCATCATCTCGACCAGGATGCCACCCTGTGGCTGAACTCGCTGAACACCCCCTTCAGCGACGGCATCTGGCAGATGTTTTCCGATGCGAGGGTGTGGATCCCGATGTATGCGGCGCTGGCCCTGCTGCTTTTCGCCCGAACGGGATGGAAGAAGGCGCTTGTGATCCTGGCCTCGATAGGCCTCACTTTCGCATGCACGAATGAACTTTCCGACATAGTCAAGTCGGCCGTCCTGAGACTGCGTCCCGTGTGGGACAACTATATGGTCGAAGGCGGACTCCACAGGCTGGAAGGCCGTGGAGGCTGGTACGGATTCTTCTCGGCACACTCGGCGAACGTATTCGGACTTGCGGCCGCCCTCACCATGGGAATGAGGCAGGACCGCAGCCGCGACTGGAAGGGCTTTTCGTGGATGATGTACATCTGGGCGGCCCTTGTAGCGGTGAGCAGGGTTTTTGTAGGGAAACACTTCCTGGGCGACGTGCTTGTGGGCGCTGCCGTCGGCCTTGTGGCAGGAACTCTTTTTGGATGTCTCGCCCGATGGATTATCGGGAAATATTTGTAAATTCGCAGGATTGTATGGGCAAGATAATAGCTATAGCGAACCAGAAGGGCGGAGTGGGTAAAACCACCACCGCCATAAACCTTTCCGCCTCGCTGGCGGTGCTCGAAAAGAAAGTGCTGGTGATCGATGCCGATCCCCAGGCGAACACCACTTCCGGCCTGAATTTCTCGCCGGAAGGTACCGAACACCGTACCCTTTACGAGGTGATGATAGGCAAGATAGGTGTTGAGGACGCACTCATCCAGACCGAGATAGGCAAACTCCACATGATTCCCTCGCACATCAACCTGGTGGGCGCGGAAATCGAGATGCTCGACGTACCCGAAAGGGAATCGGTGCTTGGCAAGGCGCTCGCACCCATCAAGGACAACTACGACTATATCATCATCGACTGTTCCCCTTCGCTGGGCCTGATAACGGTCAATTGCCTCACCGCGGCTGATTCCGTGATCATCCCCGTCCAGCCTGAGTTCTTCGCCCTCGAGGGTCTCGGCAAGCTCCTGCAGACCATACGTCTCGTGCAGGGCGGGGTGAACCCTTCGCTGTCCATCGAAGGCTTCGTGGTCACCATGTTCGACGGCCGCACCAAGGTTCACGCCCAGGTGGTCGGAGAACTCCGCGAGCATTTCAAGGACCTGGTGTTCAAGACCATAATCCAGAGGAACATCCGTCTGAGCGAAGCTCCCTCCCACGGCAAGCCCATCATACTTTACGACATCATGAGCACGGGTGCCAACAATTATCTCAACCTGGCAAAAGAAGTATTGGAGAAAAATGAGCGAAAAGACTCCTAGAGGCCTCGGCAAGGGCCTGGCCGCCCTCCTTGGCGAGGAAGCCGCCAAAATAGACGAATTCCGCAAGCCCGTGGGCTATGTGAACAAGGAGATTGCAGGCAGCCAGCCCCGCAGGGAGCCTACCGCCGATGTGCTCCGCATCCCGGTCGACATGGTGGAAGCCAACCCCTTCCAACCCCGCATGGCCTTCGACCAGGAAGCCCTCGAAGAACTTGCTGCATCCATCAGGACCCTAGGCCTCATCCAGCCCATAACGGTGCGCAAAGTAGGGGAGAACCGCTATCAGATAATCAGCGGGGAACGCCGCTTCAAGGCCTGCCGCATGGCCGGCATGACCATGATCCCCGCCTACGTGCGTGAGGCCGACGACCAGGGCATGCTCGAGATGGCCCTCGTGGAGAATATCCAGCGCGAGAATCTCGACCCTATCGAGACCGCTCTCTGCTATCAGCGGCTGATCGATGAATGCCGCCTTACCCAGGACGCCATGGCCGACAGGGTTGGCAAGAAGCGCAGCAGCGTCACCAATACCATCCGCCTTCTCAAACTCCCCGTAAAGGTGCAGCACGACCTGAAGGTCGGCATACTCAGCGTCGGTCACGCCAAAGTGCTTCTTAGCGTGGACGATCCCAAGGTTCAGGAAGAACTCTGTGACATAACCATCAAGGACGACCTCAGCGTGAGGGCTCTCGAGAACCTGGTCCGCAAGTACCTGCGCCAGGCAAAGCCTTCCGTAAAGAAGGAACAGGAGCTTCCCGAAGAGTACAGCCGCATGCTCTCCTGCCTCGGGAGGTACTTCAGTAACGACATCTCCCTGCGCCGTTCTCCGGGCGGCAAAGGCAGCCTGACCATACGTTTCGATTCCGACGATGAAATCTCCCGTTTCCTCCAGGCCATTGAAAACCAGGAAAATTAGCTGATGAAACGATTCCTCGCCATCATACTCGCCTCGCTGGTCGCCATCTTCATGGCGGATTCCGCCCGTGCGCAGTTCAAGGAGGAAGCCTTCAACCAGCAGTACAACGACGACAAAAGCAATCCGGGCGACTCGGCCGACGTGATGTTCTCGTTCAAGGATTTCTTCGGCGGCGTCACCCACAAGCATCCCATCAAGATCGGGACCATGTTCGCAGGATCTATGGTGCTTCCCGGAACGGGACAGATCTACAACCGCGATTATTGGAAGCTTCCCATCGTCTATGGCGGCATAGGGGCCGGGATAGGCATGGGCTTCAAATACCGCAGCGAGGGTAATGCAAAGATGTCGACCATCAGTTTCGCCGCTGCAGGCCTGACGTATTGGTGGATGCTCCTGGACGAGACCCTTTCGTTCAAGGAAGAACCAGTCCGAATACCTCATCCTGGCAGGGCGACCATCTATTCCCTGCTTTTCCCCGGCCTCGGCCAGGCCTACCTTGGAGATTGGTGGCGCATTCCCATCTACTGGGGCGGGATGCTGGGATCCGGCCATTTCTACTTTCTCAACCGAAGGAACTATCAGCGTTTCCGCAATATCTACCAGGAGCTTACCAACCCTGAGATTGAATACAAGGGCCCTCCCGGACTGACTGCGGAAACCGCTCTTTATTACCGCAACCTCTACCGCCGTTACCGCGATTATTCCGTCCTCGCCTTCGCTGCTTTCTATCTGCTGCAGGTGATTGACGCGAACGTGTTCTCATACATGCACGACTTCGACATGAGCGACGACATCTCGCTTTCGCTCGAGCCTGCGGTGATCCCTGTAGAGACCAACCTGGCAAACGCATCCCCGGCCTTGGGCATGCGTTTCGGCCTCTATTTCTGATGATGAAAAAGATACTCGTTATACTTCTCCTTGCCGCATTGGCCCTTCCCGTGAACGCCCAGAGGCGCAAGCCCCGCAAGACCCTCGAGAAGGAGATCGCCCAGCTGCAGGTCAGCCTGGACTCCCTTCAGTACATAGTGGACAGCCTCATCGAGCGGCGCTATATCGAAGACAGTACGATAGTCGCCGTCCTGGAAGGACTTGACGAAGATGCCCCCGAAGATACGGTGATGGAAGCCGTACCCGACAGTCTGATGGACCTCTGGTACCAGAGCATGCGCATCCACGACTACGACAAATCGGCGGAATACGACATGAACAGCGTGCACTTCAGCACCGATGTTCCCGATGCCGTGCTGGAAGCGCGCCTGAAGGCTATGAACTCCTTCATCACGCTCCCGTTCAACGAGACCGTCAAGAATTACATGATCCTTTACAGCGAGAAGATGCCCACCCGCATGTCCCGCATGATGGGATTCGCCGAGTACTACTTCCCCATATTCGAAGAAGTGTTCGCCAGCTACGGCCTGCCCCAGGAGCTTAAATACATGGCCATCATCGAATCGGCGCTCGATCCTGTCGCCCGGTCCAGGGCAGGGGCCCTCGGGATGTGGCAGTTCATGTACAAGACCGCGCGGGCTTACGGGCTGAGGATCGATTCCTTCGTGGATGAACGCCTCGACGTGGAGAAGGCCGCCGACGCTGCTGCGCGCTACCTGCGCGATGCCTACAGGGCACTGGGCGACTGGCCGCTGGCCATCAGCTCCTACAACTGCGGGGCCGGCAACGTCCAGAAGGCCATACGCAGGGCGGGAAGCCGTGATTTCTGGAAGGTTTTCGATTATCTGCCCAGGGAGACGCGCGGTTACATGCCGGCTTTCGTGGGTGCGATGTACGGCTTCGCTTATCACAACGAATACGGCATCCAGCCGGCCGAAGTGGGCATGCCGGCGGTGTGCGATACCTTCGAGATCCACAAGAACCTGCATTTCAAGCAGATAAATGAAGTTGTCGGGGTCCCGATGGAAACCCTCCGCCAGTTCAACCCGCAGTACACCCACGAGATAGTTCCCGGAACCGGAGGGACGTGCATACTCAATCTGCCTTACAATTGGTCGGGCGCTTTCATGGAAGTGAACCGCGACTCCCTTTACAATCACCAGGCAAGCTCGCTCCTGAACGAGCAGGTGATAAAGAACATCAGCAATTCCGGCACGGAAACCCGCATTGCGTACCGCGTACGCCAGGGAGATTACCTCGGCCGGATAGCGACCAGGAACCACTGCACGGTTGCCCAGCTCAAGAAGTGGAATCACCTGAGAAGTGACAAACTGCGTGTAGGACAGATACTTTACATCTACAGGCGCGGCTCCGCCCCGGCAACTGCAGGACAGGCTTCCGGATCCTCCGCAAAGCCTGCAGCCGCATCCAGGCCTGCGTCAAGTTCCAAGCCAGCCTCGACCTCCAAGCCGGCGGCAAGTACGCAGTCTTCAGACAATTATACTGTCTATACCGTGAAGGCCGGCGACAGCTTCTATTCCATAGCCGCCCATTATCCGGGCGTTTCCGCCAAGGACATCATGAACTACAACGGAATGACCAGTTCGAAGATACGTCCCGGAATGAAAATCAAAATCCCGGTAAAGAAATGAAAGAGTACAGGCATCTCACAGAATCCGAAATAACGCAATTGCGCTCCCAGGCATGTCTTGCCTCCGACTGGGGTACGGTGATGGTGGCGGATGGCTTCAGTGCCGACAGGGTGTTCGACGCCCGCTTCTCCGGAACCGTGCGCATTGGCGCCTTCCGCAGCGAGTTCACCCTCGCCGGCGGCATAGTCAAGCACAGCGGCATTTACCACGCTACGCTCCACAATGTCGAGATCGGGGACGACTGCTGCATCGAGAATGTAAAGAACTATATATCCAACTACCGCATAGGCGACTGCTGTTTCATCGAGAACGTGGATATCATCCTTACCGACGGGGAAACCACATTCGGAAACGGGGTCGAGGCGGCGGTGATGAACGAGACCGGCGGCCGGGAGGTGATGATCTACGACCGGCTTTCCGCCCAGCAGGCCTATGTTATGGCGCTTTACCGTCACCGCACCAAACCGATTGCCGAACTGAGGCGGATGATCCAGGAATACAGCGAGGGCGTGCGCAGCTCCACCGGCAGCATCGGCGACCATGTAACCATAGCCGACGCAGGCTACATAAAGAACGTGAAGATAGGTCCTTACGCCAAGATCGAGGGATGCTCGCGGCTAAAGAACGGAAGCATCAACTCCAACCAGGCCGCTCCGGTGCACATAGGCGTGGGCGTCATAGGCGACGATTTCATCATCTGCAGCGGCTCGAGCGTGGAGGACGGTGTGAGTTTTTCCCGCTGCTTCATAGGGCAGAGCGTCAAGCTCGGGCATACATATTCGGCAAGCGATTCGCTCTTCTTCGCCAATTGCCAGGGAGAGAACGGGGAAGCGTGCGCTATCTTCGCAGGTCCCTTCACCGTCACCCACCACAAGAGCACCCTGCTTATCGCGGGCATGTTCTCGTTCATGAATGCAGGCTCCGGAAGCAACCAGAGCAACCACATGTACAAGCTCGGACCCATCCATCAGGGCATAATGGAGAGGGGAGCCAAGACTTCATCCGATTCATACCTTTTGTGGCCGGCCAAGGTGGGTGCTTTTTCACTCGTGATGGGGCGTCATGTGAACCATCAGGACACAAGCAACCTGCCGTTCTCCTACCTCATAGAGGACCAGAACACCACCTACATAATGCCGGGAGCGAACCTGCACAGCGTGGGCACCGTCCGCGATGCCCGCAAATGGCCGAAGCGGGACGCCCGCAAGGATCCCGACAAGCTGGACTGCATCAATTACAATCTGCTCAGCCCTTACACCATCAGCAAGATGATCAAAGGGGTGGAGATACTGCATAACCTCAAGAAGATATCGGGGGAGAATTCCGACACCTATTCTTACCAGAGCGGCAAGATCCGCAAATCCTCCCTCGAAAAGGGCCTGCACTTGTACGGCCTTGCGCTGGACAAGTTCCTTGGCAACTCGCTGATATCCAGGCTGCAGAAGAAGAATCCCAAGACA
>ONSD01000002.1 GCA_900320385.1 uncultured Bacteroidales bacterium
GCTCACAGGTGTGAAAGCAGATGCGGGAATGGTGTCCGAAGGAGCCGAGAACTGTGTGGTTGAAGGGGAGTTCACTTTGGCAGACGACAGCATCCGTGCGCTTCTGGAAGAATCAGAAGTGGAGTGGGAAGAGGGAACGTTGCTGATACGGCGCGTAGTTAACCGCAGCGGCCGTTCGCGTGCCTTCGTCAACGATTCTCCCGTTCCGCTTACCTTACTCCAGCAACTCTCGGAACATCTGGTCGACATTCATTCGCAGCACCGCAGCCTCCTTCTTTCCGACAAAAGGTTCCAGCTCTCGGTCCTGGACCATTTTGCCGGCAACGACAGCTTGCTGGAGCGCTGCGGCGGTATATGGAAGAAGATGCTTTCGCTCAGGAAAGAGCTTGCGGATGCACGTGCCCGTCTTCAGGAGCTGGAAAGGGACAAGGACTACAACGAAGCCCAGTTCCGCGAACTCGATGCGGCTAAGCTCAATCCCGGAGAGCTCGAAGAGCTGGAGGCGGAGCAGAAGCAGCTGGCCAATGCCGAATCCATAAAGGAGGCCCTCGCGCAAGTCCGCATCCTGTTCGAGCCCGGAGAAGGTGCAGGCATCGATTCTTCGCTCAAGGAAGCCTCCAGGCTCCTGGATAGAGCCAGCGCATACGTTCCATCTCTCGCCGCCCTGGCGGAGCGCATACGTTCCAGTCGCATCGAACTGGACGACATCGCCGCCAGCGTGGCCGATGCCGACTCCCGGGTGAACGTCTCGCAGTCGCGCCTGCAGGAGGTAGACGAACGTATTTCATTATTATACACCCTTTTGCGCAAGCACGGCTGCCGTACACTCCAAGAACTTGCCGCTGTACGCGACAGGTTTTCCGATGCCCTATACGATTCCGGCGCCCTCGAAGAGAAGGTCTCCTCGCTTGAGAAGGATCTCGCCGCGGCCGGAGCGGAGCACGCGTCGGTCTGTGCAGCCCTGCATGAAGGCAGGATCGCTGCGGCTGTGCCTTTCGCAGCCGAAATCCAGTCGTCGCTCCGTTTCCTCGAACTGGACGGAGCTGTATTTGAAGTGCAGGTGGCCCCTTCCGAGGCGGGGGAGCGCGGCGCTGACGTTGTCAGCTTCCTGTTCTCATCGTCCGGAAAGAACCCCGTCGATGTGGCGAAGTGCGCTTCAGGAGGTGAAATATCGCGTATCATGCTCTGTCTCAAGGCTGAGATGGCCAGGTACCAGGGTATGCCCACTATGATCTTCGACGAAATCGACACCGGCGTTTCGGGCAGCGCCGCCGACGCCATGGGCACAATGATATGCCGCATGGGAGCCGACATGCAGGTCCTTGCCATCACGCATCTGCCGCAGGTTGCCGCGAAGGGAGACGCCCACTTCGTGGTCGAAAAGTCCGGCAGTACGACCATACGCCGGGTCTGGGGAGAAGACAGGGTGCAGGAAATCGCGCGCCTGCTCAGCGGGGCTTCCATAACTCCGGAAGCGCTCGCCAACGCCAGGACCCTCCTCGGCGGGAAAGCCTGACAAAAAGTCAGCGGAATGGGGCTGGCAGAAGATTTGCTCATTATCCTGAGCGTAAACCAAACACTCCATCATGGAAGAAAAAGAGACAAAGCAGGTACATAAGGAGACGGCTGAAGAATCCCAGCCGCAGAAGAAGACCGACAAGCAGGCCAAGAAGGCAGCTGAAGCACAGAAGAAGGCTGAAGAACTGGAAAAGAAACTGGCCGAAGCGTCTGACAAACTGTCCGCGGAACATAACGACTATCTGCGCCTGATGGCGGAATTCGAAACTTTCCGCCGCCGCAGCGCCGAAGACCGCCTGAACATGGTCGCCACGGCGTCCGCCGACGTTATCAAGGGTCTCCTTCCGGTACTGGACGATTGCGAAAGGGCCATGCAGGTGCTCGAACAGTCGTCAGATGACGCCGCCAAAGAAGGTACTGCGCTTATATACAATAAGTTGATGGCATACCTCAAGACCAAGGGTCTGGCCGTGATCGAAGCCAAGGGAGAGAAGTTCGACACCGATTTCCACGAGGCCGTCACCCAGATTCCCGCACCCTCTCCCGAACTGCAGGGCAAGGTCCTGGATGTGGTCCAGACCGGATACCTGCTCTCGGGCAAGGTGCTGCGCTATGCCAAAGTGGTAGTAGGAGCATAATCCGATGGCAGAAAAGAGAGATTATTACGAGGTCCTGGGTCTGGACAAGAACGCCTCGACCGACGATATAAAGCAGGCTTACCGCAAGGCTGCCCTCAAGTGGCACCCCGACAGGTGGGTCAACGGCTCGGATTCCGAGAAGAAGAACGCCGAGGAGAAGTTCAAGGAAGCTTCCGAGGCGTATTCGGTGCTTTCCGATCCGCAGAAGAAGGCCAAGTACGACCAGTTCGGCTTTGCCGGAGTAGAGTCCGGTGCGGGG
This sequence comes from uncultured Bacteroidales bacterium, assembly GCA_900320385.1. GTDB lineage: Bacteria > Bacteroidota > Bacteroidia > Bacteroidales > UBA932 > Cryptobacteroides. The sequence continues at coordinate 2,416 of ONSD01000002.1, forward strand.
CCCGACTGGAGCCAGGGTTTCGGCAATCTCAACGACATCCTCAATGACCTTTTCGGGGGCGCTTTCGGAGGCGGCGGCTTCAACTTCGATTTCGGATTCGGAGGCGGACGTCAGCAGCAGGCGCGCACCCAGCGCGGGCGCGACATCCGCACCAGCGTTTCCATGACTCTCGAAGAGATTGCCTCGGGTTGTGAGAAGGAGGTCAGCATCGAGCGCAACCGCCCATGCCCCGACTGCGATGGCAAGGGAGCCAAGAATTCAGCTGACATCAAGACCTGTCCCACCTGCAAGGGAACCGGGCAGGTGCAGCATATGGCCAATTCGCTCTTTGGCCGCACCATCACTTACGGCACCTGTCCGCAGTGCGGCGGTACCGGCAAGACCATCAGCAAGCCTTGCTCCCGCTGCCATGGCACAGGACTCGAGCGCAAGCGCGAGACGGTGAAGGTGCGCATCCCGGCAGGAGTCGAGGACGGTATGCAGATAACGGTGCGTGGCGAAGGCCATGCCGCCCAGAACGGGGGCGTGAACGGCGACCTGCTGGTCGTAATAAGGGAGCAGCCGCACAACCAGCTTAAGCGCGACGGTCAGAACCTGTTCTATACCAGGGTTATAAGCGTTACCGACGCCATGCTCGGCACCGAGATAAGCGTTCCCTGCCTCGGAGGGCCGCAGAAACTCAAGATCGATGCCGGAACCCAGTCGGGAACTGTGCTCCGCATGCGGAACAAGGGCCTTCCTGGCGTGAACAGTTATGGAACCGGAGACTTGTACGTGAAGATTTTGGTGTGGATACCACGCAAGCTCCGCGGTTCCGACAAGGAAGCAGTCGAGA
>ONSD01000084.1 GCA_900320385.1 uncultured Bacteroidales bacterium
CCCCCGAACCCCTTGCGGCCTTCCGCCTTTCCGACTTTCTGTCGAAAGTCCCGGCTCGGCCGGTCCGCTGATGCGGACCTTTATGTCGGGGGCAAATAGCTTTAATCCCTTCGGGCAAGGCCGATGTAGTAGAAGAGGGTGGCGAGCGAACCGAGGGCGGCGATCACATAAGTGTATGCAGCCCACTTGAGAGCGTCCTTGGCCATGGGAAGCGTTTCGTAATCGGCCACTCCGGAGGCCTCGAGCCATGCTACCGCCCTGCGGCTGGCATCTATCTCCACCGGCAGGGTGACCAGGCTGAAGAGAGTGGACAGGGCGAAGAGGGCTATTCCCACGTAGAGCAGGGACGGAGTGAACTGCAGGATCAGCACCCCGGCGAGCAGTATCCACTGCACGGTATTGTTGGCGAAACTTACCACCGGCACCAGGGCGGAGCGGAGGCGCAGCGGTCCGTATGCGGTCGCATCCTGTATCGAGTGCCCCGTCTCATGGGCGGCCACGGCCGCGGCGGCTATGTTGCGCTGCGAGAACACGCTGTCGGAGAGGTTGATAGTCTTGTTCGACGGGTTGTAATGGTCGGTGAGAGTACCGTTCACGGAAGTTATCCTGACGTCGGATATCCCGTTGTCCCCAAGCATCTTTGCCGAAATTTCGGCTCCGGAGGCGTTGATGCCCACCTTTGAGTATTTCCTGAATTTTGCCGAGAGGGTCTGCTGCACTATGAGCGAGAGCAGCATCACCACGAGCATCAGCATAAGGGCCATATACTATTGATTTATAAGAGATTGCGTATTATTGGTCATTCGCTTTCCAAGGCATCCCACAGGGCGTCGATGGTGCGGCGGTCCTTCTTGGTGGGACGGCCGCTACCCTTGTCCCTGCGGACGAAGAATGTCTCGGCAGGCGCATGGAGCTTGTCCAGCTCGCTCTGGGGAGTCAGGTTTTCGGCATAATCCTTCACCAGTGAAGCTCCTACACGGTGCTCAAGGGTCTGGATTACCTTGTACGAATAGGTCACCGGACCTTTGTGCACCTCGATAAGGTCGCCGGCCTTGATGGCTTTTGACGGTTTGGCTACGGTACCGTTCACCTGCACCTTGTTGCCGTGACACGCGTCGGTAGCGTCGGTCCTGGTCTTGAAGGCCCGGATGCACCACAGGTATTTGTCAAGCCTTTCTTCCATCAGAGGGTGTTCAGGAAAAGATGTTCCTTTACTTTCCCGAGCTTGTCTGGAGCCGCTTTCCCGACGATTTCAAGGGCGAAGGCGATGGCATGGCCGGCGCTGCGTCCGGTGATTATGCGTCCGCTGGTGATGGCCGGCCTGGGTTCGAAATGCGCACCCGCTGCCGTGAGATTGTCGTCGAAGCCATCGAAACAGGTGGCCTTGTGCCCCTCGATGCCCTTCAGCTGGGTAAGGACAAGGCCGGGGGCGGCGCAGATGGCAGCAACGGTTCCGCCTGCGTCGTAATGCGCCTGCATCAGTTCTATGAGGGGTTTGCAGCGGGAGAGGTTCATGCTGCCGGGCATGCCTCCCGGGAAAATGAGGATGTCATCCTCGGTGGTCCCTTCGTGGTCCGCTTCAAGGAAGGGGAGGCAATCGTCGACGCCTACCGTGACTCCGTGCGAGGAGGTTACGAAGGGTTCGTCGCTTATGCCTATGAGGGAGCTGCGCAGGCCGGCGCGCCGCAGGACGTCGTTGGTGGCGAGGGCTTCGATGTCTTCGAAACCGTCGGCAAGGAAAATATATATGCCTTTCATCGGGAAATGAGTATCTTTGTGCTTGTAAAGATAGGAAATTAAATGGAAGAAGAAAAGAAATTGTACCCATTCAGGCTCTGCTCCATCGAGGATGCTTATTCCTGGGGAAGCGAGGAATTCCATATTGCGGATCTCGGTTACCGTGACTCCATCGTTCGTGACGGCTGGCTGGCCGGCAACGCCTTGTCGGAGGTAATGGAGACATACCTTGACCGTCTGGTGGGGGATAACGTTTTCGAATGGTACGGAAGCCAGTTCCCGTTCCAGGTGAAGCTGCTCAAGGTCCGGGGACGGATGCCGCTGCGGGTGAGTCCCGCCGATGAACTTGCACGCCAGCGCTACGACGCCCTGGGCAAGGAGAAACTCTGGTATGTGGCCCGCGCCGGCCGGGAAGCGCGCCTGCTGCTGGGCTTCAGGGTGGATACCGAAGCGTCCCAGTTCTACAATGCGTGCACTGAGGGTGAACCTGAACTCTTCCTGAACCCGGTGCCGCTCAAGGCCGGACAGTACTATCATATCCCCGCCGGGGTGCCCCATTGCATATGGGGAGACGCCGACATCGTTGAGACCAGCGAGTCCTCGGCCATGGACTTCTGCCTCAGCGGATGGGGGAACGAAGTGTCGGACGAAGAGTTCGACCCGGCCCTCGGGCTTGTGGAGGCCCTGGATTTCCTGGAATACAGCAAGCTGCCGTCGGAGAAACTGCTGGGATTCAGCATGGAAAGGGGAGAGGACGGCCCCGGCAACGTAGTGCGCATGCTGCACCTGCCCCAGTTCACTTCGCGCCTCATCACCCTGGGCGACGCGCTGAAGATCTCGTCCGGGAATGCGGATTCATGCGTATCGTATACCTGTCTCAGGGGGGAATTCTCCATCCAGCTGCCCCAGGACGGGGACGAGAAGATAGATTACCTTGTGGTGAAGGCCATGGAGACCGTGCTGGTACCCGCGGAGGTGGAGGAATTCTTTCTGGTGCCCCGGGCTTCGGGGACCCTTTTGCTCGAAACCCTGGTGGAAAGGAGGCCGGAAACCGATCCGTACGTGGCTGCGGACGCCGGACCCCTGCCTGATGAGGAGGAAGATTAAAGCGAGGGTTTCCTCACGATGATGCGCTCTATGCGCCTGGGTACCGACGTGAGGATTTCGTAAGGGATGGTATCCAGTATGTCCGCAAGTTCGGTGATGGTGGGATCCTTTCCGAAAATGGTCACTGTATCGCCTGCGGCGCAATCGATGCCGCTTACATCCAGCATGCACATATCCATGCAGATATTGCCTATGGTGGGAGCCCTGTGCCCGTTCACGCTGAACGATGCCCTGCCCCTGCCCAGCCGGCGGTCGAGCCCGTCTGCATAGCCGCAGGGGATGGTGGCGATGGTAGCTCCCTCATGTGGTATCTTTCCCCATCTGCCGTAGCCTATCGTGCCGTCGGATTCTTTTAGATGCTTGATCTGAAGGATCTTGACCTTGAGCGACGCTACGGGCGCCAGCTGGACCGAGGGCAGGGCGCTGATGCCGTAGATCCCTATGCCGAGGCGGACCATGTCGAACTGGTACTGAGGGAAGCGTTCTATCCCGGCCGAATTGAGTATGTGACGGAGAGGCATGTAGCCGAGGGCTTTCCCCAGGGCGGCAGAGTTTTCCGAGAACATCTTTATCTGGCCCATGGTGAAACTGTCCTGAGACGGGTCTTCGGATACTGCGAGATGCGAGAAAGTGGATTTAACCTTTACATGGGGACAGGTCTTGAGATAGGCGAAGAGCCCTGGCAGTTCATCGGTCATGAATCCCAGGCGGTGCATGCCTGTGTCGAGCTTGATGTGGATGGGGAAGTCCCTGATCCCGCGGCGCTCGAGGACTGCCACCAGCGCCTTGAGGGTGTAAAGGTTGGGGATGGAGGGTTCCAGCCGGTAGTCGACGCACTGTTCGAAGAAGTCGGTGCCTGCGGTGAGTACGAGGATGGGAAGGGTGATACCGTTGCGGCGGAGTTCGACTCCCTCGATCGGAAGGGCGACGGCCAGATAATCGGCTCCTTCGTTCTGCAGCATGGTGGCGAATTCCACGGCGCCGAGACCGTATGCGTTGGCCTTGACGAGCACGAGCAGCCGCGTCCCGGGTTCAAGGAGGGACCTGAAATAGCGGTAGTTCTCCCGGAATGCCGGGAGGCTCAGTTCAAGCCGTGAAAAATCGTTCTCACCCATATATCCTGCAAAAGTACTCAATTCTTCCTAAAAATGTACCTTCTCCACCCTGTCCTTATAGACATACCAGAGGAATCCGTCCACTTCCGGATATCCCATGTTTCGGTACAGTTCCATATATGAGCGCACCTGGCCTGTGTACTCTTCTTTCGGATTGCCGAATTTGTAGTCGATTATGGTAATGCTCCCGTCCGGATGCACAACCGCCCTGTCCGGACGCAGTTCGTGTCCGCCGGCAGTCAGGATGGACGCTTCGTTAATGACCTCCCCTTCGAACCATTCAGGGTGTGCAGCGATCCTGCGGGAGAGGAAGCACCTTGCCCTTTCGCCTTCGGCGGAGCTGAGAAGCCCTTCGGATACGGCATCGTCCACCGCAGCCTCAAGGTCTCCTGGATCCCCTACGCGTGAGAGGATGTCGTGGTATACCGTACCGTTGTGCCTGTAGCCCTCCTGCGTCTCGTCCACGGAGGCGAAAAAATCCCCGGCTTCGGACGATATCTTCAGCCTTCCGCTAAGAGGATATGATACATAGTCGGAGGGGAAATCCTCTCCGGAACGTGACGGTTCGCGGTACATCGCCTTGTAGTCGTATGGCGTCCCGTACTCCACCTGCAGGCCCGATTCGGCCTCAGAAGCTCCCAGACGGCACTGTTCGTAGAGTATTTCGCTCATGCGGCTGTATTCCACCCCGGCCTTGCCGAGCGAGCTGCGGAACTTCCTGGAAGGTTCGGCCGCGATAATATGCAGTTCCTTCTCGGCCCTCGTGAGGGCGACGTAGAAAATATTGAAGCTGTCCACCATCTGCATGGCCTCTTCGTTTTCGAAGTCCCCAGCGAATAGGGTGTCGGGCGATGCCTTCTTGGTAAGGTGGACGGGGTAGATGCCTGAGACTTCCTCTGCGAAGGGTGTGCCCTTCACGTCAAGCCGGCACCAGCGCCAGCAGTCCTTGAAGAGTGTAACCTTATCGGCGAAGGGGAAGATCAC
>ONSD01000042.1 GCA_900320385.1 uncultured Bacteroidales bacterium
ATCATAGACCGGGAATGCCTCATGGATGCCGAGGCCCTGATCACCCGCACCCGCACCTGCTGCGACCGCACCCTGCTGGAAGGGACGCGCGTCAAGATGATAGCGACTGCGACCATCGGCACCGACCACATCGACCTCGATTACTGCCATAAGCACGGTATATTCGTCGCCAACTCGGCCGGCAGCAATGCCGGAGGGGTCATGAACTATGTCTTCTCGGCCCTTTACGGAGCCGCATCCCGCAAGTCCATCCCGCTCACGGGAGCGACCATGGGTATAGTGGGCGTCGGGCATGTGGGCAGCAGGGTGGAGCAGATGGCTCGGCACCTGGGATTCAAGGTCCTGCTCTGCGACCCGCCGCGTGCCGGGGCCGAAGGGCCGGACCAGTACTGCAGCCTCGACTATCTCCTTCAGAATTCCGACATCGTTACCCTGCACGTCCCCCTTACCCAGGAGACCCGCCGCATGGCGGATGCATCCTTCTTTTCCCGCATGAAACTGGGAGCCTTCTTCATCAACACCGCCCGCGGAGAGATAATGGTGGACCAGGACCTCATGGAAGCCGTGCCCAAGCTGGGCCCGGTCATCATCGACACCTGGAACAACGAGCCGGACGTAAACCTCCAGCTCATGAACCTGATCGACATAGCAACCCCCCATATTGCCGGGTATTCCTATCAAGGCAAGCAGCGCGGCACATCGCTTGCCGTGAGGGCGGTGGCCCGCTACTTCGGTTTCAAGGACCTGTACGAGTTCTTCCCGAAGGCGGAGGTCGAGGAACTCGAAGCGGTCAAGCTGGATCTTACCGGCCTTAACCAGGGGCAGATAACCGCACTTTTCCAATACAATTATCCTGTTTTCACCGACGATTTCCTCTTCCGGCTCAATCCTACCGGCTTTGAATCGTTGAGGACAAGCTACAGGTACAGACGCGAATTCTATATTTACTAAACCGCATAAATCCATGACAATCGAAAAGCAGATAGAACTGTTCCGCAAGGGATTCCCCTGGCTGGACATCAAAGCTCCTGCTACTCCGGAAAGGGGTATCGAAGTACTCTCCGACGAAGAAACGGCCGCCGCCGCGGCCTATGCCGACAGCGCCAACGTAGCCGGGAAGGTGAAATTCGTGCCCGCATCCGGCGCCGCATCGCGCATGTTCAAGGACATCTTCGCAGGCATCGAACAGCCCAATGACGCTACCCGCAAACTCACCGCCAACCTCACCCGTTTCGCATTCTACGAACCGGAAACCTTCGGTGAACCGTCCGCGGAGAACGATGCTGACTGCGTCCGTACTGCCAGGACCCTCCTCGGCGACGAAGGCCTCGGATACGGAAAGAAGCCCAAGGGCGTGCTCAAGTTCCACAGGTATCCCTCTGAAGTGCGCACCTCCTTTGCCGAGCATCTCGTTGAGGGTCAGGAATATATGCGCAACGCCGACGGCAGCGTGAACCTGGTGGTGACCATCTCCCCTGAACACCGCCGGCTGTTCGAGGAGGCCCTGGATGAAGTCCGTGCCGAATACGAAAAACGCTATGGCGTTAATTACAACGTCACTTTTACATATCAGGACCCGGCGACCAATACCATTGCGGTCGACAAGGACAACAATCCGTTCATATGTGACGACGGCTCGCGCCTTTTCCGTCCGGCGGGCCACGGTGCGCTCATATACAACCTGAATGAAGTCCAGGAGGAACTGGTGAGCATCAAGAATATCGACAATGTCGCAGTGGAGCGTCTGCTGCCCGTGACCGCACTGTACAAGAAAGTGCTGATGGGCAGGGCCCTGGAGGTGCGCGACACCATCTTCGGCTTCCTGCGGAGCCTGGACGGGAACGTGACTGCCGGACTGCTCGACGAAATCCAGGAATGGCTCGACAAGGTGCTCTGCATCCGTTTCGATTCGCTTCCGGGGCGCCTGGAGGAAAGGGCCGCAGTGCTCCGCGCAAAGCTCGACAGGCCCATACGCGTGTGCGGCATGGTCAAGAACCTCGGTGAACCCGGTGGCGGTCCGTTCATCGTCAAGGGTTCGGACGGCACCACTTCGCTCCAGATCCTTGAGAGCGTTCAGATCAACATGGCAGATCCGGCTGCTGCCGCTGCCCTTGCGGGGGCGACCCATTTCAATCCGGTCGACCTGGTATGCTGCCTGCGCAATTACAAGGGGGAGAAGTTCAACCTGCTGGAGCATGTCGACGAACAGGCCGGCTTCATTTCGTCCAAGAGCTATCAGGGACGCGAACTCAAAGCACTGGAATTGCCAGGCCTCTGGAACGGCTCCATGAGCGACTGGAACACGCTTTTCGTAGAGGTCCCCGTGGAGACTTTCAACCCCGTCAAGGTAGTGCTCGACCTCCTGCGGCCTGCGCATCAAAATTAATTGTGTATTTCGTGTAATTTTTATATTTTTGCAGGCTAATACGAAAATTACAAGCAATAACGATATGGCTACCAAGCAAAAAACCAAACAGGAGATCCGCCAGGAAAATGCGGTGGAGAATCTTTCCAAGACCGAACAGTTCTACAACAAGCACGAAAAACTCATCTGGGGCATCGTCATAGGCCTCCTCATCATATGGCTGGGCTCGCTCGCATACCAGAAATGGATATACCAGCCCAAGTGCGCCGAAGCTCAGGAACAGGCTTTCCCGGCTGAGGCCAGCTTCCAGCAGGGAGAATATGAACTCGCCCTCAACGGCGACGGCAACGTGCTCGGCTTCAAGGATATAGCAGAACAGTACGGCAACAAGGCCGGCAAGGCCGTGTACCTCTACGCAGGCATTTGCGAGCTTGAACTCGGCAACTACGAGGAAGCTATCGCTTACCTGAAGAAGTACAAGGGCAAGGAGCCCATCCTGGCCGCCCGCGCCCTTTCCTGCCAGGGAGACGCTTATGTAGGTCTCGAGGATTACGATTCAGCCGTCAAGGCTTTCGCCGCAGCCGCCAAGAAGAGCGACAACCTCTTCTCCGCCACCTACCTGTTCAAGGAAGGTCTGGCCCTTGAGAAACTCGGCGACAAGGCAAAGGCCCTCGAGTGCTACAAGACTATCAGGGAAGACTATCCGCAGAGCGTGGAAGCTTACGACATCGACAGGTACATCGCCGCTATAGGAGACTAAGCAATGGGACGCGCATTCGAATTCCGCAAGGAACGCAAGATGAAAAGGTGGGGCCACATGGCCCGTACCTTCACCAAACTCGGTAAGGAAATCACCGTCGCCGTAAAGCAGGGCGGTGCAGACGTCACCGGCAACCCGCGCCTCCGCGCCCTCATGGCCGAGGCCC
>ONSD01000017.1 GCA_900320385.1 uncultured Bacteroidales bacterium
CGGAGGTGGTAGTTGGCATACGAACCCGGGAGTGAATCCAGGGTGAGGATGCTCTTTTCGCACCATTCGAAGAGGCCCGGCTCGGCGCCGTCGCGTATGCATCTGAACAGCACCTCGGCCATGAACATCGAGATAGCGCTCTTGTACATGTCGCTCCGCAGCGAAACCAGAGGGTACACCGGCGAAACACCACGGAGACGCCACAGATCCGATTTGGGATTCTCCACGACTTCGACGTCCAATATGTTCAGCGGCTGGAAGCGCGCCGAAGCGCCGGCCTTTCCCACCGACACTATGTAGCTGCGCCTCCCGGATCTGCTTCCGAGGGCATGCACCACCAGGTTCCTGTCCCCGACCTTCGTGGTGTTCAGAACTATTATCCTGCCGGCTGTGACCATTACGCACAAAGTTACCCAAATAATTCTTATATTTGAAAGACCCGAGAAATACCTGTCAAAATGAAACGATACATCCTTGCTGGCGCACTGCTGATCCTTTCAGCCCTCTCTCTCAGCGCCGAGACCCCCCGCTGGCTCCGCCAGAACTCCATCTCTCCCGACGGCACGACCATAGCGTTCGTCTACCAGGGTGACATCTGGACAGTTCCCGCCACCGGCGGCGAAGCCACCCGCATCACCACCAACCCGGCACATGACACCGACCCGCTCTGGAGTCCTGACGGCAAATACATAGTATTCTCTTCCGTCCGCGAAGGCAGCAAGGACATCTGGACCATCCCGGCCAAGGGAGGCACCCCGTACCGCCTGACCGATTATGGCGCCAAGGAAAACCCGCTCACGGTATCGCCTGACGGCAAAGTTTATTTCACCGCGGTAATCCAGCACGACCGCATCGCCAGCACCTTCCCGGGCGACGGCTTCCTCTACCGCATCGACCTCGCCGCCTCGCTCGAGGCCGCGCGTGCGGGCAAACTGCTGCCCGCCCCCGAAAAGGTATTCTCCTTCGATGTCGGCAATCTGTCGGTCAATGCCGCAGGCGCCATCATCTACCAGGATGTCAAGGGCTACGAGGACTCTTTCCGCAAGCACCACACCTCCGCCGTCACCAGGGACATCTGGAAGTACGAGGGCGGCTCGTTCACCAAGCTCAGCTCCTATGTCGGCGAAGACACCAACCCGGTGTGGGCGCCTGACGGGGCCGGCTATTACTATCTGAGCGAGAAAGGCGGCGCCCGCTCCGGCGGCATAGGCGGCGCTCCCACGGCTGATCCCAAGACCGATGACTGGGGCGGCGACAACAACGTCTTCAACGCGGCGGGCAAGCAGCTCACCCATTTCGAAAAGAACCCGGTGCGCTACCTGAGCATCTCCCGTACCGGCACCCTCTGCTTCAGCTGGAACGGCGACCTTTACACCATGAAGGAAGGGCAGGAGCCCGTGAAACTCCAAATTAGCTTGGACAAGGACAGGAACGAGAAGGAGCACATCTGGCGCAGGGCCGACCAGCCCGGAGCCATTGCTGTAGCCCCCGGCGGAAAGGAGATAGCCGTGGTTTCCCGCGGAGACGTATACGTTACCACCCTCGACCTCAGCGACACACGCCGCATCACCGAGACTCCCGGACAGGAGCGCAACGTCTCGTTCGGCAAGGACGGCAAGGTGCTCTATTACGACTCCGAGCGCGACGGAGAGTGGGGAGTGTACCGTACAGTGCTCAAGGGCAAGAAAGACAAATACTTCACCTTCTCCTACGACACCGAAGAGGAACGCATCTCCCCCAAGGGGGAAACCTGCTTCCAGCCGCTGGCCAGTCCCGACGGCAAGAAGGTGGCATACCTGCGGAACCGCACCGAGATCGTGGTGGCGGACGCCGACGGCAGCCATCCCAGGACCCTGCTTAAGGGCGCAAACTTCTCGTATTCCGACGGTGACATGCCCTATGCATGGAGCCCGGACAGCAGATGGATACTCACCACCTATCAGGGCGGCGGCCGCATGTACAACGAGGACGTGGCCCTCATAAATGTGGAAGACGGCAGCATAACCGACCTTACCCAGAGCGGCTATTCCGACGTGAACTTCCATTGGGCGATGGACGGCAAGGCCATGACATGGGAAACCGACCGGCAGGGATACCGCAGCCATGGCAGCTGGGGTGCCGAGGGCGACGTATACGCCATGTTCTTCGACGACGAAGCCTATACCAAGTTCCTGAAAGACAAGGATGTAGAAGATATAGAAAAGCTGCTGCAGGATCCTAAGGAGCAGAAGAAGGAAGAAAAGAAAGAGGCCAAGGACAGCGCTGATGCCGCCAAGGGCAAGGTGGATCCGGTGAAACTGGAACTCTCCCGCAGGGAAGACCGCACGGTACGCCTGACCCGCAGCTCCGGCCGCCTGGGCGACCACTTCCTTTCGCCCGACGGCGCCAAACTCTACTATGTCATCCAGCTCGAGAAGGGCAACGACCTTTGCTGCCTCGACCTCAAGAACGGTGATGTCAAGGTGCTCCGCAAGGGCATACGCGGCAGTTTCGTGCCCGCCCCCGACGGCAAGAGCCTCTTCATCGCAGGGAGCGGCATCGAGAAACTGGACCTCTCTACGGGCAAGGGCAAGGCGGTGTCCTTCAGCGGAGAATTCGAATACTTCCCAGCCAAGGAACGCGAATACATCTTCGAGCATTGCTGGAAACAGGTTTCGGAGAAGTTCTACGTGGCAGACCTCCATGGTGTCGACTGGCCCGCGGTGGGTGAGAACTACAGGCAGTTCCTGCCCTATATCACCGACAATTACGCCTTCCAGGAACTGCTCTCGGAGATGCTGGGCGAACTCAACGGTTCGCATACCGGAGGCCGTTACCGCGACGGCAGCGGCATACCTACCGGACATCTCGGAGTGCTCTTCGACGAGGGCTACGCCGGACCCGGCCTCCGCATAGCCGAGTTCCTGCCCGGCAGCCTGCTGCTCTCGGCGGAGCCTTCGCTTAAGCCCGGCGACGTCATTTCGGCCATCGACGGCAAGCCCATCGAGGCGGGCAAGACCTGGTACCAGGCGCTCGAGCGCAAGGCCGGCAAGCGCATACTGCTGTCGATAGGGGACAAGAAGGTTTACGTCAAGCCGGTCACAAGCGATTCGAGGGGCCTTTACGTACGCTGGGTACGCGGCAACGAGGCCCGCGTGAAGGAACTATCCGGCGGCCGTGTGGGCTACGTCCACGTCGAGGGGATGAATTCTCCCTCGTTCCGCGAAGCCTACTCCAAGGCCCTCGGCAAATACCGCGACTGCGAGGCCCTCATAGTGGATACCCGTCACAACGGCGGCGGATGGCTGCACAACGACCTCGCCACCTTCCTGAACGGCAAGCTCTACACCGAACGCCGCCCGCGCGGAGTCGAGGCTTCCCCCGAACCCTACGACAAATGGAACAAGCCTTCATGCGTGCTGGTGTGCGAAGACAATTACTCCGATGCCTGCGGCTTCCCGTACGTGTACAGGTCCCTGGGTATAGGAAAGATAATCGGTTCTCCCGTCGCGGGCACCGCCACCAGTGTATGGTGGGAGACCCAGGTCGATCCCACCCTGGTCTTCGGTATCCCCCAGATTGGCTCCTGGAGCCTTATGGAAGGCCGTTTCCTGGAGAACGACCAGCTGGACCCGGACATCCTGGTGTACAACGACCCCGCGTCGGTGCAGGCCGGCGGTGACGCACAGCTGGAGGCCGCAGTGAAGGAAATGCTCAAGGAGATAGGTTTCTAACTGACCGGTTAGAGCGAAGAGACGGCCAGAAGCACTATGCCCGCAAGCAACAGGGCCATGATAAGGGCCTTGTCCCGCACGTTCCTGTCCTTGAAGAGCCATGCGCCCAGGGCGAAGGTGACGATCACCGAACTGCGGCGTATGAGCGAGATGACGCTGAGCAGCGCATCGGGTTGTTTGAGGGCGAAGAAATAGAGTGCGTCGGCGGCCGTAATGAATACAGCGATGAGAACAAGGAGCCAGTCCCATTTGAACCTGGCTCTTTTTTCCGGCCCGTCGTGAAGGGCCTGTATGGCTATTATCACGGCCAGGATGACGGTGATGAAGCAGTTGGTCCAGCTTTGGACGAAGAGGGGTTCCATGCCCATCCCG
>ONSD01000019.1 GCA_900320385.1 uncultured Bacteroidales bacterium
CGGCTATCACATCCACATAAAGCAGGAACCCGTTGGTGATGTAGTATTCCTCCACCCCGTCGCCGTCGCGGTCATCCGCAACCTCGGCATAGTCCCCGCTCTCGAAAGCAACGAAAAAATCGCTGGTTCCATTCCCGTAAATGTCTCCGTAATACGAGGCTCCGTAAAGATAAACCGCTTCCTCCTCCGGAATACCGGGATACGGTTCCTCCTTCGAACAGGATATGCCCGCGAAGAGGAGTGCGAAGACGCAGAGGAGATATGGTAAATATAATTTCAATTGTGCAAAAGTAGAAACATATTTCGTTTTTCCCAAATAATAGAGCACATTATCTGAAATAAAAAATGTAACTTTGTAAAGTTAAACTATAAAAACGCAAACGTTTGCATTTTATAATATACGCCTGAACAGTTTAACCAATCAATACCAACAGCATGGAAAAACCTACGTTCATTTCGCGGCTTGCCGGTGCCCTCTGCATCGCAGCCGTTGCCGCATCGGGTTTCATTGGCTGTGAAAAGGCAGAACTTTTCAACGTCAATGCTCCCGAGGACATCCTGGACCAGATCGACTCTATCCAGGCGGAGAAGGACAGGATGGCTGCGCTGGATTCGGTGACGAATCTGACCATAGCCACAAGCATCGTCGGCCCTGAAGACTGCAGCGCCGGATGGTGGGCCTACTTCTCCGATTACTTCACGGTTCCCGCAGGAAAACGCCTGCACCTCAAATTCATCAACCACTCCTCCGGAGCGAACAACTGGAACAACTGGAACCTCGCCGTAGCCAATGCCGAACGGGACACGGAAGGTTATGCCGAGTATTTCGTCATCCGTTCCGATGCATACGGCTGGGGCGGTGCAATGGCTGACAAGGGCTATCCCTACGTAGCTTCCAACATCTCGATCGACTATCCCGACCTTGACGGCGACGGCGACATATGGAACGACTTCCGCTCCATCATGCAGGGCGCCACGGTTTCCATCGAAGTCGACCACTATGCTTCCGGCTATGTCTATGTGGGCGCCACCGCCACCGGAACCGACGGCACCGTCATACATGAATATTACCATCAGGGCTGCTCCAGGACCGAGAGCCTGGTAGCATGGCTGGTTGCTGATGCCAGCAGCTTCGAAATGAAGGAAGCCTGGCTCGGCGAGTCGGCAGTGACTGAGTTTGAAGACCAGGATGCCGTTTCGATCACAGCTTCGGGCATGCCTACTTCCCTTGAAATCGGCAACCCGAACATCTGGGGCGATGCCGTCGCTACGGTCACGTTCCAGGACGGCCGTACCGCACAGCTGGATTCCGCTGACCTCGTGTTCACGGTTCCGGACCTCACTACCACGGGCACCAAGACCATCGTTTACGCATACGACAAGACCCTCGGCGGAGAAAAAGGCCCCGTGGTCGCCAACTATTATACCGTCGAGGTGACCAACCCGATAGTTGCCATCGAGGTCACTGCACTTCCCGCCAACGGCACCTATTATATCTTCGGTGACGGCAACGACCCCGCGGAATTCACATTCTGCCCCGGCGGCATCGAGGTAACCGCCACCTATGCCGACGGCACAAGCGGTCCCGTTCCGTTCGAAAAACTGAGTTTCGGCACCGTGCCCGCGGCCGAAGGCCAGCAGGCTGCGACCGTGACTTACCACGGCACCAGCAAGGACTTCACGGCCGAATGCCCGGTAACGGTAGCCAAGGGCACCGTACTCAAGGCTGACGCCGAGAACGTGGGTGCCGAAGACTTCAGCAACGGCTGGTGGTCCACCTTCTCCAAGCAGTATGCGGTGGCCCCCGGCGTCAAGCTTGAATTCAATCTCACCCTGTACTCCGACAACCTGGGCAACTGGCACAGCCCCTGCACCATACTCCGCAGAGAAGACCTGAGCGAGTACTGCGTGCTCCGTCAGGACAATTATGGCTGGGGTACCAGCTGGGATGCCGGCATAGCAGCCACTAGCAACTGGAACTGGGATACCTTCGCAAGCAACCTGAACGGTTCCAAGATCGTGATCTCCGTTTACAACTACGGCAACGACTCTGCCTGCGTTCACTATGACGTGACAGACGGCGCCGGAGAATCGCACTTCCAGGATTATGCAGGCATCGCCGTTGAAAGCGCGAACCTCCATACCGCCCTCGTTACCGAAGAGTCTTATCTTGTAATTGAATAAGGAGGGATGAATATGAAACACACTATATCCAGCATACTTATCAGCGGACTCCTCCTGCTCGGCGCCGCAGCCACCAGCGCTTTCGCAGCGCCCGTCCAGGCAGTCCAGAACGACAACGTGACCATCAGCGGACAGGTCGTTGACGAGAACGGCGAAGGCGTCCCCGGAGCCGGCATCGTTGTGAAGGGTACCACAAACGGTACCATCACCGACATCGACGGCAACTTCACCCTGAACGTACCCGCCGACGCGGTCGTCGAAATCTCCTCCATCGGCTTCGAAACCGTAGAGATACCCGTAAACGGACGGAGTTTCCTCGGAGTCATCAACCTGGCAACCGAGCACACCATCCTCGACCAGGTGGTGGTCATCGGTTACGGCACCCAGAAGAAGGCAGACCTCACCGGTTCTGTAGCCGTAGTGGATGCCGACGAGATGAAGAAAGTCTCCAACTCGAACATCTCCACCATGCTCGAAGGCAAGGTGGCCGGCGTGCAGATCACCACTGACGGCCAGCCCGGCGCCGACCCGTCGGTCAGGATACGCGGTCTGGGCAGTTTCGGAAGCACCGCTCCCCTCTACGTCATCGACGGCGTGCCGATGGGAACCTCCATCCGCGACTTCTCGCCCAATGACATCGAGACCATCCAGGTTCTCAAGGATGCTTCCGCAGCCGCCATCTACGGTTCGCGCGCTGCAAACGGCGTTATCATCATCACCACCAAGAACGGCAAGAAGAACCAGGCCATCATGGTGGACTACTCGGGATACTTCGGCGTCGACCGCATCGACCGCAACGTGTTCCAGGTGATGGATGCCGCCGAGTTCGGCGACTACACCCGCATGATCTACGCCAACTCCGGCATGGCAGTGCCCGCCGGATATGACAAGAGCAGCAGCAAATACGTCGATCCGGCCGTCGTCAACACCGACTGGTTCGGAGAGATGTTCAAGACCGGCACCCGCCAGAACCACAACGTCAACATCAGCGGCGGAGGTGAGAACAGCACCTACAACGTAGGCCTCGACTACTTCGGCCAGAACGGCACCCTGAAGGGAACGGGTCCCAACTACGACCGTTTCACCGCCCGCGTGAACAACACCATGGACATACGCTTCGTCAAGCTCCGCACCGGTGTCACATACAGCCACAGCTCCCAGGACGGCATGGGCCTGAGCAATGCGAACGAGTACGTACAGGGCCTTTATGGCCAGCAGTACCCGGTCCTCGCCTCCGCCCTCATCATGCCCCCGAGCATAAAGGCATACGACGATCGCACCTGGGTCCTCGACGACATTCTCGGAGCAGCTTCGGAGTACAGCTACGATTCCTGGGGATACGGCACCTACTATGACGATGTCCACGGCGACATCCGCATGACCAACCCGCTGCTCACCAACAACCTGCTCAAGCGCAAGACCAATGTCGACCGCATAGTCGCCACCGGCAGCGCCAACGTCGACCTGCTCGACATGTTCGGGGCGAAGAACGACACGCACGGACTTACCTATACCCTGAACCTCTCGTACAGCAAGACCTTCTGCCGCGACGAAACATTCGCAGCAGCCTTCATACAGAGCACGACCAACTATCTGGCGAAGACCAACGAATACCTTACCAAGGGCTACCGCGAATACAGCGACGGACTGGTCGAGAACTACCTCACCTACGACGGCAAGTTCGGCCTGCACCACTTCAACGCCGTGGCCGGTATGACCTTCGAGCGCGAGATGTACAATACCGTCTCCGGCACCGCCCACAACATTCCCGAGCCCTATTTCCTGCAGCTTGGCAATGCTGATGCCGATTATCAGACGGCCAGCAGCTACACCAGCGAGCACGTACTCGCCTCCTATATCGGCCGCGTAAACTACGACTACGACGGCAGGTACCTGCTTCAGGCCACGGTCCGCCGCGACGGTTCCAGCCGCCTTTCGGCAGATGACCGCTGGGACTGGTTCCCGTCGGTATCCGCCGGCTGGCGCATCGACAAGGAGCCCTTCTTCAACGTCGACAAGAACCTCGTAACCCTCCTCAAACTCCGTGCAAGCTACGGTATCCTCGGTAACGAGAACATCGGTGAATACCAGTACATGGACACCATGGCCCGCGGCAACTACACCTACAGCTTCGGCGGCGTGAAGGTTAACGGTTCGGCACTCTCGAACTACGTCAACACCGCCATCGCCTGGGAGAAGAAGAAGACCCTCGACCTCGGCTTCGACCTCGGACTGTTCCGCAACAAACTCGAAGTCAACGTCGACTGGTACAAGGCCATTTCCGACGACCTGCTCTACAGCGTCGCGGTACCCGCCGAGGCTGGTGCCACGAACGGCAGCGTGACCATGAACGCCGCTACGATGGTGAACACCGGTCTCGAGCTCGCAGCCGCCTACCACAACTACGACCACGCCCTCAAGTACGACATCTCCGGCAACGTAACGTTCCCCAGGAACGTGGTTACCAAACTCGGTACCGGCGAGAGCCGCGTTGACGGTTTTACCAAGACCGAGCAGGGCAAGGAAGTGGGCCAGTTCTACGGTTATGTCTATGAAGGTATCTTCCAGAGCCAGAGCGAGATCGACAACCATGTCAACGCCCAGGGCAACATCATAACCCAGCAGGGCGCACAGCCCGGCGACGTGGCCTATGCCGACATCAGCGGCCCCGACGGAGTTCCGGACGGTGAGATCACGACCGACGACCAGACCTATCTGGGAAGCGGCATGCCCGATGTCAACTTCGGTCTCAGCTTCAGGCTGGAATACAAGAACTTCGACCTTTCCGTATCCACCTTCGGCGCACTCGGATTCAAAGTCCTCGACTACATCGACATGGTACTCCACTCCTCGTACGGCGTTACCAACAAGAGTGTGGACCTCATCAAATCCTGGACTCCCGAGAACCCCAGCACCACTATCCCGGCTTCGTACTACAAGACAGGCAGCACGGTCACCAACGACCTCTTCAGCGCCAGGTTCCTGCAGAACGGCGATTACTGGAAGCTTGCCAACGTCGAACTCGGATACAACTTCAGGGAAGACTGGTTCCACGGCCTGATCAGCGGCGTACGCGTGTACGTATCCGGCCAGAACCTCTTTACGCTTTCGAAGTACCGCGGATACAACATCGACTTCGCAGGCGGCACCTTCACTCCCGGCTACAACTACTGCTCGTACCCGACTCCCCGCACCTTCATGGCCGGCGTCAAGCTCTCGTTCAGGGGCGATGATCCCGCCGCACACGTAGATGCGGATGCCGCAGCAGCGGCAGCACAGGCCCTCGCCGCAGCGGAAGCCGCAGCAAGGGCGGCCCGTGCCGAGGCAGACAAGGCCAACCGCCGTGCGGAACAGGCTGAGGCTGCACTTGGCGCCTGCCGCACCGAGAATGCCGAGCTCAGGAACAAGCCCGCCACCGTGGAGAAATACGCTGATTACTTCGACGAACCCTTCATCGCTTACTTCACCATCGGCAAGAGCGTGCTCTCCGCCAGCGAGGTCGAACACGTGAAGGCCGCTGCCCGCAGGATACTTGCTGGCGGCAACAAGGTACGCTTCACCCTCGCAGGCCATGCCGACTCCGGCACCGGCTCGCAGGCACGCAACGAACAGCTCGCAAGGGAGCGCGTGCAGACCGTCTACAACCTCATGAAGGAAATGGGCGTGGATCCCGCACTCTTCACCGTCACCTCCAGCGTGGAGGACATATTCTCCACTCCTGAGCTCAACAGGTGTGTAATCGTTGACAAACAGTAATTCAAGGAGGACTACAACATGAAAAAGATACTTGTTATACTCGCGGCCCTGGCCATCATCGGCGGAATGACCGCATGTGAAGACGAACTGAACGTAGTCAACGTCAACAACCAGACGACATACGACTTCGGCGACGCCCAGGACGAACTGGAAGAAGCCGTCATAGCCTGCTACAACAGGATACGTCTCGAGGGTACCTTCGCCCGCGTGGGCTACACCATGGATGCCGTCCGCGGCGACGAAGTGTGGAACTCATCGCAGCAGTGGTACCTCCCCTACGACAATTACAATGCTCCGGCCAGCGACGAAATCGGCAACATGTGGATCTGGCGCGACTGCTACCATGTGGTTAACCGCTGCAACTTCGTGCTGAAGAAGGTGGAAGACGCAAAGCTTTCCGACGAGGCCTACAATCAGATCAAGGGACAGGCACTGTTCCTCAGGGGCCTCGCCTACTATGAGATAGCCACTTATTATCAGTCCGCCCCGCTCTTCACGGATTATTCCCAGTACTCCAGCATGGAGGGGATGTATGCCGAGCAGGCAAGCCTGGACGAACTTATGGACCAGGTGGATTCCGATTTCTCCGAGGCCATGGGCATGCTCCCTTCGCGCAACAAGGGAGGAGAGTGGGCGAAGGGCCGCGCCACCTGCGGAGCGGCTGCAGGCTATTACGCCCGTTCGCTTATGTTCCGTCACAAATACGACGAAGCCCTCACCGTCCTCAAGGATATCATTTCCGGCAAGTACGGAAGCTACCGCCTCATGGCGGACTATGGCGACAACTTCCGCGAAGGCACCGCCTATGAGAACAACGACGAAAGCCTCTTCGAGGTGCAGTTCCTCGACTATGGCATGGGCGGATCCGACGAGGAATGGACTCCCGTGAACATCTCGTCCAACGCCACCCAGGGCCATGCGGTCGAAAGCAATTACGCTTCGCAGGCTCTCGGCAGCTGGGGCGACCTCGCCGGCGCTCCATGGCTCTACAATCTCTTCAAGGCTGAAAAGACCACCGACGGCCAGCTCGACCCGAGGCTCTACTGGACTCTGGTAACCTACGAACCCGAATATGATACTTATACCGGGCTCAAGGATGTGGCTTACCCCGACGGCGACCCGCGCAGCAACGTGGTCTACATGGAAGCCATCAGTTCCACCCCGCGTTCCAACGGCAATCAGGGAGGCATTTCCATCGCCAAGTTCACCAATGCCCGCAACAACATCTACAGCAGCATCACCACCGGACTGCACTGCGGCGTGAACCTGAGGCTCATGCGCTACAGCGACGTGCTGCTGCGCGCGGCCGAATGCATCAACGAGGTGAGCGGCCCGAATGCCGAGGCCATAGGCTACATCAACCAGGTGCGCAGGCGTGCCGGGCTCGCCGACATCAGCCTCTCGGACTTCTCCTCGGCCGACAAGCTCTTCGAGCAGATAGCCAATGTGGAACGCCCGAAGGAATTCGGTTGCGAGAACGGACGCGGCATCGACCTCATCCGCTGGGGATTCTTCTATGACGAGGGACGCCGGAACCAGCTGGCACAGCATACCAGCTACCACTTCGACGACCCCGACGCAGGAGTGTCAACCGCCGAAGAGACCACGGCTACCGCCAGTGACTACTCCATGAAGTACTATACCCCGGGTCATGAGTACTTCATGATCGCCCAGAGCACCATGAACAACAACCAGAGCCTTGTCGGCAACTCCGCCAACAACAACAGCGACAACAGCTCCTGGTACAGCGGGAACGGCTGGTCCGTGCACCCCGTAGTGGATCTGGACTAATTTGCAAATTATTGCTAACTTTGTGGAGGCAGGGGCACGCAGCCTCCGCCTCCACATTCTTTTTGGAACATGAGATTCTTCAAATATCTTTTCCCCTTCGCCATAGCGGCCGGCCTTGCCCTTGTTTCCTGCGACAAGGATCCGCAGGAAGGCAGCGGCATCCACACGAAACCGGTGGACGGCGATGAAACAGTCACCCCTTCCACCCAGGAAAAGAGCGGCTTCACCATGTCGACCGGCTACTGGGCCCCCGCTGTCCGCAAAGTAAACGTGAACGGGGTCGAAAAACTTCGCATGTACTACTGCCTGGTGCCCTCCAACTGCATAAAGACGGGCTCCCCCGATTTTGACGGCAGCTGGACGGAACGCGCCATCATCGGCATGTGCGAAAGCAGCGATCCGGCCGGAGGCAGGTGGGAAGACAAGGGATATGTCGTCTGCTCGTCATCCGACAAGGGGCGCGACGGCTATGCCAGGAGCAGCGAAAGCGACTGGAACGCATATTTCTATTACAACGCCATCGACCCCACTTATATCGTGAACCCGGCGGGCGACGGCAAGGATTACCTCATCTACGGATCGTGGCACAGCGGCTTCGCCCTCCTGGAGATCGACCATGTCACCGGCAAGCCCGTGAACGCTCCGGGAGACCCGTGGGCGGGCAGCGCCGCGGAACTCTCTTCCCGCTTCGGGGTGCGCATCGGTACCCGCAATTCCAATTCCCGCTGGCAGGGCAGCGAGGCCCCCGAAATCATTTACAAGGACGGTTATTATTATCTGTTCATGGCTTATGACGGCCTGGATGTCCCCTACAACACCCGCGTAGTGCGCTCCACAAGCATCGAAGGCCCGTACAAGGACATAACCGGCCGCAATTTCACAAACGGCCGCGGCGACTGCTTCCCCATCGTCACCCATCCCTACAAGTTCAGCAAGGGTTACGGCTGGGTGGGCATTTCGCACTGCGCCGTCTTCCCTGAAGAAGGCGGGAGCGAATGGTTCTACATGTCGCAGGGACGCTTCCCCGTCAACGTGGGGGGCAACGCTTACAGCAACGCCCTCATGATGGGGCACGTGCGCAGGCTGGCATGGGTACCGGCATCTCCCGACACACCTGACGACCTGTGGCCCGTCGCCCTTCCCGAACGCTACGGCGCGGTTCCCCAAAGCCCCGTTTCCAAAGAAGAAATCGCAGGCACCTGGGAGCATATCAACCTCGGCTACCATTATGCTGCCCAGGACGCATCCGAAGACCTCCTGCTCCTTCCGGACGGCACCATGTCGGGTGCCCTCAACGGCAAGTGGAGTTACGACGCCGGCACAGGCCTGCTCACCCTGGACGACAATGCTACTGCCGCACCGGTATGCGTGAAGGTGACACGCGAACTCGACTGGGAAGCATCCCCAAGGGTGCCGACCCTCGTCTATGCCGGCACCGGGGTCAGCCTCAACGCTACATGGTGGGGCAAGAAGGTGGCGGAGGCCGACGGTTCTGCCATTGCCGCCACGCCGGGATACACCGCTCCCTCATACAACGACAATTACGTTTCCCTCGCCGCATGGTCGCACCACGACAGCTGGAATCTCGCGAACACCCACGATCCCTCGGTGGCATACTTCGACGGCTACTATTATGAGTGGGGCACGGACGCCTCCTATGGAAACGCGCATCTCGACGCCGCCAGCGGCAGGCACTTCCCCGGAAAGAGGAGCCGGAACCTGGTGGACTGGGAATATGTCCCCGGTCCTTTCAACGCCACTCCCCAATGGGCGGCCGACACTCTTAATTCCATACGCAAGCGCATGGGACTCAAATCGATAGCTAAAGATTAAAAAGATATCCAGAATGAAAAACCTGACCTCTCTCATAGCAGCGGCCCTGTTGGCGGCGGCATGTTCGCAGCCCGCGCATATTTTCGAGATAGCCGCCGACAAACCGGGAGCCGAAATCCAGTCCACGATGTACGGCGTCTTCTTCGAGGACATCAACTTCGGAGCCGACGGCGGCCTTTATGCCGACATGGTGAAGAACCGTTCTTTCGAGTTCCCGAATGCCTTCATGGGATGGGAGACTTTCGGCAACGTGGAACTGCGTACCGGCGGGCCTTTCCCGCGCAACCCGCACTATGTCCACCTCGGCTATTCCGGGCACAGCGACAAATTCTCCGGACTCGAGAACGAAGGATTCTTCGGGATGGGCCTCAAGGAAGGGGCTAAATATGACTTTTCGGTATATGCCCGCGGAACGGGATCGCTTCGCGTCGCCTTCGTGGACGACGACACCATGGAGGAACGCCAGATGTTCGCCGAAGACACCCTGTTCGTCTCCGACCCCGCCTGGAAGAAATACACCCTTGCCATAGAATCTCCCCTTACCATCCAGGACGCGCACCTGCGCCTCACCCTCATAGGTGACGGTTCCCTCGACATAGAGCACGTTTCGCTCTTCCCGCAGGACAGCTGGAACGGACTGCGCGCCGACCTGGTGAAGGCGCTGGAAGACCTGAAGCCCGGCGTGTTCCGCTTCCCCGGCGGCTGCATAGTGGAAGGAGCCGAACTCTCTACCCGCTATCAGTGGAAGAACAGCGTGGGCCCGGTGGAGAACCGGCCGCTGAACGAGAACCGCTGGCATTATACCTTCGATTACAAATTGTTCCCCGACTATTTCCAGAGCTACGGACTCGGATTCTACGAGTATTTCCTGCTCTGCGAGCATCTGGGAGCCGAACCCCTGCCGGTCATCAGCTGCGGCCTGGCCTGCCAGTTCCAGAACTGGGACAAGCCCGAAGCGCACGTTCCCGTAAAGGACCTTGGGCCCTACATCCAGGACGCCCTCGACCTGGTCGAATTCGCTAACGGCGCCGTCACCACGAAGTGGGGCAAGGTCCGCGCCGACATGGGTCATCCGGAGCCTTTCGGCATGAAGTACCTCGCCGTGGGCAACGAGCAGTGGGACTATCTGTATCCCGAGCGCCTCGTCCCCTTCGTGGAAGCGCTCCGCGAAGCCTATCCCGACCTCAAGATAATAGGCACGTCCGGTCCCGATTCCGAAGGCAAGCAGTTCGAATACCTCTGGCCCGAAATGCGAAGGATAGGGGTCGACCTCGTGGACGAGCACTTCTACCGTCCCGAGAGCTGGTTCCTCGCCGAGGGCACCCGCTATGACGATTATCCCCGCGAAGGCCCCAAGGTGTTCGCCGGCGAATATGCATGCCACGGCAAAGGCAAGAAGTGGAACCACTTCGAAGCCTCCCTGCTCGAGGCCGCGTTCATGACCGATATCGAGCGTAACGCCGACATAGTGCACATGGCCACCTACGCACCCCTCTTCGCCCATGTGAAGGGATGGCAGTGGAGGCCGGACCTCATCTGGTTCGACAATCTCGAGACAGTGCGCAGCTGCAGCTATTACGTGCAGCAGCTCTACTCCCTCAACAAGGGCACCAACGTGCTGTCCCTCACAATGGACGGCAAGCCCGTGGCCGGGCTCGAAGGCCAGGACGGCCTCTTCGCCTCGGCCGTATGTGATTCCGGAACCGGAGAGGTGATAGTGAAGATAGCCAACACATCTGCCGAAGCCCAGACCGTCAGGCTGGAATTCAGCGGGGTGAGCCTCGGTGCAGGCAAGCTTTTCAGCCTTCATTCCGACGACCCCGATGCAGACAACAGCCTCGAAGAACCCTGCAAGGTGGTTCCGGTAGAATCGGCAGTGAAAGCCAGCGGCAGCAGCCTCGATGCAAAGGTGCCCGCACAGACATTCCAGGTATACAGGATTCCAGTAAAATAAAAAAAATATGGGAAAGTACGATTGGAAATACGCCAACGTGGGAGGAGCCTCCCGCGTGCTGATCAGGACGGGCGAAGACATCGCCCATCTCGCAGAACTCGACCGCAAGCAGTGGACGGTGCTCAGCTGCCCGGTCAAGGGCCTTGAATTCGATTCCAGGACCCTTCAACTGCTCGATTCCGACGGAGACGGCCACATACATGTAGACGAAGTGATAGCCGTTTCGCAGTGGCTCAGCGCCGCCCTCAAGGATCCGGGCATACTCCTCAAAGGCGAGGGAACCCTCGCCCTCGACGCACTTTCCGACAGCGAAGAAGGTGAAAAACTGCGCAAATCGGCCCTCCAGATCCTCGGGAACCTCGGAGCGGAAGACTTGAGCACCATCTCGATCGAGCAGACTTCGGACCTGGCGAAGATCTTTGCCGGAAGCCGTTTCAACGGCGACGGGGTCATCACCCCCACCAGCGCCGAAGACGAGGACCTCAAGGCCCTGATAGGCAAGATTGCCGAGATCAGCGGAGGTGCTGACGACCGTTCAGGAGAAAAGGGTGTGAACGCCGAACAGATCGAAGCATTCTACACCGCTTGCAGCGACTATGCCGCGTGGAAGGCCGCCGCAGGCAAGGACACACTCCCCTACGGAGAATCCACCGCAGCCGCCATGGATGCATGCAACGCACTCGCCGACAAGATCGCCGACTTCTTCATGCGCTGCAAGCTCATAGCCTTCGATTCCGAAGCCGCCCCGGCTGTTGACGTGGATATAGAAAAGATCAAGGCCATAGGAGGAGAAGACCTTTCCGGCAGTTCCGAAAAGATAGCTGCCCATCCGCTTGCGAGACCTACCGCCGAAGGGCTGCTGCCCCTGGACGGCAGCATCAACCCCGCCTGGCAGGGTGCTTTCGCAAGCCTCAAGGAACTTGTCTTCGATAAGGATTTCAAGGACAGGAAGGCCATCAGCGAAGCCGACTGGAATACAGTACTCGGCAAGTTCAGCACCTACAAGGAGTGGCTGGGCGCCAAAAAGGGTGCAGAGGTAGAAGCGCTGGGGCTCGACGAAATCAAAGCCATACTCAAGGCCGACAGGAAGGCAGCCCTAATGGAACTTGTCGAGAGTGACAAGGCCCTGGAAAGCGAGGCTCTCGGCATCGAAGCCGTGGACAAGCTCCTGCATTACTGCCGCGACTTCTATTCGTTCCTTTGCAACTACGTAGTATTCAGCGACTTCTACGATTCCGACAAGAAGGCCGTCTTCCAGGCCGGCAAGCTCTATGTCGACCAACGCTGCTGCGAACTCTGCGTAAGCGTGGACGACATGGGACGTCATGCAGACATGCCGGCTCACAGCGGCATGTTCCTCATCTACTGCGACTGCAAATCCAAGCTGGACGGCAGCAAGCGCACCATCGTGGCGGCCGTTACCAAGGGCAGCATCGACGGCCTGATCCCCGGCAAGAACGGCGTTTTCTACGACCGCGACGGTCTCGACTACGACGCTACCATCACCAAGGTCGTGGATAATCCCATCAGTGTGCTCCAGGCATTCTGGTCGCCCTACCGCAAGTTCGGCAAATGGATTTCAGAACGCTTCGGCAAGAAGGCCGCCGACAAGGAAGCCGCAGGATTCGATACCATGACCGCCAAGGCTGCTGAAGCCCCCGTACCGGGCGCAGCAGCTGCTCCGGCCGCTCCCAAGTCCTCTTTCGACATCGCCAAGTTCGCCGGCATATTCGCCGCCATAGGCATGGCCATCGCCTATCTGTCGCAAGCACTCGTCGCCCTGGCCAGGGGAGCATCCAATGCAGGCTGGCTCAAGGTCCTTCTGGTGATCGCAGCCATCATGCTGGTCATCTCCCTGCCCTCCATGATCCTCGCATGGATCAAGTTGCGCAAGCGCGACGTTGGCCCGGTGCTCAACGCCAACGGCTGGGCCATCAACGCCCGCTCGTACGTAAGGCCGCGTTTCGGCAAGACCCTGACCAGCGTAGCCAAGTACCCGAAAGTCAAGAAGTCGGGCCGCGGAACGGTCATCCTCATCGTCGTCCTGCTCCTGATCCTCGCACTTCTCGCGGTGTACTATTTCTTCCTTTAAATAAATTTCATACCTTTGCACGGATTTATTCAAACTTTTATTTAAAAATGAAAAAGATTATCCTTACCCTTGCCCTTGCGGCAATTGCTACCAGCGCATTCGCTCAGATCAGCGTAGGCGGCGGTTATCTCAGCTCTACCAAGACCAGCGGTGACAACGCTTTTACTGGCCAGGGTTTCTATGCAGGTGTCGACTATAACATCCATCTTGGAACTTCCGGCCTCGGTGTAGCTCCCGGCGTGTTCTACAGCAGCATCACCGATGAATCCCGGGCATCCCTTATCGGCGGAATCGCCAAGATCGAAGGCAAGACGGTCGAGCAGTTCATCAACGTTCCCGTTAACTTCAACTACGGCTTCAACTTCGTTGACGGCGCCCTCAAGCTCTCGCTCTATGCAGGTCCTACCCTGAACTATTGCATCAGCTCCAAGACCACCCTTTCCGGCAGTGTTGCAGGCGTCGGCGGAAGCACCGATCCTACCAACAACTTCGAGGCTGACAAGGACTACAAGCCCCTCAACGTACTCGTAGGCGGCGGTGTCGCCCTTGACATCGTTGAAACCATCCGTGTCAACTTCGGTTACAACTACGGCCTTATGGACCTCCACGCAAATGAGAACATCACCCTCAAGCGCGCCGGCTGGCATGTAGGCCTCGCTCTGGTATTCTAAGAGATACCTTCTGACAGTTTTTGACCTCCTTCTGCAACGGAAGGAGGTTTTTTTTCATCTTATAAGTCAGGAAACAACACTTACGAGATATGAAAAGATTCCTCCTAACCATCGTCATGCTCGCAGCCGCTGCAGGCGCAGCCACTGCCCAGGTTGCGGCCGGTGCCGGTTATCTGAACTCGACCACCACCACCAAGGCCGTCAACTCCACCGACGTCACATTCGACGGCTTTTATGCCGGGGCCAGCTATGGGATTCCGCTCTCAATGGGACTGGGCATCGCCCCGGGCCTGTACTACAGTTACCTCAAGACCGGTGACGGCCTGGTAATCAGCGACAATCTTTCCGGAGGCATCGAACAGACACAGCAGTTCATTTCCATCCCGGTCAATCTGTACTACGGAACCGAAGCCACTCCGGAACTCAGGCTCAGCATCTACGGAGGCCCTGCCCTGGATTACTGCTTCTCGTACAAGACCGTATTCAGGGCCAGCGCATTCGGCGCCAAGATAGAGCATGAAGACGACAATTTCGAAACCGATCCCAACAACAAGCACTTCGACATACTCATAGGAGGCGGCGTAGCCCTTGACGTTGCAGGGATACTGCGCGTGAGCTGCGGCTACAACTTCGGCCTGCTCGACAAGTATGCCAACGCCGGCGGCGACGACGGCATAACCGTCACCCGCAGGGGCCTCAATGTCGGACTCGCTTTCCTTTTCTAGAAAAGCCTTTTGCCGACCGTGGCGACGAATTCCTTGAGATAGAAGGGTTCGAAATAAGCGACGTCCTCGAAGGCGCGTTTCTCCAACAGACCGAGCGCGGGACGCAACATGGAAGAAGCTTCAGGGCATTGCTGCACGAATATCGGTGCGGCAATGCCTTTTTCTTCGGCCGCGGCCGTAATGGCAGGCCGGCACTTGTCGACACCGTCGCCTATGAAGATGACGGGACCGGCTGCGAGCTCATCGGCGAAACTGCCGGCGTCAACTACGATGGGCTTAACCTCCCCAAGGCGTACAAAGCCTTGATCATCAGTGAATTTGAATGGCGCCGCGTAGACTTCCATGCGGCGGGCGTCTATCATGGGGATAACGGTCGTTCCGGGGACTGTCACAGGCTCCCCAAGGGCTAGCGACTGCCAGGCGAGGGTATCCAGCGTTCCCACCGACAGCAGGGGTATGCCGCCTCCGAAGCACAGTCCTTTGGCCGTGGAAGCCCCCACGCGAAGCCCGGTATACGACCCCGGGCCCTTGCTAACGCACACGGCGTCGCAGTCCTGCACCCTCCAGCCGCATTCATCAAGCATCTCCTTGACGTACACCGCCGTCATGGATGCATGGGCGCGCGGCTCAGCGCTGCGGCGGGAACAGACAATCCTGTCGCCTTCGGACAGGGCCGTCGAACAGAGGGATGTGGATGTTTCTATGAAGATTATCCTAGACATCGGCGGCAGCGTTGTTCCAGAGCGATTCGAGGAACGGGAAAACCTTCTGGGCGACGGTGCGGAGCGCACAATAGACCGGGGATGCGTCCAGCGTTTCGGGCGAGACGAGCGCAATTTTCGAATTGAGGCTCTCGAAGAGGACGATGAGGAGCCCTATCACCAGGGCGGCCTTGAGGATGGCGAACACCACTCCGAGCATACGGTTGATGAAGTTCAGGTCCGCCATTTTGAGCATCTTGACTATGAGTCCGCCCAGGAGCTGCAGGAGCAGTATGGTCACTGTCACGATGAGCAGGAAACTCAGTATCCCCAACAGCTTCGGGTCCATCGTCACCATGGTGGACAGCCACGCGCTGGCTGGCGATGAGAATTTGAAGGCGAGCCAGGCGCCCAGGATTATAGCCACAAGTGCCACCAGCTGCTCTACAAAGCCTTTCTGGATACCCCTGACAATGGCAGGGATGAAACAAATCAGCAAAATGATATCGAGAGTCCCCATTCTTTGTAAATACGCTCAGAAATGATTATATTTGTAGGTTAAAAAAACGCACAAAAATAGCTAAAAAATATGACATTCAAAGAATACAAGGGACTGGATTTGGTAGATGTAGGGAACAGGGTACTGCACCATTGGCAGGAGATCCATGCCTTCGAGAAGAGCGTGGAACTGAGGCAGGGAGCACCTGAGTTCATATTCTTTGAAGGTCCGCCGTCGGCCAACGGCAAACCGGGCATCCATCATGTCATGGCGCGCTCCATCAAGGACGCCGTCTGCCGCTACAAGACGCAGACCGGTTACCAGGTGCGCCGCCGTGCAGGATGGGACACCCACGGGCTCCCCGTCGAAATAGGCGTCGAGAAGAAGCTCGGCATCCACAAGGAGGACATAGGTACGCGCATCAGCGTGGAAGAATACAACGCCACCTGCCGTTCGGAAGTGATGAAATACACCGCCGAATGGGAGAACCTTACCGAAAGGGTCGGCTACTGGGTGGACATGAAAGACCCGTACATCACCTATGACAACCGCTATATCGAAACCCTCTGGTATCTGCTGAAGGACATCTACGACAAGGGACTTCTCTACAAGGGATATTCGATTCAGCCTTTCAGCCCGTCCGACGGCACCGGCCTCAGCAGCCACGAGCTCAACCAGCCCGGCTGCTACAAAGACGTTACCGACACCACCTGCACCGTGCAGTTCGAGATGGTTCCGGACGATGCCCACAAGGCCCTCTTCGCCGACGGCCCCCTCTTCTTCATAGCATGGACCACCACTCCGTGGACCCTTCCCAGCAACATGGCGCTCTGCGTCGGGCCAAAGATCGACTACGTGCGCGTGAAGGCGGCCAATCCCTACAGCTCGGAGCCGGCAGTGTACCTGGTAGCCCAGGCTTTGGTAGAAACCTGGTTCGGGAAGATCCCGCACGAAGTGCTCCCCGGCATCGTCAAGGGCTCTGAACTCACCGGGCTGCATTACAAGCAGCTTATCCCCTGGTTCAAATCGGCCCAGGCGGGCAAGGCCTTCGAAGTAATAAGCGGAGACTATGTAACCACCGAGGAAGGAACCGGCATCGTGCACATCGCCGGCACCTTCGGCGCCGACGACAAGCGCGTGAGCGAGCAGAACGGGATCGCAGCCATGATGGTCCTCGACAAGGCCGGTGTACGCCAGGCCCAGGTGGACCGCGAAGGCCGCTTCTACCGCCTCGAAGACCTCGACCCGCAGTATGTCAAGGACTGCGTCGATCCCTCTTACGCCGCGTTTGCCGGCCGTTATGTGAAGAATGCGTTCGACGACACGCTTCCCTCCGACGCCCCCACCCTCGACGTGGACCTCTGCGTCATGCTCAAGCAGGAGGGCAAGGCCTTCAGGATACAGAAGCACGTGCACAGCTACCCCCACAGCTGGCGCACCGACAAGCCGGTGCTCTATTATCCGCTGGACGCCTGGTTCATCAAGACTACCGCCGTCAAGGACAAGATGGTGGAACTCAACAAACAGATCAGCTGGAAGCCGGAATCCACCGGTACCGGCAGGTTCGGACAGTGGCTGGAGAACATCCAGGACTGGAACCTCAGCCGCAGCCGTTTCTGGGGCACCCCCCTGCCGATTTGGCGTACCGAAGACGGCCGGGAGGAAATCTGCATCGGCAGCGTAAAACAGTTCTTCAACGAGATCGACAAGGCCGTGGAAGCCGGTATCATGCCGTCCAACCCGCTAAGGGACAAGGGCTTCGACCCTGAAGACATGAGCCTCGCCAACTACGACAGGATAGATCTCCACAGGCCGTATGTCGACAATATCTTCCTCGTAAGCCCCAGCGGCAAGAAGATGACCCGCGAGACCGACCTCATCGACGTATGGTTCGATTCCGGATCCATGCCCTATGCCCAGACGGGCCTGCGCGGACTCGCTTCCCCCGATTTCGGCGTAACCGCCGACTTCATCGCCGAAGGCGTCGACCAGACCCGCGGCTGGTTCTACACCCTGCATGCCATCCATACCATGGTGAGCGGGACCCCGGCTTTCAAGAGGGTAATCTCCAACGGCCTCGTGCTCGACAAGGACGGCAACAAGATGAGCAAGCGTCTCGGCAATGCCGTCGATCCTTTCCTCGAGCTGGACAAATACGGCGCGGACGCCCTCCGCTGGTACATGCTCACCAACGCCCAGCCCTGGGACAACCTCCGCTTCGACGAACTGGGAGTGGATGAGGTGCGCCGCAAATTCTTCGGAACCCTCTACAACACATATTCCTTCTTCGCACTGTACGCCAACGTGGACGGTTTCGATCCCGCCGGCGCCAGGCATATCCCGTATTCCGACAGGCCGGAAATCGACCGCTGGATAATCTCCAGGCTCAACACCCTCATCGACGAGGTGCGCTCCGCCTACGAAGACTACGACATCACCCTGGCAGGCCGCCTGATCCAGGACTTCGTGTGCGACCACGTATCCAACTGGTACGTCCGCCTCAACCGCAAGCGTTTCTGGGGCGGAGAACTCTCCGCGGACAAACTGGCCGCTTACGAAACCCTCTATGAGGTGCTCAGGGACGTTGCCGTGCTCATGGCGCCCATCGCCCCGTTCTACAGCGACCAGCTTTACAGGGACCTCGTTCCGGCGGCGGAAAGCGTACACTTCACCCTCATGCCCGAGAGCAACCATGTCCTGGTGGACAAGGACCTCGAAGAACGCATGGAACTCGCCCAGAAAGCCACTTCGCTCGTCCTAGCGCTCCGCCGCAAGGTCAACATCAAGGTGCGCCAGCCCCTCAGCAAGCTGGTTATCCCGGTGCTCTCCGACAAGGTGCGTTCCCAGTTCGAACAGGTCAAGGACCTCATACTCGGCGAAGTGAACGTCAAGGAGGCCGAATTCATTACCGATACGACCGGAATCATCACCAAGAAGATAAAACCGAATTTCCGCTCGCTGGGAAAGAAATACGGCCCGCGAATGAAGGAAATCGCCGCCGCATTCGCTAAACTGGACCAGGCCACCATTTCCGCCATACAGAGCGCCGGCAACTACAGCCTGCAACTCGACGGCGGGGCCGTGGACCTCGCTCCCGAAGACTACGAGATCAGTTCAGAGGATATGCCGGGATGGTTCGTAGCTACCGAAGGCCAGCTGACCATAGCGCTCGACGTGGAAGTCAGCGATGCACTGCGTGCCGAAGGCGTCGCCCGCGAACTCATCAACCGTATACAGAACCTGCGCAAGGACAGCGGTTTCGAACTTACCGACAAGATAGCCGTGACAATTTGTGCCGACGGTGCAGCGTATGACGAGATCGCGGCATCTTTGCAGCAGTACAAGGATTATATCTGCGCCCAGACACTTGCCCTGGCGCTCGACCTCCGCAAGGGAGGGGACGCCGGCCGCGAGGTGGACTGGGATGAAGGAACCATCAGGATAGAAGTAAACAAAACAGATTCCATAACTATGACAGAAGAGACCAAAACCCGTTATACCGACGAAGAACTCGCCGAGTTCCGCGTCATTATCGAGGGTATGCTCGAAAAGGCAAGGGCCGAGTACGACACCCTCCGCAAGGTGGTGATGCACGGTGGCAACAATGACATCGAGGACACTTCGCCCACTTTCAAGACCGTCGAGGACGACGGTGCCAACCAGCTTACCAAGGAGGAAGCCAGCCAGCTCGCTCAGAGGCAGTACAAGTTCATCAAGAACCTGGAAGCCGCCCTCGTACGCATCGAGAACAAGACATACGGCATCTGCCGCGTCACCGGAAAGCTGATCCCGAAGGAGAGGCTACGCCTGGTGCCGCACGCCACCCTCACGGTAGAGGCTAAGGAGATGCTTGCAAAACAGGGCAAGAACTGACGCCTTTCCATGAAAATCTCGAAAGGGGCGAAACTCGTCATCCTGGGCATTCTGCTCGTGATCGTCGACCAGGTCTCCAAAGTCCTGGTCAAGACCAACATGAGTCTCGGTGAACAGATCCCGGTGCTCGGGCAATGGTTCAGGATATGCTTCATTGAGAACGAGGGCATGGCCTTCGGCATGAAACTGGGCGGGACTGTGGGAAAGTTCCTGCTGAGCCTGTTCCGCATCGTGCTCTGCGGCGCCCTCATCTGGTGGATTTCCTCCCTGAGCAAGAAACCCGGAACCCCCACGGGGGCTCTTGTAGGCCTAACCCTCATAACCGCCGGCGCCTTCGGCAACATAATCGACAGTCTCTTCTATGGTCTTATCTGGGATTATGCGCCGTTTATGTTCGGCAAGGTGGTGGACATGCTCTACTTCCCCATAATTCGCAGCGGCGAAAGGGTGTTGTTCTTCAGCCCCGTATTCAACTTTGCCGACAGCTGCGTGACCGTGGGAGCCTTCTACCTGATACTCTTCCAGTGGAGCTTCTTCGCCAAGGGCGACAAGAAGGAAGCGAAAGCATAGGAACTCCCTCAATTACAATAAAAAAGCTCCGGCGCAGGCCGGAGCTTTTGTGTATATGGACTCTCAGGTCAGTCGGCCTGGGCGTACTGCTTTGCGAGCTCCTCGGGCATCTGGCCAAGGACTTCGAAGTAGGGAACTCCGTCAACCACCGTAGTACGGTAGATGGTGTCGTCCACTTTGTAGTAGTCATTGCCGTCCGAGAGGGTGACGTTGTCATAGTCGTCCGGGAGGGCCTTGATGAGGGCTCCTGCGGGAGGAACGATGACCTTGTACTGGCTGTCGCTTCCCTTGGTGAAGAAAACGCCGTCGTCGTAGTAGTACTCGGTATTGGCCGCTGCGAAACTCTGCACGAGGCCGAGTTTGTTCGCGAGCTCATACGAAGCTGCACTCTTGAGGGCGTTCAGGTCTACCGAGGGGGCAGCTGCCTGTGCCTGGGCGGCCTGAGCCGCCTGCTGGGCAGCCGCAGTAGCGTTGTTCGCTGCGATCGTGGCGTTCTGCGCCGCGATGGTCGCATTGTTCTCCGCTATGATGCGGTTCTGCTCCTGGATGGTGTCGTAGTTCCTGTCCACAACCCGGTACGTACGGTACACGTTGTTGTAGTAGGCGAAGCGGAGCACATCCAGCTCCAGGTCGTAAAGGGCTATGTCAAAGAGCACTCCGAAGGGAGGTCTGCAGATGATATAGTGTCCGAGGTAATATCTATAATATATGTCATTATAGATGAAGTAGTCGATTCCCCAGTATCTTACGCGCCTGTAATAGGGCAGGTAGCGTACACGGTATCCGAAGAAGTGCGGATCGCGGCCGAAGAAGCGGCCCGGACGGTCGTATGCCATGAAGTCCCTGTGACGGGGCGGTATACGGTCGCCGCGGTTGTCGAAGCGAACCTGTCCGGCGGGGCCGGCGGTCTGCCTGTCGTAACTGCGTCCGGCGTTGTAACCGCGGTCGGCAGCCTGGTTGTTGCCGGGCCTGGCGGCATTGCGGCTTTCGTCGCTTCTGCTCGCAGAAGCACGGCTGGAAGTGCCGCTTGCGCTGGTGCCGGAGCTGCGGGATACACCCGAGCTGGCGCGGCTGCTGGTGCTGCCCGACGAACGGCTTGCAGTTGAACCGGAGCTGCGGGTAGAATTAGCCGAAGAACCGTTGACCGTGGTGCCGCGGGTGCGGGAAGAGGAAGAATTGTTCACGACAGTGCCGGAAGAGCGGGTGGAACTGCTGCCGCTGGAGCGGCTGACGGTACCTCCGCGTGCGCGGGTGGTCGTCTGCTGGCCGTAAGAGCCGGCGGAACGGCTTACGCTGCCGCTGGAACGGGTAGAAGAACTGCTCGAACGGCTCACGCTGCCGCTGGAACGGGTGGCTGCGGATCCCGAAGAACGGGAGACCGAAGATCCCGAAGAACGGGAGACCGAAGATCCCGAAGAACGGGTCGAACTGCCGGAAGAGCGGGAAACGCTTGTAGTTCCGCGAGAACTACTTCCACCGCCACGACTCGAACGCGACTGAGCGCTGACATCTGCCGATGAGAGAGCGAGTGCAACTGCTGCTGCAGCAGTGATCGCGATTTTGAAAATGGTTCTCATATTGCTCTGATTTTAATGGTTAGTATAAGTAATACCGTTTTGAAAGTTTCCGGAATGCTTCGACGTCTTTGTTCCAGAAAGGAGTGATATCGGACACTCTGAAAGACTTCCTGAAAGTTGCACTGACATAATCCGTGCCACAAACTTTATTGAACATCTCTATACGGCCCGGAGATATCTTGAAGGGGTCTTTTTTATACAGTTCATACACTGCCTGCATCACATAGAACTGCGTCAGCGTCACCGTGGCCGCCTCATAATCCGTAAAGAAGTACTGCACCCCCTGCAGGCTCTTGCCCGAGCGGCTGTAATGGATAGTGCGGAACGATGTGCCGGGAATGTGCCAGGAATCCAGCTTCGACTTCAGGACGTCGGCGTCGATCCACTCGGCTGCGAACACCCCGAACGGCAGGAATCCTATCCCGATCTGGAGGTATCCGTTGAACTCGCCGCAAAGACCGGCGGCAGGGTAGCAGACGGCGGTTTCCGGGAACGGGATGTTGGGAGAAGGCAGGATCCACTGGAGGCCGGTGTCGGCGAAGAGCATGTCGCGCTCCCAGCCCTCCATGGGGATTACAGTAAGATTGCACTTGAGGGGTGCGTCCAAGCCTTTCTGCCCGCGGTTAAGGCCTTCTTCGTTTATCAGTCCCGCCAGTTCCCCGACGGTGAGGCCGTAAACGTACGGTATGCGGTACTGGCTGACGAAGGAATTGAAAGGCTGCTCGACGAGGGGCCCTTCGACCTTGAGGCCTCCCAGGGGGTTCGGACGGTCGAGCACCATGACGTCTATCCCCTGCTCGGCACAGGCCTGCATCATGAGGCCGAGCGAACTGATGAAGGTGTAAGAACGGGTGCCGACGTCCTGGATATCGTAGACCACGATGTCGAGCCCCTTGAGCATGGCCGGTGTGGGCTTGCGGGTTTCACCGTACATCGAATACACTGGCAGGCCGGTGCGCTTGTCGGTGTACGAAGATACATATCCCCCGGCCTCCACGTCGCCCCTGGCGCCGTGTTCGGGAGCGAATATGGCCTTCAGCTGGACTCCGGGGGCATTGAAAAGGATGTCCACGGTGGAGTTCATGTGCCTGTCCACACCCGAAGGATTGGTGAGCAGTCCCACCCTCTTGCCGACAAGGCCTGCGAATCCCCTTTCGCGCAGCACCTCTATTCCGGGCTTCACATTGCCGCGGATGCGCCGGTACAGGGTGTCGGTGCGGGTAAGGGTGCGGGTGATCGTAACGGTATCGTGGACCGTCCTCACCCTCCCCATGTCGATGGGAGTAGCGTCCGGCAAGCGGTCGGCTACCGTGGTCTGCGAGGCTTCGGGGATGGTGGATTCATACTCGGTTCCCGGGCTGACCCTGCCGCCTGAAGCCTTGTAGGTCAATGACTTGATAGCGCTGCATCCGCTAAGGGGCAACACTGCCGCAAGCAGGAGCGATATGATTCTATTTCTTACCATAATCGGGGCGTATGTGACGGGGAAGAAGGGCGGTGACGCCTATGGTGGCCAGGCAGCAGAGCATTACAAGGATGAAGAATCCCACATATCCCAGGCGTTCCTGCAGCATGCCGGCAAAGAATCCGGGCACCATCATGCTGAGGGCCATGAAGGCTGTGCAGAGGGCATAATGGGAAGTCTTGTACTCGCCCTCGCTGAAGTACATCATGTAGAGCATGTATGCGGTGAAGCCGAAGCCGTAGCCGAACTGGTCAAATGCTACACAGAGGTAAACCACCCATATCCGGGTTGGCTGGGTGAGCGCCATAAAAAGGTAAACCGCACACGGCAGGGCAAGGCTCAAAGCCATTGGCCACAAAGCTTTGCGCAGACCAACCCGAGCCGACCACAGGCCACCCAGGATTCCTCCCAGCGTCAAGGCGATAACTCCTACAGTACCGTAAACGAGGCCTGATTGGGCGGTGCTCAGGCCCAGGCCGCCTACATCGGTGGTATCGAGAAGGAAGGGGGTAAGCATCTTTACCGAAAGGGCTTCCGGGAGGCGGAAAAGCAGCATGAATACCATTGCCAGCCATATCCCGGGCTTGCGGAAGAATGTCGCGAACGCCCTGCCTATGGAACGTTTTTCCTGCTGCACCGGATCGTGCAGCGCAAGCGGTTCCGCAGGGAGCAGGAACTTGTGCCACAGGGTAAGCAGCAGCAGAAGGAACGAAGCACCCAGGAGAGTCGCTGTCCAGGCGCGCGGAATGTCATCCATGCGCGTTTCGAGCAGGCCGGCCACCACCACTATAACACCTTGTCCGAAAACGCTGGCTATGCGGTAGAATGTACTCCGGATGCCCACGAAAAGGCTCTGGCGGTGTTCATCGAGGGCAAGCATGTAAAAGCCGTCCGCGGCTATGTCGTGCGTCGCCGAGAGCATGGCGCTGATATAGAAGATGACCAGGGCGGGGACGAAGGCTCCAAGGGGTTCCCCCACCTTGCCGGGAAGGCTCAGGGCGAGGGCGGTGAAGCAAAGCGTCATCGCGGCCTGCATAACCACTATCCACCAGCGTTTGGTGCGGAAAACGTCTACGAGAGGGCTCCAGAGCGGCTTTATTACCCAAGGAAGATAGAGCAGGCTGGTGTACATGGCAAGGTCGGCATTGCCCATGCCGAGACGCTTGAACATCGTTACCGATATCACGTTCACCAGAAAGTACGGGATACCCTCGGCGAAGTAAAGGGTCGGCACCCAGAACCACGGCGAGCGCGAAGCGTTATTCTGCCTGGCCTTCATCTATTTCCGCTTTTCTGGAACCGGGGAATGCATGGTGTCGGGAACCTCGCTTCCTCTGTAGTAGTGCGAGAGTATCTCCCGGCAGCTGTAGCCTTTTTCAGCCATCACGGCCGCGCCGATCTGGCACAGTCCCACGCCGTGGCCCCAGCCCTTACCGTGCAGGATGCATACGTCGCCGCGCCATTCCACCTCAAATGCGGAACTCTTCAAATGACTGGTACTCAAGGCATGGCGTATGTTCAGTTCCTTGCCTATGGTCGCCGAGGCCTTGCTGCCGAGTATCTTCAGGTACTTGATCCTGCCGGACGCTCCCCTTTCCACCGGCACAAGGTCCCGTATGGTTCCGAAGTCGATGCCGGTGCGTTCCTTCACCAGGGCGGAGAGTTCGTCGCGGCTGTAACGTACCTCCCAGCGGTAGAAATCTTCGGTGATCAGGTCGTAATCGTTCAGGACGGTAGCGAGCAGCCGCTTGTCGGCCGTATGGCAGAAAGGATCTGCCCCAGCGGCAGGAGCATCCTCAACTGGCTGCAGATAAGGCACATCCGTATCTTCCCAACAGGTAGGGAAACTCTCCGTCATGCCGCCGCAGCACTTGGAATAGCGTGCGTCGCAGATTTCGCCCTTGTACATCAGCATCTGTCCCCAGGTCTGGTCGATCGCGTTGCGCACGCTGCTCCCTATCTCTTCCGTAATGCCCTGGTAGCGCTGGCAATGGTCGTCGGCGCATACGTCATAAGTCCCGTGACGGCCAAGATTGTTCATCACCCATGAACGGGAGATGATGGCGTGCGCCTTCAGGAACTCCAGCGGCGCGGTGGCGCGCATCTCCGAAGAGATTACGCTCAGCAGGTAGTCTTCGACGCCTATGGTATTGATAGCCCGTATCTTGTCGCCTTCGACCACGAAGCGCAGGCGTCCGGCGAATTTGCGGGTGAGCTTGCGTTCCCAGTGGAAATCGATGCCTATTGTGACTCCGTGAAGTATGAAAGTTGGTTCCGCGAAGAGGGTGGAACGGGTCACGGCATCGAATGTGAGGTCGTCGTAAAGCGAACCGTTGTAATTGATGCGGCCATCGTACCAACTCACCTTCTGCGGACCTGCACCGTCGGAAATGATCTCGAACACGATTTCGGGGGCGGCCATGATGCCCACGTCCACAAGGGGTTGCGTACGGGTGAGGCGCCAGGCAACCATCTGTTCATCTTCGGCCGAGATGGACACTTCATCCACCATTGAAGCGAGCATGGGGGCGCTGATCTTGCGGAAATCCTCTTCCTTGGGCGCGATGAAGAAACCGGCCATGTCGGCTGCGCCCGGACTCATCGTGAGGTGCTCGGGGCCTTCGGCGGTATAGTGGTGCGAACGCAGGTTGGAGCGGAGCACGACAGCGGTGCGGAATTCGCCGTTCTTGTACCAGCAGAAGCAGTTGAAGCGGGGCTCGTTCTCGCCTTCGTGGCGCGGGGAGCATTCGAGCAGGCGGTAGAAGAGCTTGGCCATCGACTTCTGCGTGGTGGATTTGAGCACGTACACCCCCCTGGCGAAGCGGGGGTATTTGTAGAGACTTGCGTCCTGCGCGGTTGCGAGGAGGTTCTCCGGGTTGTCCAGGAATGCATCGGCGTCCTTCTCGAGGGGCAGTATCCCTCTCGGGCAGGCCTGGAAATGAAGATGGTCGGGTGCCGAAGCTCCGCTGCACGGGCCGTTGTAGAATACCGTGAAGTCGGGATACATCCTGCTGAACAACAGCATGTCCGGCAGATGATGCCAGATGGTCTGCGGCAGGTGTTCGCTGCGCACTACAACAAGATGGTTGCGTGTAACGGGGTACGGGTTCACCTGTATGCGGTAGGTGCGGCCCTTCTTGCCCTCGTACATTATGTGGAACTGCTCCTTGGGGCGGTATTCGGTGCAGAGGAAGCATTTGCGGGCGGCCAGGCTCTCCGGGTCCACCTCGGCGGTGGAGGAAGCGATGCGGCAGGGATTGAACTGCACGCTCACTTGCAGTCCGCCTATATCGAAATGCTTGTATTCGGCTGCCTTGACGGCGCGGAAGTTGGCGGCGGCAAGGGGCCATACCGACAATTGATCGCCTATGAATTTATCGATTTCGCTCATAGAAGTGCCTCCAGGGCGTCTTTAATCTGTTCGTATTCGGCTTCGAAGTTGGGAGTGAGTATGCCCTTGCCTTTGGCCCTGGTTATAGCCCCGGGCGTCCAGAACCGGGCCTCGCTCACTTCGTCGTTGCTCACCTTGGGCATGGAGCTGCGGATAGTGGCGAACACGTTCACCAGTTCTTCTTCGTCCCGTCCATGGAACACATAGCTCCGGAGATATACCGGGTTGAAGTCATAAAGAGCAAGCTCTTCGGCCGCTTCGCGGTAAAGGGCTTCCTCCAGGAATTCGCCATAGCCCACATGACCGCCGACAGCCGTGTCCCAAAGTCCGGGATAAAGGTCTTTGGACGGGCCCCGTTTCTGCAGGTAAACCCTTGAGAACCTGTCAATGACATGCAGATGGACCACTGGATGCAGCGGGTTGGATCCGGCATGGCAGAATTCACGGGTAGTGCGGCCTATTACCTGGCCCGTGGGTTCCACCACGGGAAGTATCTCCGCGCCC
The DNA here is from genome assembly GCA_900320385.1 of uncultured Bacteroidales bacterium. Classification (GTDB taxonomy): domain Bacteria; phylum Bacteroidota; class Bacteroidia; order Bacteroidales; family UBA932; genus Cryptobacteroides. The sequence continues at coordinate 27,587 of ONSD01000019.1, forward strand.
TTCGGCACTTCCCTCATGCCGAGCAGCGGTGCTGTCTCTACGGGATATACCAGATCGAACATGCTAGTAGTTGATGATTTCGAGCTCCTCGGGCGTGTAGAGCAGTGAATCGATGAAATCGGGGGCGACCTGGCAGAGGATGAGGAAGACTGCGATGAACAATGCGCATGCAGCTACGGCAAGGAGGGGGGCCAGCCACCACCATTTGCTGATATGGCGGCGTACCTTGGTCCTGGGAACGGCATAGGCCTTCTTCTTCACCGTCACCACCGGTTGCCGGTATTCCGGTTTGCGTACCGTAATCTCCGGCTCCAGGTACTTCGGTTTCGAAACAGTGACAGCCGGGGAGCTGTATTGAGGTTTGGCGACGGTAACCGAGGGCTCGGAATAAGCGGCCTTTGCCGGAACCTCAGGTAAGGGTTCTTCCGCCGGTTCCACCAGGAAATCCGCTTCCTGTTGCTGCGCATTGACCACAGGTTCCACGATCGCGGCGAGTTCGGCAACGGCGACGTGCGTCTCTTCAGCCGTCAGGCCGTGATTCTTGAGTGAGATGCTCTGCAGGCCGAAGGCGTCGGGGTAGATGTCGAGGTCTTCGTCGGTTATGAAGAAGAAATTGTTCTGCCGTGTGGCCCGGAGACGCCCGAGACCGGGGAAGACGACGGTCTTCCGGTCGATAAGCACCTTCTTGGTATCCTCGAGGAAGTGCTTGATTATGGCGGCCGCCTGGTCGTAATCCACACCGTTGCTCTGCGAATAGAGCCGCACGAGCGAATCTTCTTCACTCTTGCCGGGAACGAAGGTGAGCCTGCGGTATGGCGGGTTGATGGTATAGCCCCTGTCGGAGAACGAGGCGGGGACCATCTCCGTCACGAATGAGCCGAGCCCGGGAAGGCCCACCTCGTCGTGGCTGAGGACAAGCTCGCGCACCATATTCGACAGGAGTTCTATGTCCATAATCTTATAACTTACAAATATAATAAAATTACCTGACAAAGATTTAGTGTCGCCACGACTGAAAAAAGTTTAAAAAGATTTGGCGGAATTGAGTTTTTATACTACATTTGCAGTCCCGAAACGGAAGACATGCCCGCACGCCGGGCCCGTATAAGGGAAATGCCTCTTTAGCTCAGTTGGTTAGAGCATCTGACTGTTAATCAGGGGGTCGTAGGTTCAAGTCCTTCAAGGGGCGCATTTATAATCAAGCACTTACAGATTTTGTAAGTGCTTGTTTTTTGCTTTGGCCCAGCCCGTTTGTCTCCGGGCCCCTTTAATTGAAACCTTAGTTAGCGAATTCCTTGCCCGGAGCCACGCAGGGCCCGATAGGTTCGCCGGTGCGGATATAACGGAAGCCCTGCTGTTCGAACAGGACAGGTTTGAACTTGGCGTAGTCTATCTTCTTTCCGTCGTCCTGCAGCAGGTCTTCGCGCACATAGGTGCCGGCGACCTTGCATATGAGCAGATAGCAGCCGTGGTCGTCGTAGATATCCTCGAGGGTACATTCCATGCACACCGGGGCGTCGTCCGGCACCGGAGCTCCGAGTTCGCCGGCGTGCCAGGCGAAGACGCCGCTCTTGTCCGCCTGCCTGCCGCTCACTATCCCCACGTAATCGGCCCTCGGTATGAGCGCTTCGTCCAAAAGGCTGATGCTCAACTTCTTTTCGGCACGGATGCCGTCGCAGGTATAGTGGTTGCGCGTGACACTCAGGGTCACCACATCACTGTCGCCTATGCCCACCCATGCAACTTCGAACCATGCGGGCTTACCCGCAACCATGGCACCCACAACCACTATCGGGGTGGGAAATGCCGCATTTACTTTTCCGATATTCTTCATAATATAAGAACATTTTATCTTCCCGCTTCAATCACCCTGGTGTTGGCGGCTTTCACGCGCTCCACATCCATCTTGCATACGGCACGGTCGTAGGTGAGCAAACCGTTGACTTCGTTCTCCACGTCAGTGGTCTGGGTGTACACGGCAGCCGCGCAGCCTTCGCGGGCCATCTTTTCGAGGATGCCCGCATACTCCTCATACTGAGCCGTAACCGCCTCACTGTCATTGAACTGAACATATCCCCAGTTGCCGCCTGCATTCCAGATATGGCCTTCGAGGGGCAGGCCTATGCCTCCGTATTCCCCAAGCACGTTGATCATCGCCGGGTCGCTTACGCGCAAGCGCGGTTCAGGATAATAATGCGAGTCGAGGATGTCGCCCACCCCGCCGGAGATCCAGTTGCCTCCGGATGCCATGTTGATCAGGCGGGAAGCATCGTTCTTACGGGTAAGGTCCACGATCGCCGGGGTCTCGAACTGGCCCCAGGCCTCATTGAAAGGCACCCAAACCACTATGCACTGGAACTTGTCGAGATGGTTCTGAATCTCGGTCCATTCGCGGCGGAAATTCTCCCTGTACTCTTCGGGCAGGGGGTAGTCGAAGCCGGTATCGTACATGTTGGTGTCCTGGCCCCAGCTGCCGGCCACATGAGTAGCGCAGCTCGGCATATCCTGCCAAACCAGGATGCCCAAACGGTCGCAGGCATCGTACCAGGTAGAAGGCTCCACCTTGATATGCTTGCGTATCATATTGAATCCCAACTCTTTAGTTCTCACCAGGTCGTATTCCATCGCCTCTTCGGTAGGAGCCGTATAAAGGCCGTCAGGCCACCAGCCCTGGTCGAGGGGACCGAATTGGAAAAGGGTTTCGCCGTTAAGGGCCATGCGCTTGTGGCCTGCGGAGTCGGTGGCCGCCGATATCTCGCGGAAGGCGACATGCCCCTGCACGCAATCGATTTTCTTTCCGCCGCTGAAAAGGGTAAGGCGGAGCCCGTAAAGATAAGGATGGCCGGGGCTCCAGAGCTGAGGAGCGTCGAGGGCGAGTCCGGCCGTTTCTCCCGATTTGACGGAGACGCTGGCCAGGACCTCCCCTGCAGGAGAGTCACTCCTGTACCCCACCCCGCCTTCGAGCAGTTCCACCCGGATGTCGTCGGCTCCGGACGAGAACGGGGTCACCTCAACGGCGTTCCGGGCAAGGCGCGGGGTCACTTTGTAATCCCGGATATAGCCTTTGCGGCTCACAGCCTCGATCCATACGCTCTGCCAGATTCCGCTCACGGCGGTATACCAGATGCCGGACGGAGACAGTACCTGCTTGCCGCGCGGGAAGAATCCGTCTTTGTCGGTAGAATCCTTGACGCGCACCTCCAGATGCTGGCGTCCGCGCTTGAGAAATGGCGTGACATCGAAGCAGAAAGGAACGTAACCGCCTGAATGTGAGCCGACTTCTTGTCCGTTCAGATACACGGTGCATTCCCTGTCCACGGCTTCGAAGTGCAGCAGCACCGTCTTTTTGCGGCGCCAGCGGCAAGGGACCTTGATATCCCTGGTGTATATGAGGACGTCTCCCGGATTGAAGGTCCCTCCGACACCGGACAAGGAAGACTCGAAGCAGAAGGGAACGAGTATCTTGCCGGATTCGGAAGAAGCGGATGCGCCCGCGCGCAGGACCGAATAGTCCCAGAGGCCGTTCAGGCTGCGCCAATTGCCCCGCACCATCTGGGGACGGGGATATTCTGGATGGGCGTTGGCAGGACTGACTTGCTCCGCCCATTGGGTACGGATACGCTCGCCGGAAGGCTTCCACTGTCCATTATCCGCCAGCAGCGAAACAGGGAGAAGAAGCATCAGGGCGATGAGAATAACTTTGGAATTCATAATCAAGGAATAATACTTTTGCAAATATAGCAAAATGATTATCCAAAATTATGTCAAAAGCTTCCGAAATTATTTCAACCTTATCCTGCGCCCTACCCGCAAAGTGGTCTTGGTGGTTATGTTGTTGAGCTTGCAGATGCTGGACACCGACACTCCGTTTCGCTTTGCGATGGTGGACAGGTTGTCGCCTGACTTTATTGTATACCAGACTTCAGCAGCCTTGGCGGCAGCCTCCTCGGCGGCCTTCCTCTCGGCTTCGGCAGCGGCCACAGCCTCCTGCTCGGCAATCTCTTCGTCGGCGCGGAAGATTTCGTCATCTTCTTCTTCGCTTTCGGGAACGTACTTGTTCTGTGTCCCGAACTGGGTGCGCTTGAGGATGTAGACGCCGTGGCGTAGTATTCCCTTCTCGAAGTCGATTATCCACTGCGGATCGAACGCATAGCCCTCATAGCGGGTCTCGAAGTGCAGGTGTGGACCGGAAGCACGGCCTGTGGAGCCGCATGTGCCTATCACATCGCCCGCCTTCACCCAGTCGTTGGCCTTGACCTTGCGCTCCGACATGTGGCCATAAATGGTTTCGAGGCCGTTCTCGTGCCTGATTACCACCACGTTGCCAAAGCCCCGGTGGAAAGTGGAAACACGCACCTTGCCGTCGAAGGCGGCATACAGTTCAGAGCCCCGGGGCATAGGTATGTCCACCCCGTTGTGGTTGCGGCCGTGCCTGCGTCCGAATGGGGAGAACACCTTGATCCCATATGGGCAGCAGAACTTGCTGGCGTCATCGGAGAGGACCAGCATTATCTTCAGCGGCAGGTCCGAAAGGGCCTGGGTATAAGGGATTATTGTCTCGTTGTTCCAGTAGCTGTGGAACACGGGGTTCTCGGAAGCGACGACCGGGTCCTTGGCGTATTCCCATGTGCCGTCGCTGTGAAGGACGACCTTGAGCACCGGGTTCGAAGTCTCTATGGTATCACCCGGCGATTCCATCTCTCCGGGTATGAGCGAACGCACCGGGTCGAAAGCCGGGCGCGGCACCAGTATCTGTGCCTGTTTAAGGGTTATGGTCTTCTCCTGCCCGCACAGGATCACGGGCAGAAGAAGCAAGCTTAGGCTTATGGTTAAAGTACGGTTTTTCATTTGACGGACTTAGTACCCTCCAAATATCAGGCCGCTACGAACGCTTTCCGCCGAATTGTTTTTCGATGATCTCGGTCACTTCCGCTATCTTGCCCTGCATCAGCGAGTCGGTCGTCGCTTCGCAGATGAAGCGCAGGTAAGGCTCGGTATTGGACGGGCGGATGTTGAACCACCACTGCGGGAATTCCAGGCGGTAGCCGTCGAAGTCCATCACGACATCGGGCTTTTCGGCAGACTCGAAATGGGCCTTTACGGCCTCCATGGCGCCCTTCTTGTCCTCGACCTTGAAATTCACCTCACCGGAATTGCGGTACTTGGTGAGCGAATCTATCTCGTCGCTGAAGCTGATGCCCTGCTTCTTGAGTGCGGACACTATGCGGAGCACTATGATGCTTGCCAGCATGCCGCTGTCGGAATAGAAGAAATCCTTGAAGTAATAATGCCCGGCGAGTTCTCCGCCCCAGAGGCCGTCGATTTCGCGGAGCTTGGGCGCTGCGAAGGCACGGCCCACCTTCCAGGTGTGGAGGTCGGCGCCGTATCCCTGAAGGAATTCGCCCACTGCCTTGCTGGAACGGATTTCCTGGAGCACGCGGGGGTTCTTTTCGCCCCGTTCGCCGCAGAAATAGAGGGCCATCATGGCTATGATGAGGTCGGGCGCCACGAAGCGCGCCTTGTCGTCAACGAACATTACCCGGTCGGCATCGCCGTCGTAGATCACACCCACGTCGGCACCCGTCTTGGCCACGAGCTGCTTGAGCGGTTCCACATTCTTGGGAATCAGCGGGTTGGGTTCATGGTTGGGGAAACGGCCGTCGAGGGTGTCGAAAAGGTATTCGGCATCTTCTCCCGCATAGACTTCCTTGGCGAAGAGGTTGGCCATGCCGTTCGAGAGGTCGAAGGCTATCTTGAGATTGGAATAATCACCCTTGAACTGCATCAGGAACTTGATATAGTCGGCCTTGATGTCGATTTCAGTCACCTTGCCCTTCTTGGCTGCGGGCGGGGTGGGACGGCCTTCGTCTATCCAGGCCTTGATCTGTCCCAGGCCGGTGTCGAGTCCGACCGGAAGGGCGTTCTCACGGGACACCTTCATTCCGTTGTACTCCGGCGGATTGTGCGATGCGGTTATCTGCACCGAGGCCTTGTAACCGTAGCGGGCGGTGCCGAAATATACCAGCGGAGTGCTGCTGAGTCCGATGTCGTCGACATCGGCTCCGGCATCGGTCAGGCCCTCTATGAGGGCGTCGTGGATCTCCTGTCCGGAAACGCGGCAGTCGCGGCCCACCAGCACCTTGTCGGCGCCGAGCAGCCCGGGAAGGAAGTAACCCACCTTGTAGGCGGTCGTCTTATCGAAATCAACATTGTAGATTCCGCGGATGTCATATGCATGGAATGCTCCCATATCGGTTATTTTTTAAGTGTTGACTTGTAATGCGTTGCAACCTTGCCGGCAGATATGCCCTGCAGCTTGCGGCCTATGAGCTTGCGGCGGATGGGGGCCACGAGGTCGGTGAAGAGCACACCGTCGAGATGGCTGAATTCGTGCTGGATCATCCTGGCGGCGAAATTGTCGAACTCCTCTTCCCTGGGCTGGAGGTCCCCGTCGTAGTAGCGTACCTTTATCTTCTTGGGCCTCAGCACGTCACAGTATATGCCGGGGACGCTGAGGCAGCCCTCGTTGTAGCTGACCTGTTCCTTGCTCTCCTCAATGACCTCGGGATTCACGAAAGCCCTCTTGAAGCCCTTGAGATAAGGATATACGTCGGCCATGACGTCGCCGTCCACGACCACGACGCGGACGCTCTCCCCTATCTGGGGAGCCGCCAGCCCGCAGCCTTCGCTGGCCGCCAGCGTGTCCCAAAGGTCCTGGATCAACGCTGCTATTTCTTCTTTCTTCGAAAGTTCGGCGGGTACTGCCACTTCGCGCAGCACCTCCGATCCGTACAAATAAATCGGTCTGATCATTTTTCCCTGTTCTGCCTGTCGAGGTATCCCTGCAAAATGATGGCCGCGCTTATCTTGTCGCACGACATCTTGTCGCGCCTGCGGCTCTTCTTCATCCCGCCGTCTATCATCGCCCTGTGGGCCAGCACTGTAGTGAAACGTTCATCCTCGAGGGTGACGGGAACATCCGGGAACTTCCTGGCGAGCTGCTTCAGGAAGACATCCACGTCCTGCGCGGCCTCGGAAGGACGGCCGTCGAGATTCATCGGATAACCCACCACGAAGCCGACAATGGTCTGTGAAGCGGCGTATTTTTGCAGATAATCTATTATCTTTGCAGTCTGCACGGTTTCCACCGGCGAGGCGAAGATGCCGAGAGGGTCGCTCACTGCGATTCCAACCCTGGCCCTGCCGTAGTCTATGCCGATGGTCCTGTCCATATTCAAATTGCAAATTTAAGAAAAAGGTATGGGAAAAGAAAATTCCGGTCTGGGTAAGCCCTATCGTCTTTCGCTGGTGGAAGACGAATCGCACAAGCGCATCCGTTCCTGGCGTTTCACCAGGCTGGGAGGCATAGTGGGAGCCGTTACCGCCGTCGTGGTATCGTTCCTGCTGCTCTTCGCCCTCATAGCCCTCACCCCGCTCAAAAGCTGGGTACCGGGATATCCCGACGCCCATTTCAAGCGCGATGCGATCGCCAATGCCATCAAGATAGATTCCCTCGAGAACGAGATGTTCCGCTGGAGTCTCTATGCAGAAAACCTCAGCCGCGTGCTTGCAGGAGAGGAGGGGCTCGGTGCCGACAGCCTCATCGCCGCCGGCACCCGCAGGTATCTCAGCGAACTTTCGGAAAGGGAACTCGCGCGAAGGGATTCGCTCCTTCGCATTGAAGTGCAGAATGCCCAGCAGGCCCCGTCACAGGACGGTTCAGGCCGGGTCCTGCCCATAGAGGGGATGCACTTCTTCTCTCCTGTGAAGGGCACGGTTACGGCCGGTTTCGACAAGGTTGCCCACCCGTCGGTGGAAATATCCGCTCCGGCCAATTCGGTGGTATGTGCTGTCCTGGACGGCACAGTGGTTTTCTCGGGATGGACCGACGACGGAGGCTACGCCATATGCATACAGCATCCGGGCAACATAATCTCCTGCTACCGCCACGGGCAGAAAGTGCTCAAGAACACCGCCGACAAAGTGACCGCCGGCACTCCGGTGGCGCTGGTGGGAGAGAATCTCCTCCTCGAAATCTGGTATAACGGCGAAGCCGTCGACCCTTCGAAATACTGTACGTTCTGATGGAAAAGCGCAGGATAACCATACTCGGCTCGACCGGTTCGATAGGAACCCAGACACTGGACGTGATACGGCGTCACCGCGACATGTTCGAAGTGGAGACCATCGCCGCCGGCAGCAACGCCGGCCTTCTCATCGAGCAGGCCCTGGAATTCGATGTGAACAATGCCGTGATCGCCGATGAAGCGAAATACAAGACCGTAGCCGATGCACTGCAAGCCCGGGGCATAAAGGTGTTCACCGGCGAAGACAGCCTATGCTCCCTCGCGGCAGCGGATAACGTAGACATGGTAGTAGGCGCGATGGTGGGGTTCAGCGGGCTGAGGCCAGTCCTCGCGGCCCTCGACGCAGGCAAGGTGGTTGCCCTGGCCAACAAGGAGACCCTCGTCGCGGCAGGAGCCATAGTGACGGCTCACGCCCTCAGGCACGGCGGCCGCATCCTTCCCGTGGATTCGGAGCATTCAGCTATCTTCCAGTGCCTCCAGGGAGCCAACGGCAACCCGATAGAAAAAATCCATCTCACCGCATCCGGCGGGCCTTTCCGCAGCTGGGAAAGGGAAAGGATCGCCAAGGTTACGGCTGCCGACGCCCTCAAGCATCCCAACTGGAACATGGGCGCAAAGGTGACGATAGATTCTTCCACCATGATGAACAAGGGTTTCGAGGTCATCGAGGCCCGCTGGCTCTTCGACGTCCAGCCCGAACGCATCAACGTGGTGGTGCACCCCGAATCCATAATCCACTCCATGGTCGAATTCGCCGACGGTGCCGTCATAGCCCAGCTCGGCTGCCCGGACATGAGGCAGCCTATCGGCTTCGCCCTCAGCTACCCGGAGAGGGTGAGCGTCGGCAACAGGAAACTCGATTTCGCCGAACTCGCTTCGCTCAGTTTCAGCAGCGCCGACACGGAGCGCTTCCCCTGCCTGGCCCTGGCCTACGAGGCCATACGGCGCGGCGGGAACATCCCCTGTGCCATGAACGCGGCCAACGAAGTGGCCGTCGCAGCCTTCCTCCAAGGCAGGATAGGCTATTACGACATCGCGCGCATAGTTGAAGACGGCATATCAGGCGCAGATTTTGCAGCGTCACCTTCGCTCGACGACATTTTCGCCACCAACGAGGCGGCGGCCGCCAGGGCGAGGAAACTGCTGTAACACATGGCCGTATTGATGAAAATCCTGCAAGTAGTACTTGCGCTTTCCATACTCATCGCCTTCCACGAATTGGGGCACTTCACATTCTCGAAGCTGTTCCGCATAAGGGTGGAGAAATTCTACCTGTTCTTCGACCTGGGCGGCAAGTTCCTCTTCAGCACCAAAAAGAGCCGCTGGTTCACGCGTCTCTGCCCCAAAGCGCTCGACTGGGAAACCGAGTACGGCATAGGCTGGCTGCCCCTCGGCGGCTATTGCAAGATAGCGGGCATGATAGATGAGAGCATGGACCTGGAGTCCATGAAGAAGGAACCCCGGCCATGGGAGCTCCGCAGCCATCCCAACTGGCAGAAACTGCTGGTGATGGCGGGAGGCGTGCTCTTCAACTTCATCCTGGCCATCGTGGTGTACATAGGCATCGTGGACATCTGGGGACAGAGTTTCATTCCCAACAAGGGTTCGAAGATATATGTGAACGCCCTTGCCGAAGAGATGGGGTTCCGCAACGGCGACGAAATCCTGCGCTTCGACGATTACGCTCCCGAGGGCTTCGCCTCGCTGCAGGCCGACCTTGCAAGGCGCAACGTCCACAAGGCCACGGTATTGCGTGGTGCGGACACCGTAGACATATATATCGACCGCAACATGATAGGCGACGTGCTCAATTCGGAGCTCATGTTCGATCTGGCCGTGCCTTTCGAGATAGATTCCGTGGCTGCTGGCAGTCCCAACGGGGCCGTCCTTGTGCACGGTGACAGGATAACTGCCTTCGATTCGGTGCGGGTTGCCTACCTTCAGGATGCGCGGCCCGTCCTGGCCGGAATGGCCGGCAGCAGCGTCACCGCCACAGTGGAGAGGGGCGGTGAGACCGTAGCCGTGCCCGTGGAGGTCGACAGCCTCGGAAGGATAGGGGTCTATATGAAGGCTCCGGAGATAATCAGGAAGGAATACAACTTCTGGCAGGCCGTGCCTGCCGGAATCAAACTCACCGGAGATATTCTCTCCGGATACCTGAAGGACCTCAGGCTCCTGGCGACACCGTCCAGCGGCGCATACAAGTCGGTGGGCAGTTTCATCGCCATCGGGCAGGTGTTCCCTGCGGCATGGGATTGGTATAGGTTCATGTACATGCTTGCACTGCTTTCGGTGATGCTCGGCGTGATGAACCTCATCCCCATCCCGGGGCTCGACGGCGGGCACATCCTCTTCATACTCGTGGAGATGATTAGCGGCCGCAAGCCTTCGGACAAGTTCATGGCCGTCATGCAGGGCATAGGCATGATACTGCTGCTGGCGCTGATGATGCTGGCCTTCGGCAACGACATCGGAAGATTAATGCATTAACGATATGAAAAAGATCCTCATCCTCCTCGCATTTGCGATTGCAGCCGTATCGTGCGGCAACAGGCACGCCTCCCTCCTGCCCAACATCAGCGGGAAGGCCGGCGAAATCATCGTAGTGATGGACAAGAACAACTGGGAAGGCCAGCTCGGGAACGACGTGCGCGCCCTCCTGGGTTCCGACTGCCCCTATCTCCCCATCCGCGAACCCCTCTACTCCCTGGTGAACATCTCCCCGACCGCACTCGACAACCTGTTCAAGGTGCACCGCAACATAGTGTACTTCGACATCGACCCCCAAGTTGCGGAAACCAAGGTTTCGTACCTCGCAAACCGCTGGGCCGCACCCCAGGCCCTGGTGTACATCTCGGCTCCCGACAGCCGCACCGCGGATTCCCTGCTGAACGCAGGCGCTTCCACCGTAGTGAACTACATCGAGCAGGCGGAGCGCGACAGGATCATCTCCAACAACCTGCACTATGAGGAGATAAGCCTCGCCCAGAGGGTGCAGGAAGTGTTCGGCGGCAGCCCTCACTTCCCTACCGGATACAAGCTCAAGAAAAGTTCCGACGACTTCATCTGGATAGCCGACGAAAAGCAGTATACCATGCAGGGCGTTTTCGTGTACAGGTATCCGGCCGAAGGTGACGGGAGCTTCAGCCTCGAAAAGATAATAGCGCACCGCAACGAGACCCTCAAGGCCAATGTGCCCGGCATGTTCGAGAACACCTACATGACCACGGGAGACATCCCGGCTCCTTCGGTGGAATTCCTCAAATACAAGGGACGCGATTTCGCCCAGACCCGCGGCTGGTGGGAAGTCGAGAACGATTATATGGCCGGCCCGTTCGTGTCGCACAGCTTCTACAGTCCCGACGGCAAGGATATCATAGTTGCAGAGGCGTTCGTCTATGCCCCGAAGTACGATAAGCGTCAATACCTGCGCCAGGTAGAGTCCATACTGTACTCCTGGGAGTGGAAAAAGGCGGCATCTGAAGATAACTCAAAAAAATAGTTTGAGATATCAAAAATAATTCCTACCTTTGCAACCCTTATCGGAATGGTGGGTTCGTATAACGGTTAGTACTCAGGATTTTCATTCCTGCAATAGGAGTTCGATTCTCCTACCCACTACTGGAAAATATTAAAAAAGATAACAATGGCAAACAACGCATCAGCAGAAAAAGCCAATCGCCAAAGCGAAAGGCGCAGATTGCATAACAGGTATTATGCAAGGACAACCCGCAACGCGATACGCGCTATCCGTACCACCACCGACAAGCAGGCTGCACAGGCAGAAGCTCCCAAGGTGTACGCAATGATAGACAAGCTCGCAAAGATCGGCCTCATCCACAAGAACAAGGCTTCCAACCTCAAGAGCGGCATCGCGGTTTACATCAACAAGTTGTCGTAAGGAATCCAGGAAGGCGCGGTGAGAGCCGCGTCTTTCTTTCGGGATGTAGCGCAGTTGGTAGCGCACTACGTTCGGGACGTAGGGGTCGCTCGTTCGAGTCGAGTCATCCCGACAAAAAAAAACCAGCCTGAGTGGCTGGTTTTTTTGTTGTTGCTGCCGGATGCTACCAGCGGATGTAGGTCTGTAACCAGATCTCGTTGTAGTTCGGGGAAATAAGGGTAAGGTCGTTGTGATGACGGAACTCGAGCTGGAAGTTGAGGTTCTTGTGCAGACGGAAGTTGGCGGCAAGCGAATAGAGGTCGTGTGAGGTGTCGCTGTTCGCCTGGCTGCGGAACTCATCCCACTTTGCGTAGACCTTGAGCCAGTCACGGACGGGGATACCCACTGTCACGTAGAATGCGTCGGATGCGCCGCTCTGTTCCTTCTCCCCTGCAACGGCAGTCGCGTACTCGGCGCGGACAGTCCAGTTGTCGCGGTCGTACTTGAGGCCTGCGCTCACGCGTTCACGCTTGAGTTCGGTCCCGACGCTGTTGGTCCAAGTTCCCTTCCAACCGAAAGCACCTACATACAGGCCCTTGATGGGCTGGAACTGGAGGGTTCCGATAAGGTCCTTGGCCTTATTGGCATCGGTGGCATTTATGCCCTGGCCGTTGTAAACGCCAAGTTGATAGTGGATCAGGCGATACTGGTCTTCTTCCATGGGGAACAGGTCACCCTGGACCTGAAGGCCCTGGTCGCGGCCGCCCATGTTGGCCTCACCGAGACGGTCGCCCATGCCGGCGAACTTCTGCACAAGCAGCGAGAAATCGCCTACGCCCACATCCCAGGGATTCATCGGGTTCTCGAAGGTGAAGGCCCTCTTGAACTGACCCATCTTTACGGAGAACTCTTTGTATTTGGCCCACTCAATGTAGTAGTCCTTGACATGGGGAGTACCGCTTCCGGCCTGGAACTGTACGCGATAGTTGAAATCGCCGAAGATGCTGCCGTCGACGTATGCACGGATGAGCCTGAGGCCGAAGCCAGGGCCATCGTGTGCGCCTTCGCGGTCGCTGTATTTATAGGAGCCGATGATATAGGCCCCAACCTTGGGAGTGCTCATGAAGCCGGTCTGCTTGTAACCGTACTCCGGAGCAGCGTTTTCCTGTGCGAAGGCAGCGATGCCGAGGCAGAGTATGATCGCGCTGATAAATGCTTTTTTCATATTAACTAAGGATGATACACTATGCAAACGGGAAAATCTTGGTGAGCCAGAAAAATCCGAAGACGAATCCGACTACGCCGATGACGACGCCCACCTTCGACATATCTTTGGTCTCCACGAGGCCTGTCGACGCAGCGATGGCGTTCGGAGGCGTGGAGATGGGGAAACACATGGCGAGGGAAGCACATACGGCGATGAAAGTGATCATGGCCTTGGTGCCGCCCAGGGCGAGGAACGAGGCGTTGTTGGCAGCAGACGGATCCGCCATGCCTTCAGCGACTACGATGAGGATAGGGATCAGCAGCGCCGCCGTCGCGGAATTACTGATGAAATTGGAGAGGAAGTAGCATATTATGCCCGCGAGTATGAGAACGAGCACGACCGACATGCTTCCGAACGGAATGGCTTCGATAAGCGTCTTGGCCAGTCCGGTACCCTGAAGGGACGTACCCAGGGCGAAACCGCCGGCGACCAGCCAGAGCACGCTCCAGTTGATTTCCTTGATGTCTTCTTTAGTGAAAATGCCCATCATGGTAAGTGCGGCGAGCGGGATGAGCGCTACGACATTGGAGTTGACGTGGTGGATCTGCTCGGTCATCCAGAGGAGGATGGTACCGACGAAGACGATCCATACCGCATAGTACTTCCAATCCTTGGCACGCTTGCTCTCGGGTATTTCCAACACGACTTCCTTTGCCTTGAAGGGGAAGAACACCTGAAGGAGGAACCATGCGAAAGCTATCATTATGATAACGTACGGGACCATATGGAGCATCCACTCGCCGAAACCGATCTCGGCACCGGCATCTGCCAGAAAGCGTACCGCGGTGGCGTTGGGAGGCGTTCCGATGGGAGTGCCAATACCGCCGATGTTCGCTGCCACCGGGATTGCCAGGGCCAGGCCTATGCGGCCGCGGTCATCCTTGGGAAGGACGGCGAGCACGGGCGCCAGGAAGGCCAGCATCATGGCGGCGGTAGCGGTGTTGCTCATGAACATCGAGAACACGGAAATGACTATAAGGAATCCCAGAAGCACGGATTTCGGGTTCTTGCCGAAAGGCTTCAGAAGCACGCGGGCCAGGGTAACGTCGAGGCCGTACTTCTCCGCCATGATGGCAAGGACGAAACCACCCAGGAAGAGCATCACTACCGGATCGGCGAAGGCGGCCATGAGCTGTTTGTAATCCACGAGCTGGCCGGCTGCCGGAGTGCACAGGAATCCAAGTCCCTTGTTGGAGACGGTGAGCAGCGACAGCACGATCACGAGAAGAGAGGTGGTCCAGTTGGGAATGATCTCGAATATCCACATGAGTGCGGCGAAGGCAAAAAGGGCGATCACCCGCTGCTGCGTGGCGGTAAGGGCGTCGATACCGAAGAATGAGGTAGGCACGGCCCAGAGGAATATTGTGACCAGAAGCACGATGGGCAAAAGTACACAATACTTCGGATTGAATTTTTTGTTACCCATAATCAGGTTAGGTTGAATACTTTACAAAAAGCAGTTGCGTTCCGGAAAACGCAACTGCAAATGTAGTCAATATTTTTGACTTGGCGAAGGATGACTGGCATTAAATGATGCCCTGCTCGAGCATTGCCTGGGCAACCTTCATGAAGCCGGCGATGTTGGCGCCCTTCACATAGTCGATGCTGCCGTCGGCCTGGGTGCCGAACTTGACGCACTGCTCATGGATTGCGGCCATGATGTGATGGAGCCTTTCGTCCACCTCGTCTGCGGTCCAGCTGATGTGCTCCGCATTCTGGGTCATTTCGAGACCGCTGGTAGCCACACCGCCTGCGTTGACGGCCTTGCCGGGAGCGAACATCATTCCGTTGCCCTGGATCCAGTGGATCGCGTCGGCCTGGCAGCCCATGTTGGAAATCTCAAACACTGCCCAGCAGCCGTTCTTCTTGAGTTCCTGTGCGTCAGCGAGGCTGAGCTCATTCTGGAATGCGGACGGGAACGCGATGTCTACCGGTATAGCCCAGCTCTTCTTGCCGGCGGTGAACTTGGTGGCGGCAGGATACTTGACTGCCATATCCTCAACCTTGTTGCGGTTGGAGGCACGCATGTCGAGCATATAGTCGATCATCTCGTCGGTGATGCCGTCGGGAATCTCGCAGACGCCGTCCGGGCCGCTGATGGCGACCACCTTGGCACCGAGCTGCTTGGCCTTCTTGGCTGCACCCCAGGCAACGTTGCCGAAGCCGGAGAGAGCGATGCGCTGGCCTGCGAGGGACTTGCCCACCTTCTCAAGGGCGAGCTGCGCGAAATACATGGCACCGTAGCCGGTAGCTTCGGGACGGAGGATGGAACCACCCCAGGTCATACCCTTGCCGGTAAGGACACCGGTGTTGTACTGACGGGCGAGCTTGCGGTACATACCGTCGAGGAAGCCGATCTCACGGCCGCCTACGCCTACGTCGCCTGCCGGAACGTCCTCGTCCGGACCGATGCAGCGCCACAGTTCAAGCATGAAAGCCTGGCAGAAACGCATGATTTCGTCGTTGCTCTTGCCTACCGGGTCGAAGTCGGAGCCGCCCTTGCCGCCGCCCATCGGGAGCGTGGTGAGAGCGTTCTTGAAAGTCTGCTCGAAACCGAGGAATTTGAGCATGGAAGGCGTTACGGCCTTATGGAAGCGGAGACCTCCCTTGTAGGGGCCGATGGCACTGTTGAACTGTACGCGATAGCCCAGATTGCTCTGGATCTGACCCTTGTCGTCAACCCAGGTAACGCGGAAGGTGTAGATGCGGTCGGGCTCTACCATCCTTTCCACGATCTTGGCCTTCTCGAATTCGGGATGCTGGTTATAAACGTCCTCAATGCTTTCTAGAACCTCCTGCACTGCCTGCAGATACTCGTTTTCTCCCGGATGCTTGGCCTGGAGAGCCGCCATGATTTCAGTAGTTTTCATAATAGTTGCTTATGTGGTTGATATATAAGTGTATGCAAATGCAAAAGAGTTTCCGGCGACGGTATGTCTGTCGCCGGAAACTCCTGTAAATCTTCAAACAACATCCCTGGCAATAAGAACCGCGTGTTGCATTTCAGATTTGAAGATAATCGATTCTACTCTGACGCTGTCTGCTGTTGTGCCTGGAGTTCCGCCTGGAGAGACTCGAGGGTGCGGTCGTCCGCGATGCCGAGAGCCTTGCGGGCAGCCTTGGTGATGTCGGTGCTCTGGGTGTCGTCGATGTAGAGGATGCTGCTGCGGTCGAAGACGTATACATATCCGGCCTTCTTGGCGAGGGAATTAACTGTCTCCTGAGCTTTCTGGTAGATGGGGGCCATGAGCTGCTGCTCCTGCTGCTGGAGTTCCTGCGAAACGGTGGCCTGGAACTCCTGTACGCGCTGCTGGATTTCGGTGAGTTCCTTTTCCTTGCTCTCACGTATCGCCGGCGTCCAGGTGTTCAGTTTCTGCTGATAGGTGGAATACTTGCTGTTGAACTCCTCGACCATGGTCTGGTATGTTTCCTGAGCCTCTTTGCTGGAAGCCTGGAGGGTAGCACGCGCCTGATCGGCCTCGGGCATGAGCTGCACGAGTTCAGAGAAGTTCACATGCGCGAACTTGGGCTGCGCCCAGGCTGCTGCGCTGAAGAGCATCACTGCTGCAAATAAAATGACCTTTTTCATATCGATGCTTATTGGTTTTGTTTCTGTTGTACTAATAGGATGCAAATTTACATCAAAATGTTTCAATTTCCTAAAATTGTTGTCCGATTATGAAGTGGAACTGACTCTTGCCGCTGGTGGCGTCGTCGAAACCGTAACCCCAGTCGATACCGAGCAAGCCTATCATAGGCAGGAAGATACGCACGCCTACACCGGCGCTCCGCTTGATCTGCAACGGATTGAAGTCGCGTATGTCGGCCCAGCAGTTGCCGCCTTCCAGGAAGAGCAGGGCGAAGATGGTGGAAGAAGGCTGGAGTATAACGGGATAGCGGAGTTCCACGGTGAACTTGTCGTAGACGTTGCCGGCATATGCCGAGCCGCTCGAGTTGTAACTGGTTTCGCGGTACGGTGTGAGAGAATAGTTCTCATATCCGCGGAGCGGTATGATGTCGGTTCCGTAGGTAGCATATCCGCTCATGCCGTCGCCGCCCACCATGAAGCCTTCGAACGGGGAATAGCCCCATCTGCGGTTGTAATAGCCGAGGTATCCGAACTGGGCCTTGGTCATGAGCACCAGGTCGCCAGCAAGCTTGGTGTAGTTGGCCGCCGAGAATTTCCATTTATGGTACTCGATCCACTTGAAACGCTGCTGAGAGGTCCAGTTGTCGTAATTGATATCGGAGGGCTTGTCGACCTTGATGACGTTCCCGCTGGCGTCATACGACTTCCTGCGGAAGAGCGAGAATGGCGGGGTGACCTGCAGCGAGAGGCTGAATTCGGAGCCCTGGCGGGGATATATCTGCTGGTCGGTACTGTTGCGCACGAGGTTTGAGGTGAAGCTGATGTTGTGCGAGATACCGTCCTGGAACATGAAGTAACCCTGATACCAGTTGGTAAGCTTGTATGTCTGCCAGCTCAGACCGTTGTAGAGCACGAAGTAATTGTCGGGCCAGTCGAGGCGGCGTCCCAGGGAAGCAGAAGCGCCGAATATCTCGAGTATGCGGTCGACTGAATAATTGTAGAAGTAGTTGTAATAGCCGCCGCTGTTGGATGCGGTCTGGCGGGTGTAGTACACGCCGAGGTTGAGGGAAGTGGGCCTGTTGCCGAAGAGCCAGGGTTCCACGAAACTGGCCGAAAGCGCTGTATAGTACGAACCGTTGGTCTGGAAACGGAACGAGAGGTTCTGGGCGTCTCCAAGGGGTACCGGCCTCCATGCGCTCTTGTCAAAGAAGCGGTGGGTGCTGAAGTTGTTGAACGACACGCCGGCGGTGGCGACGAAGGTCCTGCCGCCCCAGCCTCCGGACAGTTCGAGCTGGCTGGAGGGCTTTTCGGTGACGTTGTAAACTATGTCGACGGTGTTGTTGACCTGGTTGGGGATGATCGAATAGCCGCCTTCGCTCATTATGGCCTCGGGGTCGAACTGGCCGAGCGAGGATATTTCGCGTATGCTCCTTTCGAAGTCGGTCTGGCTGAACAGGTAACCGGGACGGGTGAAGATCTGGCGGCGGACCACTTTCTCGTTGGTAAGGTCGTTGCCGTTGATGACGATATTGTTGAGCGTAGCCTGCTTGCCTTCGGAAATGCGCATCTCCACATCCACGGAGTCGTTCTGGATATTGGTTTCCACAGGATTCACGTAGAAGAAGAGGTAGCCGTTGTCGCGATATAGCTTGGTGATGTCGTACTCATTCTGCTTGCCGCCGCCGAACAGCCTCTTCTGCATCAGGACCACATCGTATACGTCGCCGGGACGTATGCCGAGCACCTCGTTGAGGGCGTCGGTGGTGTAAACCGAGTTGCCGGTCCAGCTGATATCCCGGAAATAGTACCTGTCGCCTTCATCGACGGTGATGTCGATCCCCAGTCTGCCGGGTTCGATGTAATAGATGGAATCCTTTACGATGCGTGCGTCACGGAAGCCCTTTTCGTTGAAAGCGCTGAGCAGCCCCTTCTTGTCGTTCGGATATTCCTTCTCGTTGAATTTCTTGGTATGGAAGAAGTTATAGAACTTGTTGCTCTTGGTCTTCTTCATGGAACGCGCGAGCTTGTACTCGGACACATGGTCGTTGCCTATGAAATTGATCTCGCGCACCTTGACCTTGACTCCGCGGTCCACCGCAAAATTGACGCGAATGGCCTTGCGTATCATGGTATCCTGCTGCACTTCGGCCTTTACGTCGCAGTTGAGGAAGCCCTTCTCGGCATAGAAACGCTTGATTATGTCCACCGACGTCTTTTCGACATACTCGGAAAACTCACCGCCGCGGCGCAGGTGGAGCCTTTCCTTGAGGTCCTTCTCTTCGCCGGACTTGACTCCGGAGAAAGTCCAGCGCGATACGCGCGGGCGCTCGATTATACCTATCTTGAGGAATACCGAATCCCGGTCGGCGCTGAAGCGGTCGATGGTCATGGACACGTCTTCGAAATAACGCTGGAGCCAGAGGCGGCGCACTATGTTGGAGATGTCTTCGCCCGGGATGGTAAGCTCCATCCCCTTGACCAGGCCGGTGAGGGAGATGATCTGCTGGGAGCTGAAATAATTGTTCCCTTCGACCGAAACCCCACCCACTATATATTTTTGCGGATGATTGTAATCCACCTCTATGTCCTGCTGCTGGGCATGCGCGAGCGTGCCGGCGAGCAGGGAGGCGAAGATGATAATCAATGTCCGTTTCATTTGCTGTCTTTCACTTTTCCAAAACGACGGTCGCGCGAAGCATACTCCTGCAGCGCGGCACGGAAACTGTCCTTTCTAAAATCAGGCCAAAGTGTGTCCACGAACACAAATTCGGAATAGGCCGCCTGCCAGAGCAGATAATTGCTCAGACGCTTCTCTCCGGAGGTGCGGATGATCAGGTCGGGGTCCGGTATGCCGGCAGTCACCAGATATGGCTCGAGGTCGTGTGCGCCTTCTTCGGCCATGCGGTCGGCAGCCTGCTGGATGTCCCATTTGCCGCTGTAACTCAGGAAGAGGATGAGCGTGAGGTTCTCTCCCCCGGCAGTGGCATCCTCCAGGAAATCGATGGCCTTGTTGAGCCCGTCCGAAAGGCGGGCCCTGTTTCCAAGTACCCGGAAGCGCACACCGTTCTTGATGAAGGTCCCGTATTCGTTCTTCATCGAACTGGCCATTATCTTCATAAGGGTGTCCACCTCGGTCTCGGGACGGCCCCAGTTCTCTTCGGAGAACGCGAAGACCGAAAGGTACTTTACCCCGAATTCGACGCAGGCTTCGGTAACCGCCCTTACGCTCTCCACCCCTTCGGCATGGCCGCGGACCCTTTCGAGGCCGCGGTTCTGCGCCCAACGGCCGTTGCCGTCCATGATTATCGATACGTGTGTGGGGATCTTCGCTGGTCTTTCCATGCTAATTGGTGTTTCGGACGTCTTCCCCCCAGAAGAAGCGGGATTCGAGGGCATCGATGAAGCTGGCCTTGCCCAGGTCCACGGTCTTGAGGGAGAAGGGAGCAAGGTTCACCTGAACCGCCATCTTTTCGGGTATGCTGTACGAGCGGTTGTCCAGGGTAAGGGTGGCGGTGCCGGAGCGCGACTGGGCTGCAAGCAACACCTGCGATCCGGCGGGGATCACAAGTGGCCTGAGATTCAGGTTATGGGGAGCTACCGGTGTGAGCAGCAGCACCTTGGAGTCGGGCAGGCAGATGGGACCCCCGGCGCTGAGATTGTATGCCGTGGAGCCGATGCTGCTGGCTACCAGGAGGCCGTCGGCCCAGTATGTGGGAAGACGGTTGTCGTCTACCGTGGCGTCGATGCCGAGCATTTCGGCGCCGGTGCGGTGCAGGCTCACTTCGTTCACCGCATAAGGACAGAATCCATCCGGCTCGGGGCCATAGAGCCTGACCTGCAGCATGGCCCTTTCCCTTATGCGGTATTCCCCTGCCAGAAGGGCGGGAGCCACGTCTTCGGGGGCGTTCTGCGACAGGAAGCCCATGCGTCCCATGTTCACGCCGAGTATCGGAATGTCTTTCTGCGCCACCAGATGGGCGGTCGAGAGGAAGGTTCCGTCGCCGCCGAGGCTGAGGACCATCCCTGTCCCGGGCCTGATGTCCCGGGTGTTCCGGACGGGGTAGACCTCCATTCCGGCTTCGCGGAGAGTCCCCAGCAGGGATTCCGTACGCGGGTCGCCTTGGAGTGCCGTCTTATGGATGTAGAATGCTATCCTCATTTAAACAAAGTCAGCAAATTTAACACTTTATTTACAATTTTCGACAAATCCATAATTTTTAATTAACTTTGCGGATACTTTGGAAATTCTAAAACAAACGACAATAATGAAAAGGACACTTTTATTCCTCGGAATCATCGCAGCGATGACATTCGTTTCCTGCAACCAGAACCAGGGCGCCACCGCTCAGGAAGAAGAAAAGACCGAAAGCACCGCCCCCGGTAAGGGACAGATCGTATACTTCAACCTCGACAAGGTGCTCAACGAGTACGACATGGCCAACGACCTGCGTTCGGTCGTCGAAACCAAGATCAAGGGCATCAACGACGAAGTCAACCGCAGGGGCAACAAGCTCGACAGCGACATCAAGTCGTTCCAGGACAAGATCGACAAAGGCCTCATGACCCGCAGCACCGCCGAGGTACAGAGCGCCGACCTGCAAAAAAGGCAGCAGTCTTTCCAGACCTACGCAGCCCAGAAGCAGCAGGAAATCGCCGAAGAGCAGCAGGTCATGCTCAACCAGCTGGCCGATGCCATCAAGACCTTCCTCGACAAGTACAACGCCGAGAAGCATTTCGCGATGATCCTTACCACCCAGGGCGACATCCTTCCCGCCCCCATCGCAGCCGCCGACTCTTCGCTTGACGTCACCGACGATATCCTCGCAGGACTCAACGCCGAGTACGTAAAGACCAAAGGCCAGTCCAAATAAACTGTGAGAATCGCCCTGCTGTCATGTTTCTACCCCTTCAGAGGGGGGATTTCCCAGTTCAACGCAAACATGTACCTCGAACTGGGGAAGAGGCATGTGGTCAAGGCTTTCAATTTCACAAGGCAATATCCCGACTTCCTCTTCCCGGGGAAGTCGCAGTTTGTTTCCCCCCAGGATGAAGCCGAACCGATAGAATCCGAGCGTCTGCTCGATTCGGTGGGCCCGTTCTCCTGGAAGAAAACCGCCAAGGCCATCGCCGGATGGGGTCCCGATGCGGTGGTGATGAGCTGGTGGATGTCGGCATTCGGCCCGTCGATGGGCTATGTGGCGCACTATCTCAGCAAACGCGGCATCAAGGTGGTGTCCGTGCTGCATAACGTCATCCCTCACGAAAAGAAGTTCTACGACACTCCCCTCACCCAGTATTTCCTCAAGGGATGCACGGCCCACGTGACCCTATGCAGGGAGGTGGACGGCGACCTTCACTCCCTCGGGAGTTTCAGGAGCAGGCAACTGTTCCACCCCGTCTACACCCATTTCGGCGAAAGGCTCCCGCGCAGCGAAGCCGAAAAGGACCTCGGACTCAGGCCCGGCATGAAGAACCTGCTTTTCTTCGGCCTGATACGCGAATACAAGGGGCTGGACATCCTCCTCGAAGCTTTCGACACCCTCCCGGACGATTACCAGCTGATAATCGCCGGCGAGCCCTATGGCTCTTTCGACAAGTACCGTCAGATGATAGACGCCTCGCCCGGCAAGGACCGCATCCACTGTTTCCTCAACTACGTGCGCGACTCGGAGGTGAAAGTCTTCTTTTCGGCCGCCGACCTTACCGTCCTGCCGTACCGCAGCGCCACCCAGAGCGGTGTCAGCTCGGTTTCGTACCACTTCGAGGTGCCCATGGAGGTTACCGACGTGGGCGGGCTCATGGAAGCGGTGGGAGAGACTGGCACGGGTATTGTCGCTTCCAAGGCGGAAGCCGGTGAAATCGCTGCAGGCATAAAACGCTTCTTCGGCGATGCCGACCTCCGTAAAAATTGCGTGGAATCCATCAGGAAGGAAAAAGAAAGGCTTTCCTGGCGCCGGTTCTGCGATTCATTGGTCAATTTCATCCTGGAACTGTGAGAAGATTGTACATAATACTGATGCTGACGCTGGCACTGCCGTTCACGGTGCCTGCACAGGAGTATCAGGTCCCTGTGGTCGAAAGGTCGAAGGACAGGGTTAAGGTGGACGGCAAGGCGTATTATGCACATGTGGTTACCGAGAAGCAGACACTGTTCTCGATTTGCAAGGCCTACGACGTGAGCGTCGATGCCATATACGAAGCCAACGAGAACCTGAACCTGCGCACCGAAGGCCTCAAGACAGGTCAGGTGCTGCTGATTCCGGTAAAGGCCCAGGCCGGAGCGCCCGAAGAGACCGCCGCGCCGGCGGAGACGGCTGAAGAAGCAGCGGACGAGGGCGGGCAGGACAAGCGATCGCTCTTCCCGCAACTGCGCGACATATTCGAAAGGGTACTCGGGAAAACCGAGACCTACACCCTGGATGTACCCGATGTAATCAATGTAGCCATACTGCTGCCCTTCGCCGCAAACGGCAAGGCCGACGAAAAGAGCCTTGATTTCTATTCCGGAGCGCTAATGGCGGCCAGGGACCTGGGCAACAGCGGTATCAAGATGAACATCACCGCCCTGGACGTGGCTGCGGCTGCTCCGGGAGCGCGCTTGCTTGAAGAAAGCGACGTAATCATCGGTCCCATTTCTGTAGAAGGGATCAAGTCCGCGGCAGGGCGCAGCGGCGAAGGCAAATACATCATCTCCCCCCTTGAACCCAAGGTTTCCCAGCTGGTAGACAGCCTGTCGATAGTCCAGACCCCCACCCCTTCCGGCATCCAGGACAGTGAACTGGTCAAATGGGCCATCGAAGACATGCAGTACGGCGACAGCCTGGTACTCGTAACCCAGGCTGGAGTTGCCCTCACCGGTGACGCCAAAGAAATAGTCGACGCCCTCAGGGCTTCTGGCAGGAGGTACCGCAACCTGTCGTATTCCATTACCCGCGGCACCCAGTCGCAGGCGGGTTTCGTCAATGCTTCTGCAAAGAACGGCACCACACGCTTCATCGTCGCTTCCGAAAGCGAAACCTTCGTCAACGACGTGGTGCGCAACGTCACCCTCCTCTCGTACAGGAAAAACTCCGTCGCACTTTACGCCCCCTCTCGCATACGCAGCTACGGCATGATCGAGAGCGAGAACCTTCACAAGGCCAATACACACGTGACTGCAGGCTATTTCGTCGACTACGGCGACCCCAAGGTCAAGCAGTTCGTGCTGGCTTACCGCTCGCTCTTCGGCGGGGAGCCCAACTCCTTCGCTTTCCACGGATACGACACCTTGCACTACTTCGTCGGAATCTGCCACAGATTCGGAAGGATGTGGGATATGAAGCTTGACGAATATACCGAACGCGGACTGCAGACCGATTTCCGCTTCATCCCCGACAAGGGTGACGGCCGCGAGAACACCGCTGTCAGGCGCATCGTATACTCGCCCGATTACAAGATAACCCTAGAATAACGGAACCATGATACTCCACCTGATCACGACTCTTGCCGTGGCGTTCAGCACGTATTTCTCCGATGCCACGCTGCGCCTCGACTACATCTTCTCCGGTAACGCCACCACCCAGGAAATAAGCTTCCTGGAAGCCTTCCGGAGCGATGTCTGGGCCGGACGCCGGAGCAATCTCGATGCAGCCCTGCTGGAGAGCAACGGCATGGTTACCGTACAGGATGCTGCCACCGGAACCGTGATCTACCGCAACGGCTTCTCCACCCTTTTCCAGGAATGGCAGGTGACAGAAGAAGCGAAGAGCGTCACCAAAGGATTCGAGTGCTGCCTGCAGGTGCCGTGGCCCAAGAAGCCGGTGGACATAAGCGTCACGTTGAAGGACCATCGCAACGTGGTCAGAGCGAGCCTCAAACACAGGATAGACCCCAACGACATACTCATAAGGCCGCTGAAGCCGACGCACGGCTACCGCCAGATCCTTGGCGGAGGCAACTTCGAATCCCGCATCGACGTAGTGATAGTGGGAGACGGCTACACCCGTGAGGAGTCCGCCAAATTCTACTCCGATGCCGCCAGGGTTTCGGGGCAGTTGATGAAGCACGAGCCCTTCGCCTCGAATGCGGGCAGGTTCAACTTCGTCGCGCTGGCCCTGGATTCGGAAGAATCGGGCGTGAGCGAACCGGGCAGGGGCAGGTGGAAGAGCACCGCGCTCTCCTCGCACTACGATACCTTCTACCAGGACCGCTACCTCACCTCCTCGAACATGCGCGCACTGTACGACGCCCTGGCGGGAGTGCCTTTCGAGCATGTCATAATCCTGGTGAACACGCCCAGATACGGAGGCGGAGGCATTTACAATTCCATGACGGTGGCCGCAGCCGACAATCCCACCACCGGCGTGGTGCTGGTCCATGAATTCGGGCATGCGTTCGCCGGTCTCGCCGACGAATACGCCTACGACGACGAGCAGGCGGGGACCTATCCCGGCGATATAGAGCCGTGGGAACCCAACATCACTACCCTCACGGACTTCGGGTCAAAGTGGCAGGACATGGTGCCGGAAGGGGTGAAGATCCCCACTCCCGTGGACGAGATGGAAAAGCGGCCGGACATCAGGCGCATCTGGAACACGCTCCCTGCCGGGGTGCAGGAGGAACTCAACCGCAAGGTGGGCGTATACGAAGGGGGCGGATACCGTTCCAAGGGCATATACCGTCCGGTGCAGGAATGCCGCATGCGCATGAACGAATGCGAACACTTCTGTCCGGTGTGCACGAGGGCCATCCAGCACACCATCGACTACTATACCGGAAACTAGCTGCGGCCTGAGGATACTCCGTTTTTTTTATTATCTTTGCATTCGGAGTTCCGTTATGAAAATCACCGATGCCAGATTCGCAGGGAGCAGCACACGCGTCTCTCAGAGGCCAGCACGTGCGCTGCCCGAATTCGCCTTCATAGGCCGCTCCAACGTCGGTAAGTCTTCCCTGATAAACATGCTCACTGGCCGCAAGGGCCTCGCCAAGACGTCTTCCACCCCCGGAAAGACCCAACTTGTCAACCACTTTGTCATAAACGACCGCTGGTACCTGGTGGACCTGCCCGGTTACGGCTACGCCCGCCTGCCCCAGAAGGAAAGGGAAGAACTCCAGAACGTCATCTCCGACTATGTACTGAACTCTCCCGACCTGGTTTGCCTGTTCGTGCTGATAGATTC
This sequence comes from uncultured Bacteroidales bacterium, assembly GCA_900320385.1. Lineage (GTDB taxonomy): Bacteria > Bacteroidota > Bacteroidia > Bacteroidales > UBA932 > Cryptobacteroides. The sequence goes on from ONSD01000019.1 coordinate 53,571, forward strand.
CAGGCACGACGTGCAGAAGGTAGACCGCGATTTCATAGCCAGGCTGGGAGAAGAAGGGGTGCCCTTCGCGCTCATATTCACAAAAGGCGACAAGATGGGTCCGGTAGCCCTCAGGGAGCAGATGGAGCGCAGCAAGGGGATACTGCTCGAAGACTGGGAGGAGCTCCCGCCTTCGTTCGCCACGTCCTCCCTCAAAGGCCAGGGCAAGGAAGAAGTGCTGGACTATGTAGAAAGTATACTCAAAACCCTATAGGAACCTTATGCAACACGAACACAGAATGATGGTATTCAGCTGCGACACTTCCGTGGCATTCGCCAGGAACGTGGTCAAGCATCTGAAAAAGCTCGACATCGACGACGAAGACAAGGTGCGTCTTGGCTACGTCGAAGTAAAGCACTTCACGGACGGAGAATTCCAGCCTTATTACCACGACAGCGTGCGCGGCGCCACCGTCTTCATCATCCAGTCCACCATAGCCCCATCCGACAACCTCATGGAGCTCCTGCTCTGCATCGATGCCGCCAAGCGGGCTTCCGCCTCGAAGGTCATCGTGGTCACCCCCTATTTCGGCTGGGCCCGCCAGGACAGGAAAGACAAGCCCCGCACCAGCATCGGAGCCAAGCTGGTGGCCAACCTGCTCCGTGCCGCCGGAGCCGACCGCATCATGACCTGTGACCTCCACGCCGACCAGATCCAGGGATTCTTCGACATCCCGGTCGACCATCTCATGGCGAGCAACCTCTTCCTCCAGCAGATACAGGACCTGCACCTGCCCAACCTGTCCATCGCTTCACCCGACATCGGCGGAGCGAAGAGGGCGAACTTCTACGCCAACACCCTCAAGAAGATAACCGGACAGGAGCCGCCCATCATCATCTGCCACAAGACCCGCCTCGTCCAGAACGAGGTCGATACGCTCAGGGTGATAGGAGACGTCGAAGGCCGGGACGTGGTGATAGTGGACGATATTATCGATACGGCCGGCACGCTCTGCAAGGCAGCCACCGAGCTCAAGAAGCAGGGCGCCGCAAGCGTCAGGGCCTGCGCCACCCATGCCCTGCTGAGCACCGACAAGCAAGGCGTCCCCGCAGTGGACAAGATAGAAGCTTCGGACATCGACGAAGTATACGTAACCGACACGGTCCCCCAGCCCAAGGGCAAATACGACAAGTCGACCAAGATACACGTGCTCAGCATGAGCGACCTTTTCGCCCGCATGATGCGCAACGTATACATGTACGAGCCTATCAGCCCCGTGTTCCATCAGGATTATTAACAGATGAAAGTGTTCCTCGCGGCTTTGCTCCTCGTGGGCCTGTGCGTCCTCGGAATGTGCGTGGGAGTCCTTTTCCACAAGGGCTTCCCGAAGTACGACGTGGGCAGCAATCCCGAGATGCGCAAGCGGGGGATCACCTGCTACAAGGACGAAGACGCCCGCATACAGAGGGAAGCATCCCGCGGGAGCAGAAGCGCCGCCTGCACCGGCGAATACAGCGAAGCCTGCGATGGCTGCGCCCTGTATCAATTCGAGAGTATTACCAATAAGGAGACCGCAAGATGAGCCTGGTCGCAATCGTGGGACGTCCCAACGTGGGCAAATCCACACTTTTCAACCGCCTCGTGGGAATGAGGCAGGCAATAGTAGACGACATTTCCGGAGTAACCCGCGACCGCCATTACGGACGCAGCGACTGGAACGGCAGGGAGTTTTCGGTGGTAGACACCGGGGGCTTCACTTCCAACTCCGACGACATCTTCGAGAAGGCCATACGCCGTCAGGTGGAGATAGCCATCGACGAGGCTGACGTCATCATCTTCATGGTGGAAGCGGCTACCGGCATCACCGACTACGACTCCGAAATGGCTGAAGTTCTCCGGCGCAGCAAAAAGCCGGTCATACTCTGCGTCAACAAGGTGGACAGCGGCGAGAAGGTGTTCGACACCTATGAGTTCTACAGTCTCGGCCTCGGAGAGGTCCATTCCATCTCCGCCGCGAACGGAAGCGGCACCGGCGACCTGCTGGACGCGGTTGTAGGGGCCTTGCCGGCTGAAGAGGAAGGAGAGGACCCTTACGCCGGGCTCCCCAGGATAGCCATCGTGGGCAAGCCGAACGTGGGCAAATCGTCACTCACCAACGCCCTCCTGGGCGAAGAGCGCAACATAGTGACGCCCCTGGCCGGCACCACGCGCGACAGCATCGAAACCCACTACAACAAGTTCGGCCACGAATTCATGCTGGTCGATACGGCAGGCATACGCAAGAAAGGCAAGGTCAACGAAGACCTCGAATTCTATTCGGTCATGCGTTCCATCCGAGCCATTGAGCATTCGGACGTCTGCGTGATGATGATAGACTCCACCACCGGAATGGAGGCCCAGGACATGAACATCTTCAACCTGATCCTGCGCAACCGCAAGGGCTGCGTGCTGGTGGTGAACAAATGGGACCTCTTCGAGAAGGATTCCAAGACCCTCAAGGAATACACCGCATCGCTCAGGGAGCGCATCTCCCCCTTCGACGACGTGCCCATCATCTTCACCAGCATAGTCAAGATGCAGCGCGTCCAGGACGTACTCAACGCGGTTTCGCAGGTATACGAGAACTATTCACGCAAGATACCCACCTCGCGCCTCAACGACACCATGCTCCCCATCCTGGAGCAGACCCCGCCTCCGTCATGGAAGGGCAAGTACGTGAAAATCAAGTATGTGACGCAGTTGCCCACCAAGTTCCCGGCTTTCGCTTTCTTCTGCAACCTGCCCCAGTACATAAAGGAACCGTACAAGCGCTTCCTCGAGAACAAACTCCGCGAGAATTTCCAGCTCACGGGCTGTCCAGTACAGATTTTCTGCCGTAAGAAATAAAGCCTAGGCGTTCTTCGGATAAAGGATCGTGAAGCAGGCCCCTCCCAGAGTGAAGGACTTGCTGTACGAGATGCTGGCGCCGCACTTTTCGAGTATGCTGCGCGAGATTGCTAGCCCGAGGCCGCTGCCGCCTGTCTTGGTGGTGAAGTTGGGAGTGAACAGTTTCCCTATGTTTTCCGGCGCCACTCCCGGGCCGTTGTCTTCCACCACTATGTCGTAGTACCCATCCTGCACCGAATTCCTCAGCGATACTATCACACGGCCTCCTTCTTCGTCTTCCAGGGCCTGGACGGCATTGTTGATAAGGTTCACGAACACGCGGGTCAGCTGGGGCTTGGGCGCCATCGCCGGTGCGGGCGACATGCCTATGTAGTCGAAGCGGGTGCTGCCCTTGCTGTCGAACATCGAAATCTCTTCCTGGAGTATCCGGTCCAGGTCGACGGGAGTGGGCTCTTCGGTATACAGCTTCGCGAATGTGGAGAACTCGTTGGCCGTGTCGGTGAGGATGTCGATGTGGTCCAGAAGGACCTTCGCCACCTCGTCGAACTTCTGCTGCCAGCCCGGATCGCCCTTCGCCTTGAGGCGGATGATGCGCTGCAGCTGCAGCTTCATGGGGGTGAGCGGGTTCTTGATTTCGTGGGCGACCTGCCGTGCCATTCCGCTCCAGGCCTTGTCCCTCTCCGCCTGTGCCAGCCGCTTGGAACTCTCCGACAGGTCGGACACCATGCGGTTGTATGCGTTAACCAGCGACGAAATCTCGTCCTGCTTGTCGTATTCAATGTACTCCAGCGAGTCGAGGTTCGCTCCGTCCATCTTGCGGCCCATCTCGAGGAGGGGCCGGAACATCCTCTCCAGCACACTGCTGGAAGTGAAACGGGCGAAGAGCAGCAGGAGGAGGAACACCGACAGGATCATGATCAGATGGTTGGCGGCGTTCGTCTCGAAGTCGTAGTTGTCACCGGTGTATGGCGACGATATTATGGCTATGATACGGCCGTTGTCGCCTATCAGCGGGGCGTACATGCAGTAATAGCGGTGCCTGCCCGTCCTCTCCTTCTGGATGTAGTAGCGGCTGGTCAGGTACATTATGTTGTAATAGGCGGTGCCGTCGATGCGGCTGTCCATCAGCATCTGGTCGAATACCGCCGGCGCGGTGGACATCATTATCATGCCGTCGGTGGAGTAAAGCGAGACGTCGGAATCGGTGTTGTTGCCTACGTCTTCCAGCAGGCCCATGACTTCGGGCACACGCAGGTCGGCACTCGAGTTGGCTCCCCTTATGCGTGCGAACACCGAGGTCTGGATCGAATTGATCTTCTCGGCCATGAGCGCCCTCAGGTTCGACTCGTTCTGGGTGTATACGAAGTACACGCTGAGAGCCGCCATGGTGACCAGAGTGAGCGAGAGAGAGTACATGATAACCCTCGTAAGCCTGGTCTGGAAGTAGTTCTGCTCGAAGGGGCGGCGCTTCCTCGGGTCGGAAGATACCAGGGTGAGGAGGATGAAGGATATGAGGGCTATGAAGATGGCCGAGATGCCGTAATTGAGCGTCCCAATGGTGGGGCGGGACACTATCACCGATTCGCCGTCGGCCACTTTGTACAGGAAGTGGGTATGGCCGCCAAGTTTGATATGATGGTCGCCCTCGCCGTACACGCTGTCTTCCAGGCGCTTGTCCATACGCACCGGGTAGGCGAAACTGCCCTTGAAATTCAGGAGCCGGGTTCCCTGGTAACGCGCGAACGAATAGTTCGAAGGGATAAGCACCTTGCCCGGGAGCGAAGTGCCGAGTATGCTGGCATAGCCGCGGTAGCGCCAATCGCCCTTCTGCTCTATCGTGATCATGACACGGGTGATGCCGTAGTTCTGAAGGCGGAAGAAGAACATGCCGGAATAGGTGGCGAGTCCGTTGCTGTTCTCCTTGTAGAAGAAGCGCGAATTGGGCGATATCTGCTCCCCGTCCCTCAGCGCCGAGAAATCGCTGTCATTCACACTCACGAGCATGTCGTACTCCTGGGCCACCCGGTTCAGGTAGGTCTCGGTAAGGCGGTTGCGTATGTTATAGGCGGCATTGTCCAGCACCGACAGCGACGCGATCACCGGGTCGGTGGAGATATTGTCTTCGACCGAATGGAGCTGTACCTCCAGGGCGATGTCGCGGTTGAGTGCCAGGCGGTTGGCCCAGACTTCAAGGCTCTGCTGTTCCTTCCGGAAACCGGTCATGGAGGTCACGAAAACCAGGTACACCGCGGCCAGGGCGGAGATGCATATGCGGTTGAGCAGCGAGAAGGCGCTGCTGTGGAAGCCGGTGAGGCGGGATATCGCAGGCTGCATCAGCTGCATCAGCATGGGGATGCAAGAAAGCAGGGCGATAAACGACAGGTAAACCAGCACGCTCATCACGGTGATGCGGCCTATCTTGTAGATCTCCAGATTGATGTTGGAATTGAGGGTGATGCTCCTCAGGCCCTCGTAGGAATACCATACTATGCCGAGCACGGCAGCAAAGAGGACGACCGACCAGATTATCATCACCCATGCCAGACGCTTCCTGGCCGAGATATCCTGCCGCACCAGGAACAGGCACCAGACGGTCATGGAAACCATGAGGTTGAGCAGCAGCAAGCCTCCCAGCGAATAGAATACGGGCCCGTCGGCATACAGTGTCGGCGAGAAGATGCTGGGGCCGTTGCCCATGGTCTTTCCCCAGAGGAAGAAAGCGGCCATCAGCGCCAGCGAGAGCACGAGCAAGGGCAGCGCACGCTTTAAGGTGGGCTTCGCGGATATGAACAGGAGGAAAGCTATGGTCAGCAGCAGCAAGGCCCCCCACAGAAGGAGTTCGTTGGCTTCGTGGGATGCTATGTGCGAATCGTTGAAAAGCTTGAAAAGCGGCACCCCGTCCACCTTCACCTCGATACCGTCACTGTCGTTCAGCGGCCTGGCTTCGCATCCGGCCGACATCCCGAGCCGCAGGTTCATGGCTGCCAGCTCCGAATTGCCGTCCATTATCTCAAGCCCTTCCACGACCTTGATGGGGCCGTTCTCCAGGTACTTCACCACATACCACTTGGGGCCTATGTTCATGAAGGAATACTCATCGCCGACCTCGGAAAGCGGGGAACTGAGGCCGGAACGGGGATTGATGAAACGCTGGTACAGCACTTTCTGCTCGATGGCGTCGTTCGCTGAGGGGAAGCGGTTCTGCCAGCTCTGCAGGGAATCTTCGACATAGCGGTAAACCACCATGTCGGCAGGGATCGATTCTTCCAGCCACAGCGACGGGGCAGCGTCCAGGGCCTTGCGGGCATAGCCGTCAAGTTTCGAAAGCCTCCTCGACACAATGCGCTCGAGCCTTGATGCATCGCGCATCCTCTGCCCGGAAGGGCGCCCGCTGAGCACCGCAAAGATGAACAGCGCCACCCCGAGCACCAGCAGGCACCCGGCTGCGATCTGCTTTATATTCTGTCTGCGAGCGTTCATTCGTGGTGATACGGTTCTCCTTTGATTATCGTGAAGGCACGGTAAAGCTGCTCTGCAAAAACCGTTCTAACCATCTGGTGCGGGAACGTCATCTTAGAGAGGGATATCTTGCCGTCGGCGCGGGCATACACGGCAGGAGAAAAGCCATAGGCGCCCCCGACGACGAAGGCTATGTCCCTGCCGCCTGCAGCCATGCGCTTTTCGAGCTCCCGTGCGAATTCCATCGAGCGGTATTCCTTGCCATGCTCGTCGAGCAGCAGTATGGCATCGCCGCCCGCCGCCTTGAGGATGAGCTCACCCTCCTTTTCGCGTATCTGCCCTTCGCTCAATGCCGAAGCATTCTTGAGCTCGGGTATTTCAGTTACGGAAAAACGCACATAATGCCCGAGACGGGAGGTATAAAGGTCCAGTCCTTCTTTCACCCAAGGCACGTCGGTGCGTCCTACGGTTATGAGTCTGAGTCTCACAATGCAAATATAGTAAATGTGGCTTGGAATTTGCAAAAGAATTTGTCCGTATGCGGGCAGTGATAAAATCTTCGTTCCTTACCGTAGCCCTCACCCTGATGGCTTGCCTCGGCGCAAAGGCCCAGAGCGGGGATTATGACGTATTCAATCCCATCGCGAAGTACATTTCCCGCGGAGATACCGACGCCCTATCGGCCTGGTTCAGCGGGAACCTCGAGATATCGGTGCTCGGCAACGGAGGGAACTCCAGCCGCAACCAGGCGAAGCAGATACTGCGCTCTTTCTTCGAATCTTATACGCCGCGCTCCTTCAGGATCACCTACACAGCCGGCAGGGCCAACATGAAGTATGCCCTCGGGACCCTCAGCGCGGGCGGGGAATCTTTCCTGGTAACGATCTTCGTAAGTTCAAAGGGAGATACCTACAACATCCAGCAACTCAAGATCGAAAGGGTACAATGAATAAACGCTCCGGGTTTCCGGAGCGTTTATCATTCTGCGGTCAGCTTCGCTTACGACTGCCTCTGGCCGTATGAACGGTCGGTGGTGTTCACGGTGATCACGTCGCCCTGGTTGATGAAAAGCGGGACCATGATCTTGGCGCCGGTCTCGAGGGTGACTTCCTTGAGGGCGCTGGTGCTGGCGGTGTTGCCCTTGACGGCGGGCTCGGAGTAGGTAACCTCGAGGGTTACATAGGTGGGGAGCTCGCAGGTGAGGCACCTTTCCTCATCAGCCACGAACATCATCTCCACATGCTGGCCTTCCTTCATGAGGTCGGCGTTTTCCACGAGGTCCTTGGGAAGATGGATCTGTTCGTAGGTCTCTTCGTGCATGAAGTTGAATCCGTCCTCATCGGCATAGAGGAACTGGTAGGGACGCCTTTCGACGTTGATGGTCTCGATCTTCATGCCTGCGGTGAAGGTATTCTCGAGGATGCGACCGTTCTCAAGGTTGCGGAGTTTGCACTTTACGAATGCGGGGCCCTTTCCCGGCTTTACGTGCTGGAACCATACGATCATGCACGGCTTGCCGTTGAAATTCATATAAAGGCCGTTCTTGAAATCAGCTGTTGTTGCCATAATTATAATGTTTTTGAATCTAATCTGCCGAAAGCCTGCGAATTTAACAATTATAGGGAATTAATGCAAATTTTTTATATGCCCTGCCACCTCCTCGAGCAGCCATTTGGGAGTTGAAGTGGCTCCGCATACGCCCACGAAGTCCATGGGATCGAACCAGAGGGGGTCGATGTCCGCCACGGCGGTAACGTTATGGGTGCGGGGATTCTCCCGCAGGCAGAGTTCGCTGAGTACCTTGCCGTTGGAACTGGTGCTGCCCGTGACGAAGATCACCACGTCGTGAGCCCGGGCGAAATCGCCGAGCTGTTCGTGGCGCGAAGCCACCTGGCGGCAGATGGTATCGTGCACGGAGATGTCGGAAGCGGTCCGCGACAGCCAGTCGCAGAGTTCCCCGTATGCATCGGGATCCATCGTGGTCTGGGAGAAGACTTCTATGTGGCCGGAGATGTCGAAGGAGCCTGAGGCTACCAGGTCTTTGAGCTGGCCGAGATTCTCGACCACAGTGGCGTCACCGCCCACCTGGCCGATCAAGCCGAGCACTTCAGCATGGCCTATCTTGCCGAATATGAGCACCCTGCCCTTTTTATAGGCTTCCCTTATGCTTTTTTGCAGGCGCAGCACCACGGGGCAGGTGCAGTCTATCAGGCGCAGGCCCCGCGCCTCCGCTTCGGAGTAGGTGGCTGGGGGTTCGCCATGAGCCCGGATGAGCAGTTTCTCCCCTCTTGGCAAGCTGCGGAGGTCGTCGTGTCTCAGGCTCACAAGCCCCTTCCGGCCCAGACGCCGGAGCTCAGCCTCGTTGTGCACCATGTCGCCCAGCGAGTACAGGCGGCCGGAAACCGCGAGTTCCTTCTCCGCCTTGTCTATCGCACGGATCACACCCCCGCAGAAACCGGAATGGCTGTCTGTCTCTACCCTCATTCCAGAATGCCGAATTTACCTTGCAGAAGGCCCCGGAGCCAAACCGTCTCTTCGTGCAGGGTCATGTCGGAATTGTCCATCACATAGGCATCCTCCGCCCTTTTGAGCGGCGAGGTCTCACGGTGCGAATCGATGTAGTCGCGCTCCAGCAGGTTCTTCATCACCTCGTCGAAATCGGGATTCTCCCCCTTCGCCTTGAGTTCGTCGAAGCGGCGCTGCGCCCTTATTTCGGGCTCCGCCACCATGAACACCTTCACCTCGGCGTTCGGGAATACGGTAGTGCCTATGTCGCGCCCGTCCATGATGACCCTGCCTTTTTCGCTGAAGGCGTGCAGGCGCTCGTCCACCCAGTTGCGTACGAAGGGTATGGCCGAGACGGGGCTCACGTGCGAAGACACCTCCATGGTACGGATTTCCTTTTCGATGCAGCGCTCTCCACTGTAAAGCAGGGTGCCTTCGGCGCCGTGCTCGAAATGCAGCTCGAGCTCCCCGAGCGACTTCCGCAGGGCTTTTTCGTCTATGGTGCCTTCAGCATCGATGAAGCCTTTTTCCATCGCGAAGAGGGTGACACCCCTGTACATGGCTCCCGAATCGAGATACAGGAATGCGAATTCCTTTGCGACCAGCTTTGCGAAGGTGCTCTTTCCCGTCGAAGAGTAGCCGTCCACGGCGATAATTATATCCGGTACTTGCATTTGTCGTAGGTGGTCCCGTTAGTGGGCCCGGTCTACAAAAATATAGAATTCCGGGGAACTCTGCAAGGGTTTCGGAGCTGCTTTCCGGCGTTGGATATTAGGCGGGGATTTCGTATATTTGTAGACTTGCTTAACCACATGAAGAAATGAACAGGATTCTTGTAGAATGCGTTCCCAACTATTCCGAAGGGCGCGACAGAAACGTAATCGATTCCATAGTCAAAGCCATAGCCGCCACCAAGACCGGGGCGGGTGAAAGCGTAAAGGTGCTCAACGTCGACCCGGGCGAGGCCACCAACCGCACGGTGGTGACCTTCATAGGCTCGCCCGAGGCGGTGTGCGAAGCCGCATTCCAGGGCGCGAAGAAGGCGCAGGAGCTCATCGACATGAGGGGCCACCACGGGGCGCATCCCCGTTCGGGTGCCACCGACGTGCTGCCGCTGGTGCCGGTTGCCGGAATAAGCCTGGAAGAATGTGCACGGCTCGCCCGTGGCCTTGCCAAGCGCATGTGGGAAGAACTCGGGATACCCTGCTACTGCTACGAAGCCGCAGCATACATACCTGAAAGGAAGAACCTCGCGGTATGCCGCGCCGGAGAATACGAAGCCCTTGCCGAGAAGATGGCCGACCCGGCCCGCAAGCCCGACTTCGGTCCGGACAGTTTCCACGCCAACCCGGCCGAACGCACTCCCGCCGAAGCTGCGGCATGGGAGATCGCGGCAGGATGCGGCGCCACAAACGTGGGCGCCCGAAACTTCCTGGTAGCCGTGAACTTCAACCTCAACACCACCTCCACCCGCAAGGCATCTTCGGTAGCCTTCGACGTACGCGAAAAAGGCCGCAAGGCACGCGAAGGGGGCAAACTCACCGGAGCCCTGCTCAAGGATGCTGACGGGAACCAGATCTGGATTCCCGGCACCCTCAAGGGCTGCAAGGCCATCGGCTGGTACATCGACGAATACGGCATCGCCCAGGTAAGCATGAACATCACCGACATCAGCGCCACACCGCTGCACAAGGCCTTCGACGAAGTGTGCGCAAAGGCCCAGGCCCGCGGGCTCAGGGTGACCGGCACCGAGATAGTCGGCCTTGTTCCCAAGAGCGTGCTCATCGACGCAGGACGGTATTTCCTCGAAAAACAGGGCCGCAGCGTGGGCGTGAGCGAGAGCGAGCTGCTGAAGATAGCCGACAAGAGCATGGGCCTCTCCGACCTGAAGCCCTTCAATCCGAAGGAGAAAGTTATAGAATACCTTATGGAGGACGAAAAGGAAGCCGCCGAAAGGGAAAAGCTGATCCGCATGAGCGTCAAGGGCTTCGCCGAAGAAACCGCCTCCGAGTCCCCCGCCCCGGGCGGCGGCAGCGTGGCGGCCGTGATGGGAGCGTTCGGCGCCGCCCTCTCCACCATGGTGGCGAATCTCTCCGCCGGCAAACGCGGATGGGACGAGCGCTGGAAAGAATTCTCCGACTGGGCCGACAAGGGCCAGAAAGTGATGGAGCGCATGCTCGAGCTGGTGGACGAAGACACCCGCTCTTTCAACGGGATAATGGATGCCATGGGCATGCCCAAGGGCACTCCTGAGGAGAAGGCAGCCCGTGCCGAGGCCATGGAAGCCGCAACCCTGCACGCAGCCGAAGTCCCGCTCCAGACCATGAAGACCGCAATGGAAGTGTTCCCCATCGCCCGTGCGATGGCCGCCGACGGCAACCCCAATTCGGCATCCGATGCCGGAGTGGGCGCACTCGCCGCAAGGGCCGCCGTGCGCGGAGCATTGCTGAACGTCAAGATAAACGCAGCAGGCCTCGAAGACAAGGAAGCGGCCGCCCGTCTCATAGCCGAAGGCGAAGCCATGGCGGCGGAGGCCGCCAAGCTCGAGGCGGAAGTACTGGAACTCACTAAACTTTAACCGTATATGACCTTCAAGGAAGAAATCCTGGCCGGCATCCCGCAGGACTGCCTGCCTGAGCCCAAGCCTTACGACAAGAACATCAACCACGCCCCCCGGCGCAAGGACATCCTCACCCCCGCGGAAAAGGAGCTGGCGCTGCGCAACGCCCTGCGCTATTTCCCGGAGAAGCTGCACGCGCAGCTCGCGCCCGAGTTCGCCCGGGAGCTCCGCGACTACGGCCGCATCTACATGTACCGTTACCGTCCTTCGTATAAGATCTACGCCCGCCCCATAGACGAATACCCCTGCAAGTGCAGGCAGGCTGCGGCCATGATGGCCATGATACAGAACAATCTGGACGAGCGCGTCGCCCAGCACCCGCACGAGCTTATAATCTACGGCGGCAACGGCGGCTGCTTCCAGAACTGGGCGCAGTACCGGCTTACCATGCAGTATCTGGCGAACATGACCGAAGAACAGACCCTCGCCATGTACAGCGGACTCCCGATAGGGCTCTTTCCCAGCCACAAGGATGCCCCCAGGGTGGTCATCACCAACGGCATGGTGATCCCCAACTACTCCAGCCAGGACAACTGGGAGCGTTTCAATGCGATGGGCGTGAGCCAGTACGGCCAGATGACGGCCGGGAGCTGGATGTACATTGGTCCCCAGGGCATAGTGCACGGCACCACCATCACGGTGATGAACGCCGCGCGCAAGCAGCTCTGGAAGAAAGGCCTGAAGGGTACTGAAGAAGAACGCCACGGCATGCTCTTCGTCACTGCAGGACTTGGCGGCATGTCGGGAGCCCAGCCCAAGGCTGGCAACATAGCCGGAGTGGTTTCAGTGACCGCCGAGATCAATCCCAATGCCGCCCGGAAGCGTTTCGACCAGGGTTGGGTGGACGAACTCCACTCCGACCTCGATGAGCTCATGGCCCGGATACGCAAGGCCACCGCAGCTAAGGAGATCGTCTCCCTCGCCTATGTAGGCAACGTGGTCGACCTTTGGGAAAGGCTCGCCGACGAAGGCGTGAAGGTGGACCTCGGTTCCGACCAGACCTCCCTGCACAATCCCTTCGCCGGAGGCTACTACCCGGCCGGATTCAGCTTCGAGGAGAGCAAGCGCATGATGGCCGAGGAACCCGAGAGGTTCAAGGAAGCCGTCCATGCATCGCTCCGCAGGCATGTCGCTGCCATCAACCGCCTGTCAGCCAACGGAATGTACTTCTTCGACTACGGCAACGCCTTCCTTCTGGAAAGTTCGCGCGCAGGCGCCGACATCCTCAAGGAAGACGGCACCTTCCGTTATCCTTCGTACGTGCAGGACATCATGGGCCCGATGTATTTCGACTACGGTTTCGGCCCGTTCCGTTGGGTCTGCATGAGCGAAGATCCCGACGACCTCGCCACCACCGACCGTCTTGCAATGGACGTGCTCCGCTCCGAGTCGGAATCGGCTCCCGACGAGATCAAGGGACAGATGCAGGACAATATAAAGTGGATAGACGAAGCCGGGAAGAACCATCTGGTGGTGGGCTCGCAGGCCCGCATCCTCTATGCCGACTGCGAAGGGCGCACCAGGATAGCGCTGGCCTTCAACGACGCCATACGTGACGGACGTCTCAAGGCCCCGGTGGTGCTCGGACGCGACCATCACGACGTATCCGGCACCGATTCTCCCTTCCGTGAGACCTCCAACATCTACGACGGAAGCCGGTTCACTGCCGACATGGCCGTGCAGAATGTCATCGGCGACGCTTTCCGCGGCGCCACCTGGGTGTCTATCCACAACGGAGGAGGCGTAGGCTGGGGCGAAGTTATCAACGGCGGCTTCGGCATGGTGATAGACGGCAGCGAGGATTCCGCCCGGCACATCAGGCAGATGCTTTTCTGGGACGTCAACAACGGTATAGCCCGCCGCAGCTGGGCCCGCAACGAGGGCTCCATCCATGCAATCAGGCGCGAGATGGAACGCACTCCGGGCCTGCAGGTAACGATGCCGCATATGGCCGATGACGACATAATCAAGGACGCACTCAAATAACCACATATGCATCAGATAAACTTCGATCATCTTTCCTTCGACAGGATCAAGGAGATAATTGACAATCACGAAAAAATTGAACTTTCACAGCAGGCGAAAGAAGCCATAATAAAATGCCGCAAGTATCTGGACAGCAAGATGGAAGACATCGGCCGCCCGGTTTACGGCGTCACCACCGGCTTCGGCAGCCTTTACAATATCACGATTCCGGCGGGGGAACTCTCGCAGCTCCAGCACAACCTGGTGATGTCGCATGCCTGCGGCACCGGCGAGAAGGTCAGGCCCAAGATAGTCAAGATAATGCTGCTCCTCAAGGCGCAGAGCCTCTCATACGGCCATTCCGGAGCCCAGCTGGCCACTGTCCAGCGGCTCGTGGACATGTTCAACGAAGACGTGCTGCCGGTAGTCTATTCCCAGGGATCCCTGGGCGCCTCCGGCGACCTCGCTCCCCTCGCCCACATGTGCCTGCCCCTCATCGGCCTGGGCGAAGTGCTGTACAAGGGAGCGGTGCGTCCTTCCGCCGAAGTATGGAAAGAACTCGGCTGGGAGCCCATCACCCTGCAGAGCAAAGAGGGGCTGGCCCTTCTCAACGGGACCCAGTTCATGAGCGCCCATGCGGTGTACAGCCTCATCAAGGCGCAGCGTCTCAGCAGGTGGGCCGACATCATCGGAGCCATTTCGCTCGAAGCCTACGACGGCCGCATCGAACCCTTCCTGCCGCTGACGCACAAACTCCGCTCGCATCAGGGCCAGATGGAGACCGCCAGGGCCTTCATGGACCTGCTCGAGGGAAGCGAACTCATCGGCAGGCCCAAGGAGCATGTGCAGGATCCGTACTCGTTCCGCTGCATACCGCAGGTTCACGGCGCCGTAAAGGACAATATCCGCTACGTACGCAGCGTCATCGAGAACGAGATCAACTCCGTTACCGACAACCCCAACATCTTCCCGGACGAGGACATGATAATCTCCGCCGGAAATTTCCACGGGGAGCCCATAGCCATTCCCATGGACACCATGGCCATAGCCCTGAGCGAACTGGCCAACATCTCCGAAAGGCGCATCTATCAGCTTATCTCCGGCCTGCGCGGACTGCCCAAGTTCCTGGTGGCGAATCCGGGTCTCAACAGCGGTTTCATGATCCCGCAATATACCGCGGCTTCGATCGTGAGCCAGAACAAGATGTACTGCTGGCCCGCCTCGGCCGACTCCATCCCCTCTTCGCAGGGCCAGGAAGACCACGTGAGCATGGGCGCCAACGCCGCCACAAAGCTCGTCAAGGTGGCCGACAATTGCGAGACCGTGCTGGGCATCGAGCTTATGAATGCGGCGCAGGCCATGCATTTCCGCCGTCCGGCAAAGACCAGCCCCAGACTGGAAGCGCTCCTTGCCGATTATCGCAGGGAGGTTCCTTTCGTGAGCGACGACACCTACCTCTCTCCACTCATCCATAAATCCGTTGATTTCCTCAGCAAAGAACAGTACCTTTAGCCCATGGCTACTCTCATCAGGAACATAGGCCTGCTGGCCGGCATTAGCTCTGAAACGCGCAAGGAAGGTCCTGCGATGTCGGAAGTGGGCTGCCTGCGGGATGCCTGGCTGCTCATCGAGGACGGGCGCATCGCGGATTTCGGTACGGAAAGACCTTCCGGGGCAGAGAGAGTAATCGATGCCAGGGGGGCGATGCTGCTTCCGGCATTCTGCGACTCCCACACCCATATAGTGTATGCCGGCAGCCGCGAACAGGAGTTCGAAGACAAGATACGCGGCCTGAGCTATGCCGAAATCGCGGCTCGCGGCGGCGGGATACTCAATTCCGCCGACCGCCTGCACGAATGTTCCGAAGATGAACTCTTTGCGCAGAGCATGCTCCGGGTACGGGAGATGATGGCGAAAGGGACCGGAGCCATCGAGATAAAGAGCGGCTATGGGCTGAACACGGAGGACGAGCTCAAGATGCTCCGGGTAATAAGGCGGATAAAAGAAGCGGTGCCCGCTGTCATAAAGGCCACCTTCCTCGGCGCCCATGCCGTGCCGAGGGGAATGGATAAGGAGACGTATGTAAAGCAGGTATGCGAAGAGATGATTCCCGCCGTCGCGGCGGAGGGTCTCGCGGATTTCGTGGATGTGTTCTGCGAAGAAGGCTTCTTCTCCACCGATGACACCGGGCGCATCCTCTCTGCCGGGCAGAAGTACGGGCTCCGTCCCAAGCTGCATGCCAACCAGCTGCATGTCAGCGGCGGGGTCCAGGTTGGGGTAAGGCACGGCGCCTTGTCGGTAGACCATCTCGAAAGGACGGGCGAAGCGGAGGAAGCATGCCTTCGCGGCACCGCGACCATGCCCACCATGCTGCCGGGCGCGTCTTTCTTCCTGCGCGAGCCATACGGACGGGCAAAAGAATATATAGAGCACGGGCTTGGCGTAGCGTTGGCCTCGGACTACAACCCGGGATCTTCCCCCTCCGGCGACATGCGTTTCGTCATGGCCCTGGGCTGCATCTGCATGCGCCTCACGCCGGAGCAGGCCTTCAACGCCGTCACCCTCAACAGCGCCTATGCCATGGGTGTCAGCGACATTGCCGGCTCCATCGCCAAAGGCAAACTGGCCAACCTCATACTTACAAAACCGGAGTCCGGCACATCGATAGGCACCCTCGCCTACCTTCACCAGACTCCGTTCATCGAAAAGGTATTCCTGAAGGGAGAAGAAATCTAATCAGGCCGCCGGTTGGCTCTTTTTACTGCAAAGTACACGGGGTGCCTGGCCGGTACCGGTAAATAATCTCCGGACAGCAGTGACTTTAATCCATTGTGAGTCGGTTAAGCCTCTGTATTAATTTTTCTTCCTTCAAGAATTCCTTCATTTCGCTATAAAGCATCGGTCCGTATGCTTTTTTGGTTTTTTTATTTATGAAGAAATAATAGGTGCTATCTCGACCACAAGAATAATTATATTCTGTGTCTTCCCAATGTCTAAATTGTCTAGGCTTCTGTTTGACCAGAATTGTATTCATCCTATTATCATATTTTAATATGTCCGGCGGGATATTGTACTGAAGCGAATCTCCCAATTTCCAATATGAAATACTACTAGGGTCTTCGAAGTAGGTATAACCTTTCCCCAAATAGTGCTCCTCTTTAAATCCCCAAATTGAGAGGACGACAATTACAATCAATGTAATCAGACAAAAATATCCGACTAACTTCATTTTATCCATGGTAGAATGGGCGTGAGTTTTTTGAAGCCATAAAAATTAATATCATAACTAACCCCCTGCGCAGTAGGCGTATGGGCTGAGCTCGTAGTACTTCTCGCCGAGCGGGTCCGGTGTGAGCCTTCCGGCGGAGAACGGCACGCCTTCCAGGGCAAGCGCCCCCGAGGAGTCCCTCCGGTATGTCAATGGGCCGCGGTAGACAAGGCCCGTCCCGTCCGCGCGTTCCGCCACAGCCTTGCTCCCGTCGGCAAGGTACGAATATTTTACGACAAGCGTATCCCCCCGGGTGACTTTTTCAGTGAGGCCGGGGCGATTCTGCCGCCAGAGTCTCGTTTCACCGCATTTTCATGACTCTGCCCAATCAAAAGAGGGGGCAAA
>ONSD01000064.1 GCA_900320385.1 uncultured Bacteroidales bacterium
CGGCCGAATTGGGGAGATAAGTCTTGGGTACTATGCCGAGTATCTTCCCGGCCTTGAGCAGGATAGCGCAATTGTAAAGCCTGTTGGCGAAACGGACAGGCGCTCCTATGGCGATAAGCGGAGCCTTTGCGGCCCCTCCGGGAGCCGCTGCAGCCTGCGCGGCGGTTTCCTGTGCTATTCGACCGACGGCCTTCTCGGCTGCGTCCAGAAGGGTTTTCTGCCCGAAGAGGTCGGCACAGGTGTATCCGGTGACGCAAAGTTCCGGGAACGCAACCACCGACGGGCGTTTCCCGGCAGCTTCACCTGCCATCCTGATTATTTCGTCAGCATTCTTTTCGGGATCGGCCACCCATACCCTGGGCATGAGGGCTGCAGCCCTAACGAATCCATAATCTTGATTGTTCATAGTGCCATGGACTTATGTCGTACAAAGATAATTAATTATTATTATATTTGCGGGTGTCCGAACTCCCCCGGAACCGCATTTTTCCGGAATGGAACGGAATTTGAACTAGCGGAATCCGAAATGAAAAAGCTACTTCTCATATTGGTCATCCTCCTGCCGGCAGCGTCCTTCCAAAAGGTGTCGGCCCAGGAGACTGACGATGAGCTTTTCGGGCTCTTCGAGGAATACGGCAAGACGTACAAGGGTTTCCTTTTCAAGAACGTGACCGCCATCCTCAAGATGACGGCGGCTACGATGAGCAAGGAAGACCGGGCCGCGCTGGAGAATGTCAAGAAGCTCTATGCGGTTTCGTGGAACAAATGCACCCCGGCGGTCCAGGCGATGTTCCTTGCCGATTTCCAACGCAAGGTCCTCGACTGGGAACGTGTTGAGGACGAGAGTACGGACGGGACGACCGTAACCCTTATGTACAAAAAACCGGAAGGCGGGAAATATATCGCCAATCCGGTATTCCTGATGGATCTGAAAGTCAAGACCTCGCTTGCCGAGGGTCAAGCCCAGGTGATCCTGTATATGACCGGGACACTGCCCCTCGATGCCGCAAGTGCCTTTGTAGAAGAAATCAAGCCTGCCGCTTAGGGCAGGCTTTTTTTTTACTTAACCGTCAACTCCAGTTCTACCGTCTGCGAAGCTCCCGACTTCAGCGCGAGTTCCGCCGAGACCGTGTGGGTGCCGGCCGTCAGCGTCAAGGAACTGCCGGAAACGGCCGCACCGTCATAGTACCACGAAATCACAGTCGGAGGATCGAGTTCTGAGCATATCAGTTCGAGGGCGAACGCGTCACCGGCCGAGTAGCTTCCCTGCCCCGGATCGATATAGTTGAACCTCTTGTCGGTCTTCATCTTGAAGCTGACTTTGCCGTCGGAGTACTCGATGCCCATAAGACCATAGTCCATGGTCACTCCGCTCCAGTCGACAGGGATGTAGCTGTCATACCCCGTAGCGGTACCGAAGGCGTAGCCGGTGCCCCAGCGGTTATAATAATTGAGGCCCGAGTCCTGGGATCCGTAATAACTGGTCTCGTAATTCTGAGCCGCCGCGGGAATGATATAGAAGCAGGGATGCGACCCGTTCGCATTGATGGCATTGTAGCTTTCCCAGCGACTCCAGAGCCGTGCTGCGGTTACAGTGGAATAACCTATGCTGACGGGTGTTGAAGATTTATCGACATGATACACTATCAGGCCCTCTTCGGGTATGGCGGCATCCCATTTCTGCTTGGCCCTGCACTCATAGACGAAGTACTCTCCGCTGAGGGACGACGGGCTCTTGTAAGCCAGCTGCGAATCGTCCGAAATTGCGGGGATTGTAACCGCGCCGCGGGCCGGCAGGTCCGGTATCGAAGACAGCCAGCCGAGCATCATCCTTTCCTCGGCATTGAAATATGGAGGGGTATTGCCGCCGTTGTTGTAGGATCCCCCGGCCATCGTGTCGTACTCATATGTTCCTCCTGCGGATCCGTTGGACTCATAATCAGTATCATAGAAGTCGGGAAGGCCGAGCGAGTGGGAGAATTCGTGGCAGGTGGTTGCCGGACCGCAGAACCGGGTTCCGCTGTTGCCCTTGAGTTCGGAGGTGCAGAAATAGCTGCCGAACCTCACTCCGTCGAACTTCTCGCTGCTGTATACAGACCATTGATGCGGCCAGATCGTTTTTACGGAACCGCCTTCCGCCTGGTTATAACCGGCGTAATAGACCAGTACCATGTCGATGTAACCGTCTGCATCGCTGTCGAACTGCGAGAAATCCACATCTTCGTCGAGTTGGGCTGCTGCATCCAGGATTATGCTCGCGATGTCTTCGTCGCCGCCATCCGAGCTTGTGCCGCCATAATACTCATAATTCTCCGATACGGTAACGGGGCCCAGGACGGTGAAGGATGGCCTGTACTGTCCCTGGGAGTTGTCCAGGAAGAAATCGCGGACGCTGCCGGTAGCTCCTCCGTAGTTATACCCCTCCTGGTTGAGCAGGTTTTCGAATTTTTCGGCGGGGTCGGTCACCTTGAACGACAGATTCTGGAATTGCACCACCAGGACCGGTATCTTGTGGTCTCCGGTATTCGAAGGGGCCATTCCCGCCCGCCTGGCTGCGTTGACGGAGAGGAACCTTGCGGCCGCCCTGCTGCGCAGCGAAGAGATTTCGGTATCGCTCGCCTTTTTGAGATAACCGGCAGCATCCGGAAGGAGATTGTTGCCGGCTTCGTCGATATACCAATGCCCGAATTCGTCACCGACCAGCCGCACCATGACCGTGCTGCCGTCCGGTTGGGTATATTTGAACTTGCCGGGCCTTGCCGGCACAGCACCTGCGATAATCGCTACGCCCAGAAGGGCTATGATGATTGAAACCAGTTTCTTCATGGCGTACTAATTTTTAACGATGAACAGGTCACGGTTATCGGAAACCAGATACATGCGTGGTTCTTCGATCTTCGCCACCGTTACATGCGTTTCTGTGGAAGATGAAGGCACCGCACTCGTATCCAGGCTGAGGTAATGGTCGACGGTGAGCGTGAAGCTGTCCCCTACCGCCGCATCCTGGGGGATGCCGGACATCTCGACAGCCGAAGAAGCGGACGGGGTTATGATCATGAATGTGAGCTTGCCGTCGGACCAGGTGCGGCTGAGTTGCCCCTTGCCGGCTTCGTAGACCCAGTTTATGCCGGAAGCGAAGTACGCTCCGTAAACCGTACCCGTAAGGTCGGGTTCGGGCTCGTATGAGCAGAGCTTATACAGGCGGACGGGTTTCTGGGAAGTGTAGGTTATGCTCTGGAAATAGCGGAACTGCTTCTTTGTACTGGCGGAATTGTATCTCAGATACGCGCCGCCAGCCCCGATGATGTCGGCATAGCCGTCAGCGTCGAGCCGGACCGTATTGGAGAGCTGGCTGGTGGAAGCGGTGAGGCTGTTGGCATCGGCGTTGCAACCTATGTAGTAGCCGTTGGTCGACAGGAACGTCCCTTCACTAAGGTTGACGGTGAAGGCAGCCGCATCCGTAACCTCATTGGATTCTATCTTGCCGTCGCTGATGGTTACAGTGATGTTGTTCTTGGCGTCCGGAAGCTTGGAGCCCAGCGCGCCGTTCATGGCACGGCTGTCCTCTTCGTTCACTATCAGATAAATGCCATCGGTAAGCTCATCGGCCGAAGTCACTATCTTATAGACTCTTCCGCTGGGTTCTTCCTCGGCATCAGCCATGTCCACGGTAAACTTCGAACCGCGGTTGGCTTTGAATTCCAGTGCCTTGGAAAGGGTTATAGTCTTTGTGTACACCGCATCGTCGGTAGCCGCGGTAACGACTACCTCTTCTCCCGAAGAGAGGGCGCAAGGCCAGCAGGTGAAATAAACCGTCAGGGATTCCGGGGAGATCCCATCCGCATAATCGAGGACTATCTTGTCGGAAACCGCGCCCTCGGAGCCGTATCCGACTGCTTCACCTGTGGCGAGGTTCAGGATGGCACTGCCGGCGAGAGCCTTGCCGGGAGCGGAGAAACTCACTGATTTAACCTTCGAGGATGTAGGCAGGTTTAAAAGTGCCATCTTTCCGAGGGCGACCTTGCGGCTGAATACCATATTGAGTGTCGAAGGCTGAGTTCCGAGTCCCGTAACAGCCTCAGCTACAAGAACATCGGCTTCAGGGCCATAACTCGTGGCAACGGGATGCTGCGTAGCGGGAAGCGAGAACTTCACGGCTTCGGGATCGGTACTGCCGTCCGCCCAGCCGTCCGCAGGATAAACAGCGTAATATGAGAAGGTGCCGGCTTCCGATTGGTTCAACGAGAGCTGGAAAGAAATCCGGCCGTCCTCATCGACGGTTCCGGCTGCCGAAGTGTATGCAGAACATTCACTATCGGCCTTTTCAATCACTTTGAGGTATTCGTCCACGCTCCAGACCGTGGAGAGGCCGTCTTCGGCAAGGGCGGTCCTGGTGGCAGCGCCGAGTTCTCCGGTCACGGAAAGCGGGACTTGCCTGGGCACAGAAGGTGCCATTACGGCCTTTTCGTCTGCCTGGCGGCAGGAAGCCAGGGAGAGGAGCAAGGCTCCTGCTAACAATAAACTCTTTTTCATGGCTCCTGCGGTTCAGAACAAAAGGCCCCTGTCAAAACCGGACAATTCCCGGAAGGGGTCGATCCCGAGAGTGCCGTAATCATCATCCCCATCGAAAGGCGGGGTCTCCCCACCTGTCGTGCTGGTGCAAAGTGGCAGCTGCGCACAAAGCACATGCTCCTTGCACATGGGCTTCACAAAAATCCTTTTCTTCATGAATATTAAACTGTTGAATTATTTCTGACTGAAAGTCTCGGAGTTCACTTCCTGGCGCATTTCTTCGATTACGCGCAAGAGATACTGTCCATATTCGTTCTTGATCATGGGAGCCGCGTCCTCGCGCAGGCGCTTTTCGTCTATCCAGCCCTTGCGGTAGGCTATGCCCTCGAGGCAGGCTATCTTGAGCCCCTGCCTTTTTTCTATCACCTCCACGAAGGTGGACGCTTCTGCAAGGGAATCGTGCGTACCGGTATCGAGCCAGGCGAAGCCGCGTCCGAGAGTCTGGACCTTCAGCTGCCCGTCGGCGAGGAAGCGCTGGTTTACCGACGTGATCTCCAGTTCCCCTCGAGCGGAGGGTTTTATGCCCTTGGCCACTTCCACCACTTTGTTGGGATAGAAATACAAACCCACCACCGCATAGTTGCTCTTGGGTTCGAGAGGCTTCTCCTCTATCGACAGGCAGTTGCCGGCGGTATCGAACTCCGCGACGCCGTAGCGCTCCGGGTCCTTCACCCAATAGCCGAAGACGGTCGCCTTGTTTTCGTGCTCGGCCGTATCCACAGCGGCCTTCAGCATCGAAGTGAAACCGTTCCCGTGGAAGATGTTGTCACCCAGCACCAGACATACGCAGTCGTTTCCGATGAACTCCTCCCCTATTATGAAAGCCTGTGCCAGGCCGTCGGGTGAAGGCTGTTCGGCATAGGAAAACCTTACACCGATTTCACTGCCGTCCCCCAGCAAGCGCTTGAAGCCCGGGAGGTCGGTCGGAGTGGAAATTATCAATATATCCCTGATTCCCGCCAGCATCAAGGTGCTGACAGGATAATAGATCATGGGCTTGTCGTATATGGGCAGCAGTTGCTTGCTGACGCCTTTGGTTATAGGATAAAGGCGTGTGCCGGATCCTCCGGCAAGGACTATTCCCTTCATTTTCAGAATTAAACCAATATGTCTTCCAGACGCAGTTTGGGTACGTAATGGATACCGTCGCGGCGGAAGTAGTCGAGCGGAGCGGCCTCTTCAGGCTGCTGCGAGAGCTTCTGCTTGCCGTCGGTGGGTACGAGATAGATCTTTTCGGCTGACTTCCCGACCGCGAGTACCGCAACCACATGCTCGAGGCCGAATGCTTCTTCGAGGCCGGGGCGGTTGATGGAACGTATCATCAGGCAGTTCAAACCCATCTCCACGGCCTTGAGGCTCATGCTCTGCAGCGAGATGCCGAGGTCTATGAACAGCGAAGGGCTCTCGTCCACGGTCGAACAGATGATGACGAACGCTTCGGGTTCGGTACCCGGAAGCGGCAGGCTGGGAAAATTCTCCTTTATAGCCGCTGTAGCCTGATGCTTGCGGAACAGGGCCGCCATCTTGATGTTGGCGTTCACCTTTCCGGCGCCGGTGTCCTTTGTGACAGGATGGAAACGAAGGGCCTGCATGTTCTTGGATGACGCGATCGCCGGATTCACGCCTATGATGTCCAGCAGTTCGGCTTCGCTTACCACACGGCTTTGGTCGAAACCTCTGACGCTGCGGTTCTTTACGAACAGCGAATCGAGCGACGGGCCGCCCTGACGGACTACCTTGGGACGAGGATTCTCAAACACTTCCTCGTATCGTTTTTCGAGATAATTGTCTGCCATTATTCTATTACCAGGGTTACAATGCTTGCTGCCGGGAGTTTTACTTTGAGGACATTGCCCTTCTCTGTCCTGAAGTCGGTGAAGGCAGCAGGACGGACGTCATCGGGATGTCCGAAGTCGTTGAATGCGGCGGCCGATGCAAGGCCCTTGCCCGGGCCGCGGAGGATTTCGCCGGAGACTTTGTGGACGAGGACCTTCTTGGCCACCTTGCGGGAGTTGCCTGCGGAGTACACTGCCAGGTCGTCGAAACTCAGCTCAAGTTCGCGGGCGGAGTCGAGGGACGTATTGACCAGGGCGATGTGAAGGGCGCCGTCTTCCGAACGGGCCGCGGAGACGCTCAGGCCGGGATATTTCCTTCCTGACGGGGATTCCACCTCGAAGGCGCTGTAATCCACCGGAACGAAGGTCGCGTCCTGGAACGCCTTGTACATGCGGAAAACGTGATATGTGGGAGTAAGGACTATTTCATTGCCCTTGGTGAGTATCATGCTCTGGAGCACATTCACTATCTGGGCGATATTGGCCATCTTGAGCCTCTGGGTATGGGCGTTGAAGATGTTGAGCGAGAGAGCCGCGACCATGGCGTCGCGCATGGTATTCTGCTGATAAAGGTGGCCGGGATTGGTGCCGGGCTCCACGTCCCACCAGGTTCCCCATTCGTCAAGGAGGAGGGCTACCCTGCGCTCGGGATCATACTTGTCCATAATAGCTTCGTGCTTCCTGAGCACCGGCTCAATCTCCACCGCCTTGCCCAGGGTGTTGTAATACTCGTCGGCATTGAACTGCAGGGCGCTGCCCTTGCTGCCGGACCAGGTCATGCAGGTGTAATAATGGAGCGAAAGGCCGTCCATATTCTTGCCCGCACCCTTCATGAGGACCTCGGTCCAGTCGTAGTCATAGTCGGAAGCTCCGCTTGCGACCTTGAACAGACGGTTACCGTCAAAATTCCTGCAATAGGTCTGGTAACGGCGGTACATGTCGGCATAGAACTCGGGACGCATGCAGCCTCCGCAGCCCCAACTCTCGTTGCCTACCCCCAAATATTTCACCTTCCAGGGTTCCTGGCGGCCGTTTGCCTTGCGCTCGTCGGCCATGGTACCGTCTTTCGCGGTCATGTATTCAACCCACTTGGCAAGTTCTTCGACCGAGCCGGAACCTACATTGCCGGAGATGTAAGGTTCAATTCCCAGCATCTCGCAGAAATCCAGGAATTCGTGCGTTCCGAACGAATTGTCTTCGATGGTCCCACCCCAGTTGCTGTTGATCATGGTGGGACGCTTTTCCTGAGGGCCTATGCCGTCACGCCAATGGTACTCGTCGGCAAAGCAGCCGCCCGGCCAGCGGAGCACGGGAACCTTGAGTTCCCTGAGCGCTTCCACAAGGTCCTTGCGGTAGCCGTTGATATTCGGGATGGATGAATCCTTGCCCACCCAGATACCGTCGTAGATGCAACGGCCGAGATGTTCTGAGAACTGGCCGTAGATTTCGGCAGGAATCACCGGTTGGTCTTTGGCTTTTTCGTGGATTTTAACAGTTTGTGCTGAAGCGCATATGCACAATGCCGCAGATGCGAGAGCAAGAAATATCCTTTTCATATAAGTTTATATTTGTGCAAATATACAAAAAATGTATGCGAATAATTGGGATATTTTTGTTACCTTTCGGGAAAATACATTAAAACTACCACAAAATGGGACTTCTAGAAAACATTCTCACACAGGCAGCCACCAGCGTAATCGGAGGTGGTTCCTCTTCCTCAGGTGCCGGTAGCGCCATCAAAAAGGCCGCCACCGCCGCAGCGGCTGCAGCAGCCGTGAATGCTATTACCAAGAAGATCAAGAACGCCAAGGCTCAAAAGCAGGCGCAAACGGTCAACACCGGCATTCCCGGTGATCTCGGAGATCTCACAAGCATAGTGCTCGGGCAGATGGGAGGATCGTCCAGCGGTATCAATTCCTCTACTATCACCGATGTCCTCGGCAAAGTCCTCGGAGGCAGCAAATCCCAGCCCAAGGCCAGCGGCATGGACATCGGCGACCTCGCCAAGAGCGTCATTTCAGTAATCGGTATGGCCAACGCTTCTAAATAACAGACTTATGGATACCCAGAAAATAGAACAGGTAATCAACCTCATGGCTGAAACCGGCCTCTTCTTCGCAAAGGCTGACGGCCAGTACAATGTTCAGGAAAAGAACTTCATCGAGAATTTCCTTGCCAAGCTCGGCAACTTCGGCGATGTCAACGAAGTCAGGGACAACATTGAGGCTTACCTCACAAAGAGCCTCAGCCTGGATCAGGTAGTAGCCGACACCAAGGCCCTTGTCAGCGGATTCAACGATGTCGAAAAGGCAGGCATCCTCGCCTCCCTCGCTGGCTTCATCGAGAGCGTCATCAATTCCGACAACGCTGCCGCGGCTCCCGAGCAGGCCAACTTCGAAGCATGGAAAAAGGCCCTGCTTTAGCAGAGCCCTCAGCATAGGAAAAGAGGCGTGGTCCCCTTCGGACACGCCTCTTTATTTAATGTCTTATCAGATTCAGGAACTCGTTGCGGGTGCGTGCCGAACTCAGGAAAGAGCCGGAGAAGGCTGATGTCGTGGTAATTGCATTGTCCTTTTCGACACCCCTGATCTGCATGCAGGTATGGCGGGCTTCTATAACGACCGCGACACCGAGGGGATGAAGCGCTTCCTGTATGCAGTCGCGGATCTGGACCGTGAGCCTTTCCTGGACCTGGAGCCGGCGGGCGTAGGTCTCCACGACGCGGGCTATCTTGCTGAGACCTGTGATTTTACCATCGGGAATATAGGCTACATGGCATTTTCCTATGAAGGGCAGCAGGTGATGCTCGCAGGTCGAATAAAGGTCAATGTCCTTTACCAGCACCATCTGCCGGTACTTTTCTTCGAACACGGCCTGCTTGACGATGTACTTGCCGTCCTGCTGATAACCCTTGGTGAGGAACTGGAGCGATTTAGCTACGCGTTCGGGGGTCTTCAGGAGCCCTTCGCGTTCAGGATCCTCTCCCAGAAGGCCCAGAATCTCTTTTACATGAGCGGCAATACGCTCTGTGACAACGGGGTCGTATTCGTCTGTACGTTGGTATGCCATGGTTATGAATTTCAGTATGCAAAGGTAGCAAAAAACTATCTCTTTAAAAAAAGAGAGAAGACCCTTGCAGAATAGAAAAATTATCTATATTTGCGCAAATTCTTAAAACGACTGTTACTATGTTTTGGACTTTGGAACTTGCCAGCGCTCTGGACGATGCCCCGTGGCCGGCCACTAAAGACGAACTCATCGATTACGCAAACCGCTCCGGTGCTCCCGAAGAGGTTATAGAAAACCTTCAGGAACTCGAAGAAGACGGCGAAATCTACGAAGCCATCGAAGATATCTGGCCCGACTACCCGACCAAAGATGACTTCTTCTGGAACGAGGAAGAGTATTAGGGGCTTAACTGACTGAAATACAGAGAATTAACTCGGATGGGTGCCATTTTAGCGAATGGTGCCCA